>SCQM01000024.1 GCA_004298555.1 Actinomycetota bacterium | reverse complement strand
TTCCTCGGTTGTTGTGGTCTTTCCCGTGCATTTCAGGTGTCTGTTTGGAAATTATCATCTGATCTCTCCATTTCGTGCTAGGACTTTTTTCCAAATTAAGTATGCAATGTGAACCCCGCCCCTAGGACGAGGGGCATTCCAGGTCTCGGGATCGCGTTGCTGCACGCTCTGACGGCAGCTGGCTCGGCAAGTCAAGGGCGGCTCGAATTTCAGCTTTTTCAGCTGGAGAGCCCAGTCCCAGGCTTCTTGGGGTCATTGACGAACATTGATCTCAGCCATATTTGGCTCGATGCCGGTTTCCTTCAGCTCCTCAAGGTAGAGCTGGTGGATCTTTGGATTTTGATCCTCGTACTCGATTTGGCGGCCCCCGTTTTTGATGCTTATATCCATCCCCACATATTGTTTCCGCTTATCCTCGCTGAAAGGATAGCGGAGCCCGCCAAACGCCACAGCAAGATACCGTGCAGGTTCCGGGCTCGTATTGAAGTGCTGATGGAACTGGAGGTCTGCGGGAGCATACAGGCTTCCATGCTTCCAGTCGAAGCGCACGAAATCCTTATCACCCTCATACCAAAACAATGAGTAGCCATGTCCTGTGACCGGAAAAATGTGGAAATCGGCTCCGTGCCGATGGGCCTTCTTGTAAGTGCCCACGGGCATTTCCGAGCAATGGACGTGCATTGTTTCATCCGCCATTGCAAACATTATGCTCGATCCGCCTGCACCTCTCGCTTTCCATTGGCGAAGTTCAAAAACACTGAGATCAGGCACGAAGTTTGTTTCCCACATATGGCGCCCGGGCCTGATATCGATAAAGTCTCCTTCGCCTTCGAAATACCTCGAGTCACCGATGCGCTCGGCAAATTCAAATGAATTTTGAAAGACGAACTGCGAATTTCGAAACATTTTCATCACCATTGGCAAGTTGGTTGTAGAGACAAGACGGACCGCCTTGTTGCCGCTTGTGTTGAAATGGCGGTAGGAGGCGTTCAGGGGAACCGCAAAAAGGCTCTTCGGACCCCACTCAAATGAGTGATGGCGGTTGCCGGGCCCTGTCACCGTGGTGCTTCCATGGCCGTCGAGAACATAGACCACCTCTTCAAACAGGTGCCTTTGAGGTTCGGTGGACCCGCCGCCAGGAATTTCAATAACGTGGGTATCTAGAAAATCCCCGCGCCCGGCTACCAGAGCAATCGCGCCGTTCGCCCCTAGTCTGGACCATGGCTTCACGTCAAGGTGGAGCAGGTCGAAGCCGAATCCTTCATGGACCGGGATTCCTTCGCCGTGTGCCCACTCGAGATAAGAATCCACCAGGATTCGCGGTTCAGTCATTGTCAATTTCCCCCTGGAGATGTTATCCTGCTATCTCCGAATTGTTTATTGGTATGACCTAGTTTCATCTATAAAAGAACCTAAATCAAGGAGGCTGGCAATTGGAAGTTGCAGCCGGTGCGAAAATACCGGTCGTGATTTCTGCAAATCCGAGGTTTTTGGACTGGGCAGCCCACTGATGCTTCCTGGAGGGAAGGGTTTTCACGGCGGAATGGCGAATGGTTGATAACATGGCCGACTGGGTTTCCAGAGACCTTGAATGTGTCGCAGGTCCGCGATTGGCGCAAGGCGTCAAGTCGTGCTTGTCTCCAGCTATGATGCTCTCACGCCATCGATCCCTAGATGCTTCTGCCGCGCAAAGGTATGCCGAGTGAATCTTCGAGTAATTGTGCACCGGTTTTCATTTTTAGGCCTGCTGGGATTGGTGGTGATTTTTGGCAGTTGCGGATCCTCGGTGAACGCCGCCGGCCGGGTAAACGGCGGTGCACCAAGCCCTGTTAAAGCCCTGCCAAGGCAATACACCTCGTTCGCGTCTGCCGGTTGCGCGAAAAACGGCAACTCGATTGGGCCTGATCAGGAGATTTCCCAGTCGATGGACGGAGCAATTAGTGCGTGCATCAGGATTGGCGCTTTAGGCCCGGGGAATTACTCGTTGGCAGTCGATGTAATTGCTCCGGCGAAAGGAGCTTTGCCGGCTAAACAGGGAGTTACCGTTTCCAGTTCTACCGTGGAGCCGGCTGTTCAAATAAGCCTTTCACCTGCTTCAGGGCCACCGGGTTCGGTTCTCAAAGTGACCGGCAGGTTGGCGGCGCCCTTGCCAAGGCAGGTGGGCCATGCCGAGCTTTGCTGGGATGGTTGTGAATCAGGACTGCGCTATCAAGGCGTAGCTCTGAAATGGATAAAGCCTACGGAATTCATGTCCTCAATTGTTGTCCCGGGTGCGCCTTGGTTTCGATCTGGAGAAAATGCAGTGGCTCCTTTGGCGAGCGGTGACTACGCGGTGTCGGTTGAATGTCTGAGCGAAGTCAAAGGGTGCGGGCTTGGTGGCTCGGAAGGATCGGCCACCTATCATTTGAACGCCAGTCCGAGGTCTCTTCCCTGGTGCTCAAGTGAGGATGAATGTGCGCGGCTGAGCGCGTCTCCAGCAATAACCTTCCCGGGCGACGTTATAAAGGTGACAGGATTCGCTCCGCTGCAATCGATAATCGGTTCAAGCCAGCCATTCGTGTTCCAGCTGAAAATCACTCCTGGAAAGGCACCCGCGGGCGAGTTGAACTTCTCGTCTACAGCCAAAGGCGGAAGCGAAATTCTCGTAGGTCACGCCGGAATCGTGGTGCAGGCTCCGCCGGAAGTTTCAACCCTCGGAAAAGTAAAACCAGCTTCGATCGAGTTCAGCGGGTCATCACCAATTACGGAGAATCCAGCTAATCCTGGAGAGATAGTCTGGTGCAGCAGGGGAAAAATCGGCGTATCCGGCCTTAACTCGAATGAGAGCATTTCGACGGTGGCCGCTGGTAGGGAGCTTGTCGGGCTTGGATATGGTCTGGTGGGCGGCCCCGTGCCTCAATGCGACTCCGTTGCATTAGCCGATGGGGGACCTGCAGGGAAGATTGTGTTGGCTTCATTCCTTGTCGATCCAAATTACCAGGCTCCGATATTTCAAAGCATCGCGCTTCAAACATCTGATCAGGGAAAACATTGGACGCCGGTGCCGGCTCCATTGGGCGCTCAAATCGATGGATTTGCAGGTTTCCGCTATCAGGGTAGCTCGTTGCAGGCACTTTTTGCGCCCAGTGCAGCCAAAACCGGAGCCTATGTTGCCGATGCAGGGGCAATTCCGCTTGTCGAGATGCTCAAAGCGGGGGACACTTCCTGGCAACCCGGGACACTGGCGTGTCCAGCACGCGGACCGTGCATAACCTATGGCTCGTATCTTCCCGGAAGCTGTGCCCAGCTGCCCAGCCTGCAGACGATCTTATATTCGCTCGACAGTGGTGGAAATTGGCACAAGGCCGCATGGCCGTCCCAGGTTCAAAACTGTGAAGCTAATGAAATCGTTGCGGTTTCCCGCCAGACTGAGCTGCTGTTCTCATCCGGCTCGCCATATCTGGTAAGAGAATCCGTGGACGGCGGTTCAAGTTGGAGGGTCCTGGGAGTTCCACCCGTTCCCGGCGTGGCATCCGATTCACTTGCAGATGGAATCGATGGCGCAGAGCTTCAAATGCTTTCTAACGGGTCGCTGCTTGTGACGGGCGGCAGGGCCAACGGTTTCGAATGGGATCTCTTGTCTCCTGGATCAAAGGATTGGTGTCCAGTTGAGGGATTACCCGCTGGTGTTCAAAGTTCATCAAAAAATGCTTTCGTATACCAGGTTGGGAATACCTTGTACTGGATATCAGCTTCTAGCAGCATTCCACCCAAACTGCATAGCATTCCACTTTCGGCTCTGAAGTGTTAGGCGCTGGATCTCTCCAAAAGTTTGTTTTTAGAGTGCTTCCGGAGAATGGTCCAGGAGCCGGAGCTCAATTTATTTTCAGGTTCGGGACCTGTTCAGGGGGAACTGACTTGCTATACAAAAAGCCCTGCCCGTAATGGCAGCCAAACTGTTTCAGTTTTTCGGCTTGGCCGGGCGATTCTATGCCTTCAGCCACAATGATGAGATTGAGCCGATTTGCCATGTTGATGATCGCTTCAACCGTAAGATCGCTTGTGGTGCCGAGTTGATCCACAAAAGACTTGTCGATTTTCACTATGTCGATTGGAAGCGTGGTAAGCATACTGAGTGACGAATAGCCCGTGCCGAAATCGTCAATTGCGATCAGGACGCCGAGCTCAGAGAGCTTGTGGATGATTTGATTAGCTGTCTCATAATCGCTGAGCAGCGCTGTCTCAGTAATTTCCACAGAAAGCCTGTCACTCGGAATTTGGAAGTCATCAAGCGCCAGGGTGATGTCACGAAGAATCTCATCTGACTGGAGCTGCACCCTTGAAACGTTGAGATGCATGCTGAACCCAGGAAATATGGAGTCGCTCCTTCGCCAAAGTGCCAGCTGCCGCGCAGCTTCTCTTATGACCCAGGTCCCAATCGGAATGATAAGTCCTGTTTCCTCGGCCACAGATATGAATGAATCGGAAGGCACAGGACAATTCCCGCTGCGATTCCACCTGATTAAGGCTTCGGCAGCTTCAATTCGACCTGTATCCATATTAACGATTGGCTGGTATTCCAAGCGAAACTGTTGTTCCCGAAGCGCCCGGTTCAAGTCGTCTTCCATTTGAAGGCGCTGTTGGGCCGCAGCTCTTTGCTCTTTACTGAAGAAGGCTATTTTTGACTCGTGGTTCGTAAGCGCTCTCAGCAAGGCGCTATTTGCCCTCTGAAGCAGTGTTTCTGCGCTGATGGCGGGGCCGGCGAAGGCGATTCCGAAAGTGGCATCAGCTCGCACAGCTGTCTGGTCGACATATCTGGTTTCGGTTGTAAAATTCAATAATTGGCGCACATAACTGAGAGTGCGTGATTCTGAAAGGTCTTCCGCGAGTATCGCGAAGCGGTTTTCCCCAACCCTGGCGAGTAAGTCGCCATCTCGTATATAAGCTTCGAGGTCGTGGAGAATTGCCAAGAGGATGTGTTCTCTCTCTGGAGTGCGTCTGCCGCGGGAAACTGACGCGAAGTTCTCAAGCTCGAAGAGTATCAGGACAACCGCCCCATTTGTGCGCGCATTTCGCAGCACAGCTTTTCTAAGGTCATTCAGCAGATGCGCTCTATTGGCAAGCCCAGTGACGGGGTCAAAGTTTGCCAGGTCCAGAAGTTTGGCTTCCAGCTGTCTTTGCTGGGTTATGTCCCGGAATGTAATCGCCACCAGCTCGTGGTCCGAGTCTGTTCGGCCTTTGGATGCGCTGACTTCGACTTCGAGACGGGTTTGATCACTGGAGGTGGCAAAGCTCTGGAACTGGGCAGAGGAATTCGCTGGCACACCATGGCTGAGCAGTGAATAGATCGGGTCAGGATTCGCGAGGAACTCGTTGAGATTCATGCTGGTAAGCCGTTTGCGCGGATAGCCCAGCAGCAAATCCATACGTTTGTTTGCGAGGACTATTTGTTTATTCTCGTCGATGACAATTGTCGGGTTTGGTGCGTCTTCGATCATGGAGGTGTATTGAGTTAGCTGTGCAATAAGCGATGAAGTGATCGACATATGTTGGAGAGCAGAGCTTCCGGCCGCAGCCAATAACTCGAGAGCAGTGAGTTCCTCGGCAAATATATCCCGCTTGCTTAGGCTGCCGGCAATTAGCACCGCCACTATCTCACCAAAGTTCCACATGGGAATGCCGATAGTCGTTCGGAGCCCGACGTCTCGAAGAAGCGGTACAGCATTGTCAAAACTTAGGTAATCGAGTATCTGGGTATTTTTGAATTCCAATACCCGCGATGAGATGCCGCTCAAAGGCATATCGTGGCCCAGCAGCTCTTTGGGGACCGTGTCAGCGGGATAGAGATATCGGAACGTCTTCTTGTCTTTGCCTAAAACAGCTATGGCCGACGCGGGATAGCCGAGCGCCTCAGTGGCGTCTACGACGGCCTTCTGGATTTCAGCTGAGTTTTGCATTTCGGCTATCTGGTGAGCTTTTTGGGCGATCTCGCTCCAAAGCCTTGCTTTTGAGGCCATTAGCGCGGCAAAGTTTGACTTCTTCAGCATCTCTTCATGGATGCTGTTCGAGAGAAATCCTAAGACTATGCCGGTAGTTGCGAACAGCAGCAGATGCAAGGCGAGTCCAGCCAGGGTGGCAAGAGTCCAGGATGCTGTCAGCACCGCGATTGAATAACCAAGGGCGATAGCGAGCCCAAGCCCAAGCTTTATGCGGAGCCGGTGAAGGGTGACCACTGATGCTATCTGACACAAATACAAGAATGACAATCCAGTTCCAATGGTCGTGTCAATGAGTACTTCTGTACGCCCAATTGTCAAATAAGTTCCAAATGCCAGCAAAGCTGTGCTGAGAATCAGGGATGCGAGATTGAAACCGTCAGGCAGATCGATCCAATAGGCCGAGAAGGTTCCTGAGCGTTCTTCGCGCAATGCAAGAACCGAAAAGTTTCCCGCCGCGCCGGCAATGATTGTGACGGAGAGTGCAAGGGCTAAAAGGTTCCCAGCGGCTTGTTTGGACTGCAGTCCTGAATAGTACAACACCGCTATCAAAGTGCTGCCAACCAAGCCAGTAGTGGAAATATAGACAGACCAGGAAGGTAATGTGTGCGAGCCGGATTGCCGATCGACCGTCGGAGTATCCGATGCTGCCCGATAGTTTCCCATTGGCCTTTTTTTTCGTTTGAGCATCTTTAAAATCTTTTATTTGAGGCGTTAGACCTGTAATTCAAGCTGAACTTTGAGTTTCAAAGGCATCCTTTTGGACAAGGTGATTCTCCGATCATTCCAAAACTATGGCTGAGCGCGGTGCCTTGCCTGCTTATTCGGGTTGATATCAGATTCGCTAAATTCCAACCTCTAACAACCTATCAACTGGAGTAATGCATGTCATCAAGATGCATTTGAATTTGGCGATTCTGAACAGCGGACTAATGTAGCTTCTTGTGAGCAACTTGCTCCCACAGTCGTGTTCAGTCAGGTTTGAGCCAATGCCGTTTGCCTGAATTAGAAGGATAGCGGACGGCTGGGAAACTCCTGGTTCTCGATACAAGGCTTATAAAGATGCTGCTATAGAAAGATTCGGCGATAACGTGCATGGTTTTTCAGAGATCTTCATATACCTCAACGGGCACAAGGTCAATGTTTACAGCTCGGATCTTGCCGAAAGGAACTCGGTCCTGTCAGCAAATTTCCTAAGAGAATCGATCGACGGGATAAAGTAGTACGATCCAGTCAATGGCGTAGTGAAATGCGTGAGTGCGTCTCGCGTGCCGTCTGGAATTCCAGTCATTTTCTTCAACATTTCGTGCAGTCTGCTCTGATCGTTGCTGAATCCGACAAAGACCGTGCCGTGGTCGGTAGGCGTGCCATAGGAAACATTGCGCCGGAAAATGGGGAGCTCACGCCCGTCTGCCGTCAGGGTGGTGCGGGCGACATGTGAATTCGATGGAAGGTCTTTCTCCTCGAACTCATAGCTCATTTCCTTTGTCCTCCCAATTACCATTTCCTGTTCTTTCATGGAAAGCCCGCCAAATGACTTTAGATTATGGCGCCATTTTTGGAAAAGCAGTATGCTTCCGCCGGCACCTGGCGTCCGATGAGGGAAAAGCGCTATTTCCGGAGCTTCCAGCAGGCTGGGATTTGCCGAACCATCGATGAATCCGGTAAGGTCCCGGTTCTGGCGATAGCTCCATCCGGAAATGTCTTCCACTATCGTTGCATATGCCGAGAGAATGTTGATGATGCCAAGGCCAGCATCGAAAACTTGGCTTGTAGACTGCCCGGAAATCCACAACCAAAGATCCCGCTGAGTTGCAGGCATCGCAAAGCCATCTGGCCCGATTAGAGATTCGCCAAAATCGAATATGCCTGGCGGTAGGTCGCTTGGAGCCAGCGATGACCAAATCGAAGGCCGCACCCCTATTACCAAATTGAGTCCATTCACTGTCGACTGCAGAAATTCCATGTTTGCAACAGCCTTGATTAGATCCAGGTTGCTGCTTTGTGGCTCAGTCTTAAATTCCAGGTAGCTGTGCGAAGGGCTGCCAACGGCGAAAAGTCCAACCTGCGGGTAGGTCATATCGTCCTTTCCAGAAATTATGGGAAATTTATTTGGGCACTACGGTTCGATCGGCCATTTTTAACCGGCGACGCCCACTATCTTATGTCAAGCGATAATGGCGCACTATGTTAATGTAAGCTGGCGCCGCCCGTCTGAGCAGAGCCTATCCTCGATGTTTCTGAGAAAGTTGCAGAGAGAGAGAGATCTGGTCCTCCGCTTTCCACTGCTGCCCTGGCGTCACAGATCTTAGTGATGATGCGCATTTCGGCAAATGAGTCAGGGCAAGCTGGGTTCCGGGGCTTTATGCCAATGGCTGATCACAGTTGCGCGGTTAATTGTGGCTAAATGGTATACGCGGTCAGAGTTTTTCAACCGTTCATTGCCGGTCATCTGAGGCATCGGTAATTGATTGTCGGCTGGATCAAGGCATATATTTGTATATTGCAACTAATCTCTGCGGTGCTAGTCGTATGAGGTGCATGAATCTGGATCAAGGAGTTGGATATGCGGCAAAGAAAGCTTGGTTCACTCGGTCTCGAGGTTTCTTCCATTGGTCTGGGTTGTATGGGAATGAGCGAATTCTATGGACCATCAGACGATTCGGAAGACATTAAGGTAATTCAAAGGGCGGTTGATCTTGGGGTCACCTTCCTTGATACTGCTGACATGTACGGACCTTTCACGAACGAGGTATTAGTCGGCAAGGCGATTGCTCCACGCCGTGATGAGGTCATCCTGGCGACCAAGTTTGGTAACTCCCGTGGTGAGAATGGCGAACATCTCGGCGTGCGGGGAGATCCTGAATATGTCAGGAAGTCCTGCGAGGCTTCGTTGAAGCGGCTCGGTGTTGACGTTATTGACCTTTACTACCAGCACAGGGTAGACATCAAAGTGCCCATTGAAGAGACAATTGGAGCCATGTCTGAACTGGTGGAGGCCGGCAAGGTTCGTTATCTCGGGATGTCCGAAGCGGCACCTGAAACGCTTAGACGGGCCCATGCAACGTTCCCTATCAGCGCGCTGCAGACTGAATACTCGCTGTGGAGCCGCGATCCGGAAGACGCGATTTTTCAAACTGTGAGAGACCTTGGCATTGGATTTGTAGCCTATTCTCCGCTGGGACGGGGATTTTTGACTGGCCAGGTCCGGACAATTGATGATTTGGCTCCCGATGATGCGAGAAGGAGATATCCGCGCTTCCAAGGGGAGAATTTCCAAAAGAATCTTGAGCTCGCCGACAAAGTCATCGAAATTGCGCGCGGCAAAGGTGTAACTCCGGCCCAGCTGGCCCTGGCCTGGGTGCTGAATCAATCCGACAACATCGTACCTATTCCTGGTACCAGGAGGATAAGCCGGCTCGAAGAGAATGTAGCTGCAGTTGATTTGACTCTGACTACCGAAGAGCTTCAAGCCATAGAGGCGGCATTTCCAAAAGGGGCGGCGCTGGGAGACCGCTATGCCGTCATGGATACCGTCAACAGGTAGTCAGTCAGGCCAAGTCGTCCCATATGTCGTCACTTCCAGCAGCAGGGGCGAAGCCTTGAATGGCAGCCACTTGACGGTTGACAGTTGTCAAAGCGTTGAGCCTGCAATTTATGGTGTTTTGGCTGTCTAAATATCAACGTCAGCGGCGGCTGGCCGTGGCGATGAATCCCTGAGGGGCAGGTCACTGAAAAATGCGGGGGGTTCGCTCCACGTCTGTGGGGGCTGGCCTCTGGTGGCGGAGTCAATAGCCCGCCATACCTTTTCGGGAGTTAATGGCATATCGATATGCCTGATGCCCAGATGCGATATTGCGTCGATTACAGCATTATGCACGGCGGGCATTGAGCCGATTGTCCCAGACTCTCCAATGCCTTTTGCACCGAGTGGATTGAGCGCTGTGGGCGTTTCCGTATTGAAAGTCACAAATGATGGGAGTTCAGCCGCACTCGGCATGCCGTACTCCGCCAGCGTGCTCGTTAGCGGGTTGCCGTCTTCATCGTACACGAATTGTTCCCATAGAACTTGCGCCATGCCCTGGGCAATGCCGCCATGCTGCTGACCTTTGACGATCATGGGGTTTAGGATGCGTCCGCAGTCGTCGACTGCTATGTGCCTGAGAGGGGTTACCTCACCGGTCTCTATATCCACTTCAACGACGCTGACGTGGGACCCGAAGGGAAAGGTGGCACCCTTTTGCACGAAGTCGAGACTGGTCACCAGCGGGTCACCTTCGTTTTCGGCAAAGGCTGCAAGTTCCCCAAAGGAAATGCTGGATGACGGCACCCCGGCCACAGCGAGACCGCCGTCTGCAAGAACGATATCGTCCTCGCTCGCTTCCAAATACTTGGCAGCATGTTGCTTGGCCTTTTGAAAAAGTGACTCGCTTGCGGTTGCGACGGCAGATCCGCCGATCTGCAGAGACCTCGATCCGCCGGTTCCACCACCCGTGGGGACAACCGATGTGTCGGACTGAATGAACTTGATTTTCTCCATTGGTATGCCAAAGCGGTCGGAAACGATCATTGCAAAGGAGGTGGCGTGTCCTTGGCCGTGTGCTGAAGTTCCAACCTTTATCGATGCCGTTCCATCGGGAAATATCTGCACTGATGAATACTCGCTGGTGCCGCCGCCGGCGGTGACTTCGACGTAGGTGGAAATTCCTATGCCAAGAAGTTTGGTGCTTCCAGCAGCGATTCTTTTAGCCTGGTCAGATCGCAGTCTTGAATAATCTGCCAGCTCAAGAGCCTTGTCAAGAGTGGTTTCGTAATCTCCGCTGTCGTAATTGGCACCCGGCAGCGTTTTAAATGGGAACTGCGTTTTGGGTATCAGATTTTTTTTGCGCAGTTCAACGGGATCGATTCCAAGTTCATCTGCTGCCATGTCGAGGATTCTTTCAAGGAAGGCTGCTGCTTCAGGACGGCCTGCACCTCGGAAAGCTCCTACCGGAGTTGTGTTGGTCAGTGCCACCGCCACGTCATAGGAGAGCTTTGGAATCTGGTAGACACCCTGGCTCATCAGTTTCGTGGAGCCCATTACCAGGCCGCCCCCAAAGCCTGCGTATGCTCCGGCATCGCCAACCATGCGACACCGCAGTCCGGTGATTCTTCCTTCTTTTGTAAATCCCATTTCCACGTACTGAACCTGACCCCGCCCGTGCGGAAGCGATATCATATTTTCAGAACGGGTTTCGCTCCATTTGATTGGCATTTTCAGCTTTAGCGCGGATGCTATTACGACCGAATGCTCAGCAGTAACGCCGGCCTTGCCGCCAAATGCGCCACCGACATGGGGTGCAATCACACGGATACGGTCAGGGTCCAGGTCAAGGACTTTGGAAATTGCCTTTGCAAAGTTGTGAGGCATCTGAGTGGAGACTTTAATTGTCATGTCCCGGTCGCCGTCTGGAGTTGGCATCACCGAAATCGCATTGCCTTCCATTGGCACGACTGCCACCCTTTGGTTCACAAACCGTCCACGTACAACAAGCTCTGCATCACTAAGCACATTCTCCTGGTTTTTCTCTCTCGATCCCGCTGCCAGGTTGGAGCCAAGTTCTTCGAACTGGATTGGTGCTCCAGGCTCCAATGCCTTTTCCATGTCTGTGACAGCCGGCAGCTGTTCATAATCGACGTATATTGCTTCGCTGGCATCAACGCCCTGGGCTTTTGTCTCCGCGATAACGACCGCAACAGCATCTCCAACAAAGCGGACTTTGCCCGTTGCCAACGGAGGCCGCTTGCAGAGGTCATTTAAAGGGAAAAACGCATGATGCGGCGGAATCGAGAGATCTTTTGCCGTGTAAATCGCGATCACACCAGGCATTTTTTGTGCATCGGATGTATCTATGCTTATCACTCTCGCGTGCGCAAATGGGGATCTCAAGAATACTGCATGGGCAAACCCCGCCTGATTGTCGATGAAGGTTCCATTTCCTCTTAGAAGTTCCGGATCCTCCACGCGAAGGACTGAAGTGCCAAGTATTGAAGTAGCCATCGTTCCAGCGTATTTCATACCTGATGGTTTGGATAGTCAAATCGGCACGTTTAGACGGGAATTCCATGCTGTTTGCTGCAAAGAGCTTGTTATGGCAACACGATGAAAGGCATTTTTCCGCAAAATCAACTTCTTGCAAAAGTCAGAATAGACACGGGGCTTCCCAGTGGACGACTAGGGGAAAGGCCTCCAAATGATATCTGGAAGCCTTTCCGGTGCTCTAAATAGCCCTGCTGCGCTTATGTGTATTTCGAAACGAGTGGTGAGCTGGCGGCGCCAATGGGCGGCTTGGCGTGAAGCAAATGATGTGCAAGCGCCTACCAACACAGTCGCGGAATCACATTGGCTACTTCAGATATTGATTTGTCCAGATTCCACCCTCTTGGACGTTCACCTGTTGATTGGATTTGAGGAGTCCCGATTTCTGTGCCAGCGTGAGGGCATCATCCCATCCCTTTTGAGACATTTGCATACTTGGGGACCACTTGATTCCAGAGAGTGAATCCTTTATAACCGAGGAGGACAGCGTAGGGAAGCTGGCATTCATGGCTGCAACCCCTGCCGGCGTTTGGGTACTGAGCTGGGTCAGTGCCTTGGAAATGGCACTAGTCACGGCGGTAACGATTTTAGGATGGGCCTCGGCATAGCTCTTGGTTGTCACCAATATGTCAAATATCTCGTCTCCGGCATAAGGGAGTTCCGAAGCGCTCGCCAGCACACTTCCGTATCCACCGCTCACAGCGACGCTGCTGTTTGGAGGACTTGCTATGAATTCATCTATAGAGCCGTGCTGGAGTGCAGACAGCAGCGCTGTAACGCTTGTAATGGATTCCTCCTTTATCGAAGATGGGGAAACCCCGGCCTGAGATTCAAAATCAGTCATAGCTGACTTGTCAGTTGAACTGATGGTGCCGTCCACGGAGCCCTCCAATCCCTTTATTCGGGTCGCGAGTGGTTGGCTGGGAGATAAATTATGTGCTTTGAGCCAAGCGTTGGATACCACCAGTTGCACGGTGTCGCCGATATTGATGGCCCCAACGGCATATAGGGGAACATTGTGTGCGGCTGCCAAAAGCAGGGAAGACGCGCTGACAATTGTGAACTGGACACTCCCATTTTGCAGAGCCGCATTGGCGACGCTGCTTCCCCCCAGAAGTATTGATTTCACATTCACTCCAGCCGGCCGGAAATATCCCAGTTGATTCGTAACATCTCCGAGAACCGTTTCTTCGACGTTGACCGGTTTGGCTATGGTTACGGTGGGAAGTGCGGCCGTTGTGGTGGTCGATGCGGCTGTCGTGGTTGTCGAACTTGCGGCTGTCGAAGATCCGCAGCCGGCAAGCAGGACAGCTCCCCCTGCGGCAAGTAACCTGAATCGACCCGCTCCCGATCTAAGGTTTGGCCGCAGATATTTCGTGACGTTCATTGTCCCCCCTGTACTCAGGTGGTCTTCTTCGTTAGAACAAGACCTGATCTGTAACTACGTGCGAATGAACTCCAATCCGATTTCGGATCGATTCCCTGTCAGAGATTGCTCACAATTCAAGGTTCGAATCAATATCTAGTGTGACATATGTTACACCTGTTTTCTGAGGTTTCCTTGACACCTTTCAAAACGCTTAGCTATGCTGAGCCAGCGAGCAAGGCAATTTCATGCACTTCTGATCGCAAAGCCTAAAGGGGGTTGGAACTATGATTAAATGGCCTGACGGCAAAAGCCTGGCATTTGGACTGATGATACCATGGGAGGTTTGGCCGGCTGACATAGGCACACCAAAGTCCAACCAGCGCAGCTCGCAACATGCTGTCCCATCCGATGCACGCTATCCCCGTGATATGTGGGCAGTGTGGGACCATGAATACGCCGAAGCTCAAGGTTTGCGGCGCTTGTTAACCATGTTTGACGATTTCAATATCAAGTCGACGTTCGTAGCCAATGGAAAACGCGTCGAGATGAATCCGGATCTTGCCAGGGAGGCAGCGGCCGCCGGGCATGACATGGGAAGTGAAAACTATGAGCACGTCTACCCGATCATGATGACCCTTGAGGAGGAACGGGCGTCGCTGGAAGGCTGTGTTGCAGCTTTCAAATCCGTCCTGGGTGCAGCCCCAACCGGGTACATATCTCCGGGGCACCGGCCCACTCCCAATACATTTCCGCTTATATTCGAGCTGGGTTACAACTGGATGTCAGATTTCCAGGGGGATGACGTGCCATTCAGGGTGCAGGATGGAGACCGCGATCTGGTGTGCATGCCTTATGCCCATGTCAGCGACTACCAGACCTATGCAACTGACGGCCGAACGCCGCGTGACATGCTGGAGATGGCGATCGACGAATTTGACGTGTTAAGGAAGGAAGGTCTTCGCGGCAGTCCGAAGATGATGGGCTTTGCCATTCACCCATTTCTTTGCCATGGATTTCGTACGCGAGCCATCGAAAGGCTTTTAGAACACGTGCTGGCGTGCCCGGACGTCTGGGTTACGACCCGAAGCGAGATCACCGACTGGGTTCGCAAGAATCCCAAAGAATTTGCCACTGTTTCCATGGAGAGCGTGCTCAGCATGTTTCCGGTGACGTGATGACTGACAGGCGAATTGATAACCAGACGCTCTCCTCACTTCGGTTTGATGGAGCGCCGGTAGTTGTGACGGGGGCTGGCGCAGGCATAGGCCGCGCCTGCTGCGAAGTCTTGGCAGACCTGGATGCGACTATTCTGGCGGTTGATTTCAACGATGAGATTCTTAACGAAATTACAGATGCCGTCGCTTACGGCGAGAACCCCCGAGCCTATGTTGCCGACGTCTCTTCGGAGCAGAGCGTACAGGCTCTTGCCGCGCAAATTTCCAGGGACTTCGGCTCAGTTGCCGGCGTGATCAATGTGGCGGGCACTAACGATAACACTTCATTCCGGGTTTTGAAATTCGACCAATGGAATCATATTCTGGCCACGAATCTATCGAGCATCTTTCTGATGACCCGGGAGTTTCTGCCAATGGTAGAAAGCCAGCATGGCAGTTTTGTAAATATTGCATCAACGTACGGGCTAGTCGGTGTCCGCAACAATACCAGCTACTGCGCATCCAAAGCGGGAGTCATCAACTTGACGCGTCAGATTGCAACCGAGGTAGGTTCATCAGGAGTTCGGGCAAACAGCGTATGTCCCGGACCTACTCTTACTCCTCGCAGGCAGCGGTCATTCGACGAGGGTAGGGCAAATCGGCATGAGGCCGAGCAACGGACACTTCTTGGCCGAATGGCTGACCCCCTTGAAATTGCAAGAGTGGTGGCATTTCTGGCTTCAGGTGCGGCGTCATACATCACTGGAGCGACCATAGTGGTGGATGGCGGGCAACTGGCGTTCATCGGTCCACATGATTAGCCCTTCCAGTTTTGAAATATTTGATGACTGTCGGAATCGCCGTTGTCCTGCGAGGCCGGGTCCAAGTTGAACTAACCGGGCCCGTCCGTAAGGTCACCCTGTGAAATCCGCGTGGCATCGAGGCGCCATATCTCTCCAGGGGTTGGCGACAATACTGCAAAGGGGGAGCAAATGGCCAATTTAGAAGGCACTTCGGTGGTGATCACCGGTGGCGCCCGTGGTCTGGGCCGTGCCATGACACTTGCACTGACTGCCGCTGGCGCGAAGGTCCTGGTGGTGGATATTGACAACGATCCGATCGAGGCAATCCGCAAAGAGGCCGGCAAGAATGTCGAGGGAATGCGTGCCGATGTAACTGATGAAAAAGGTATTGCCGATGTCGTTGAAAAGTGTCTGAGCGCATTTGGGCACATGGACATGGTTGTAAATAACGCCGGAATAAGTCTTAGCACCATTCGCCCCGGCGACCGCTATAGCAATCCGATCAGATTTTACGAACTGACTGGTGCTGATGTTCGCCGATTCGTCGACCTTCATATGATCGCTCCGTTCCTGTTATCCTGTGCTGCTGCGAAATACATGATGGAGCGGGGATGGGGAAGAATAGTGACAGTCACTACTGGGCTCGATACGATGACGAGATCCGGTCAAGCGCCATACGGCCCCAGCAAAGCGGGAAGCGAGGCATTTGCGGCGATCATGGCCCGCGATCTTGAAGGCACCGGGGTGACAGTGAACGTCCTTATTCCCGGCGGCCAGGCTGATACGCGCTTCATTCCTGAGCTGCCAGGTTTATCGCGCACATCGCTTGTACCCCCGGAAAAAATGGGGCCTCCAATTGTATGGCTGGCCTCCCGGGAGTCAGACGGTGTGACGGCAATGCGGTTCATGGCCAACAAATGGGATACCTCCATTCTGCCGCAGGCGGCTGCGGAGCGCGCAGGTGCACCTATAGCCTGGAGTATTTAGGGCGCAAACCATTAAGCCAGCGTCGATCTTTTCGCACTCTTTATGCGGGGAACCAAACTTGGGTTCATTAGGAACTCTGTTCCCGATTGCAACAGCCGCCTTTCTGTCTCGGCAGTCAGCAAATTGAGCGCCAGCGGCAATTGCTACTCCCTGCCAGCTGTCATATTTGTCCGGATGCTATGTGGCAGGGAACATACTCAATACCTGATCTTTCGTAACGGTCGCAAAGTCTTTAGGATTTTGGCGGACCCAGTCGGCTATCTCACTTCGCGTGGCCACCCAGACATCGGGGCAGGCCAAGATGTGGTCCAGCATTAGCTCGAGAATTCTCGTTCTGAATCCGTGACAAATAAATGGGTGAATGGCAAAGCCCATCATCTTCGGACTGCCGCGAAGGCCTTCTTTTCTCAACACGTCAAATTCGTCGATCGCCATTTGCAGCAGGTCACGCGGAGTTCTTCCTCCAGCAGAATAGCTCTGGTAATCGCTAACATGGGCATACGGCATGCACACCAGATCGCGGTCCCCATCCTGCATCCTAAATGGGACGTCATCCCCCTGAAAATCTGCATGCCAGGAGTATCCCAAGTCGAAGACCAGAGGGACTGTATTTGGCGTGGGCCGGTGCCCCGGAGATATGTACCCGGTTGGGGCTGAGCCCAATATGGATTTGAAAGCGGACACCGTATGCTCAAGCGATGCCCTCTCTTCTTCGAGGGACATCATTATCGGATATGCGTGCTCATAGTTTTCGCTTCCCATGTCATGCCCGGCGGCAGCGGCCTCCCTGGCGAGATCCGGATTCAATTCGACGCGTTTTCCGTTGGCTACGAATGAGGTACGCACGTTGTAGTCTGCGAACATGCTGAGGATGCGGCGCAGACCTTGGGCTTCGGCATATTCATGGTCAAAAACTGCCCACATGTCACGTGGATAAAGCGCATCAGATGGTACGGGGCGCTGCGCAGCGCGTTGATGTGACTTCGGCGTGCCGATATCGCTCGGCCAAACTTCCCAGGGTATGATCAATCCAAATGCAATGCTCTTTCCGTCAGGCCATCTAGCCATAATTTGTCGCACTCCTTGTTTGTGAAAAAGTGAACAGGTGAACAAGCACGCAGAACTGTGATGCTTGCTGGCTCACTATACCGAAGCCTTCGGGGAGGGTCAAGGAAACACCTGTAACATTTGTCACACAGACCTGCCTTAATATCTGCTTGAGGCCACGGCCCCGGACCTCGTGCCAGGCCACGGCACCGCCTAGTTAAGTGCATGCTGCAATAGAGGCGCAGTGTCCCTGGAATCCGAGCCATACGCCATCGATTATACGTAAAAACGTTCTTTTGACCTGATCCGCTGCTCCCGAGTATGAAACCCGGCTTTGAGTACATCTTCAAATAATTGGATCTTTCGGAGGTCAGTTGAAACTGATAGTTTATGAAGCCCCACCCCAAAACGTCAGATTGGAGTTATCCGTTCTATGCGGTTGGGGAGCAATGAGTACGAAGGTCGATCTGCTGGAAAGGTACGGGCTGGATCTTGAAGATGCCGTTCGGAATCTTTTTGACAAAGGGAATTGGCGTGACTTGCTCGACTTGTCTGCGCGCTTTAGAAGTTACAGTGCCACCAATTTGCTGCTGTTATTTTCTCAGGCTTGCAACAGGGGATTTTCACCTACCCTTGTTGCTGGATACCGTGCATGGCAAAGGCTCGGACGCCAGGTAAAAAGGGGGGAGAAGGCATTGTTCATCTTCGCTCCAAATGTCAGAAAAGTTGATACAGGTCTAGATCTCGATTCAACCGGAAACCCAAGTGAAGTTGTGCTCGGATTTCGGCTGGTAGGCGTGTTCGATCTATCGCAGACTGTTGGAGACGACCTGCCTCAGCCGCCAGAGCCTTTACTTTTGGATGTCGAATCTCATGCTATATTCGAATTGATTGAGAGATTGGCTTCATTTCTTTCCATGCAGGGATTTGCAGTGGGATTTGAACGGCTTGACGCAGTCAACGGGTTTACGGATTTTGAAAATCAACTGGTAAGGGTCCGTTCAGACGTGTCTTCGTCCCAGCGCTTTAAGACTCTGGTGCACGAGGCTGCCCACGTCATTCTTCACCACGACGGTGTCCTCTCCCGGGCGCAGGCGGAACTGGAGGCTGAAAGCTGCGCATATGTCGTATGCAGAGCCCTTGGGATTGACAGTTCTTCCTATTCTTTTCCATATGTTGCCCGCTGGTCTGAGGGTGATGTCGAACTGGTGAACCGGGTGGTGCGAAGCGTCCACCGGTGTGCAGGAAAGATACTTGAGTGTTTGGAAAGCTGGGAAAATGCAATTCAATGGTGACCTTTTGGAAACTTGGAAGCGTTCAGTGCTTGAAATTCAACATATTTGCCGCTGGATAACTCTTTGGGATGGAGAGCGTTACTTTCCGGAGGCCGTGCCCCAGGAGGTGGAAGGGCAGGACCTTTATATAATTACCGCCTACAATCCTGGAAGCGAGGCAATATCCGACGAAGAGAATGACTCGCGTGACAGGCGCCTGTTTGCGCGCATCTGTGCCCTGGATTCGGCTGGAATGTTCGTGAGTGTGGGCAGCTCCATATCTGGCAGCCACAAAGAATTCGGCTATGCGATCTATAGGGTATCCAAGCATGATGTGGATCAGTTGGCTAGGGAATTCGGCCAGATTGGCTATTACAAGCTAACGTCCACCGCCATGGAAGTGTTTGCCTTGGATCAAGGTGGAAATTACGTAAAGGTTTAGGAGGGCACCGCAGTCATTTCTAAGCTTTGCGCGCGCCAGCTCTCTCGAATGATTTAATGCATGGAAATGCAAGAATTTCGGCGCTAAATTTATTCAATCAAGTTAAGAGAGTTCTGTGTGGAGGCGCGTAAATATGACTGGGACCGAGTTGACTCCGAATTGGGGATTGGATCACTTCGATCCATGGGAGAGACGAATTTCCTACGGCAATATCTGGGGAATTTACTCGGCAATGCGCGAAAAAGCCGCCGCGCACTTCAGCGATGCGCATGGCGGCTTTTGGTCGATTGTCAGATATAAGGATGTCAAGGCTGCGGCCCGTGATCACAGGACATTCTCCTCAGCTGGGGGAACCTCGATAGGAGAGCGCCGCAACGATTCATCCGCACCGGCCAAGGCTCCCATAGAATACGATCCTCCGGAACACACGCGGTACCGGAAGGCTATGCAGGAGCCGTTTCTTCCCCGCAAAATGGAGGAGTTTACCGCGGGGATCAGGTCAAGTGTTAATGAGCTAATGGACCAGATCTCTGAAATGGGCGAGTTCGATATAGTCAAAGACCTGGCTGAGCCGGTTCCCCAGGAAGTCTTGTCAAAGATAATTGGCTTTGATGACGAGACCAAAGTTCAAAACCGGGAATTGGTTCTGGCGGTGGTCAACGCGGATTTGGAGACAAAGCCGGTGGCGTGGTCTAGGTTTCACGATTTCCTGCGAGGGGAGATTCGAAACCGCCAGGCTCGTCCGAGGGAAGATTTTTTGAGCCATCTTTGCATCGATGAATTTGAAGGCGCTAAGTTTAGCGAGAATGAGCTTGTGAGCATGCTTGCCGCACTTGCTCTTGCCGGACATCACACTGCAATAAACGGCATATCCTCTGTGCTGCGCAGAGTGGCCAATGAAGATGTCAGGAATTCATATTTAGCCGACCGCAACTTGCTGCCTAAGATTATCGAAGAGACATTGAGGTGCGATCCGCCCATTCACCTTGAGGGCAGGACAACTACCGAGCCGGTGGTCGTAGACGGAGTCAAGATACCGGCGAATGCATCAGTTGCACTCGTATATGCTTCCGCCAACCACGACGGTGCTGAGTTTTCAGATCCGGAAAGCTTTGACTTGAATCGTGGGGCAAATCAGCATTTGACTTTTGGCCATGGAATCCATACCTGTTTTGGGATGCACCTGGCAAGATTGGAAATGTCGATTGTGGTGGAGGAAATGATCAGAAAGTTCCCGCACTATAGGCTCACAGGGCCTCAAATTGATACTGGCATGATCTATGGCCATCACATGGGATGGGAATCAATGCCGGCTTCCATAGATTGATTAAAGTTTCCCCTAGCGGTCAACTGTTGAACTTTTCGATGAGGTGATGGATGAATGCGGCAACACCATTTTCGGTATTGGCCGGCGCCATCCAGTTAGCCGCCCTCTTCGCTTCGTCATTGGCGTTGGCGGTGGCAGCCGAGTAGTTGGCCCAAATCAGCATTGGAACGTCATTTGACTGGTCACCTATGGCTGCGCTTTCGCTTTGGTCAATGCCAAGAATCTTGCTTACATGTGCCAAGCCGCTCGCCTTTGAGGTACCCAGGGCCTGAAAGTCAACCCAATCTTTACTCGCGCTGGATGTTGTGACCAGGTGCCCGCAGGCCCGGGTTGCCACCTCGTACAGCTTCTCGTAGGGCAGGGTCGGATGCTTGCATATTATCTTCGTAATTGGTTGATCGATCACTGCAAGCACGTCATTTACTGGATCTTCGGTTAGTTCAAGAATCGGATTGGCAAAGAAGTCATTTTCGGGAATAAATCTCTCAAGCTTTTCGATGGCAAAGATGATGCCGGGGATTTCCCCTCTTAGCTTGGTGATTATTGAGCCAGCCAAATCCTGTTCGATTGGACTGTGAGCTATCAGGCGGTCAACTTCGAGGTCATATATCGCCGCTCCGTTCTGACAGATGGCAAGAGGACCCAGACCAGCCAGTTTCGCGATCTGCTTGGCTGATTTGATCGAACGAGCAGTCGAA
>SCQM01000023.1 GCA_004298555.1 Actinomycetota bacterium | reverse complement strand
ACCGAGTCGGGATGAAGGTACATGATCTCTGCGAATCCACCCCATAGGCTTGGTCTTACCTGTGTCGAGACTGCACCATAACGCAAAAACGGGGCATCTCCACGTGAATCAGTCTGGCTACAGAGGCGATAGTTGCCGCTACGGCACCGTGAGCATACTCCGCAAGGCAGAAACTCCTCGACTGCTACGCGCGAGCCTTCTGCCACGCCCCACTTTCTGGCTGCTGTATCACCAATAGATACAATCTCGCCGACGATTTCATGGCCCAGGATGATCGGTCCTAGTTTCGCACCCCAAGGTGTCCGCTCATAGAACTCCCAGTCAGTGCCGCAAACGCCGCACGCCTCTACTTTGAGCCATGCATCCTCGTCACTGACTTTCGGGATAGGAAACGTTTGGATCTGGGTTGCCAAGGGCGCCACGGCAACGGCTGCTCGCGCACTAGTTAGTCCAGCAGGCATCTGGGTATACTCCATGATTCAGAGATGCGCGAAGTAGCCGGTTTCTGCTCATTGGGCGGTAATCCTTTTAAACAGCGCTCCTCAGGTTGCACGCTAGGCCAGTTGGCTGGGATCGGCGAACGATGACAGTTGCCGATGCTCAGCATGAGTAAAGGCTTCAAGTTCAAGGGCATCAAGTTCGACCCGTCTTCCTGATCTCAGATCCCTGACAATTAGAGTTGGCATACTCGAGTATTCGTCGACAAAGACTTCCACCATCGCAAATTCGTTGCGAATAACTGCCTTCATTTGCTGTCCTTCCTTGCCTGTGTTGCCAGGAGCTCAATTTAGCGAAACTCCGTAAATCTCCTCTGCACGTTTAGGTGAAAGAAGTCCGTCTTCGAGATCGGCCAGAATAGCTTCTTTGTCGCGCAGTTCCGGAGGGCCAAAGCCACCGCCTCCCATGCCACGCACGTAAACTACATCACCAGCATTGATTTGCAATCCCAGAGCTGATGGTTGTTGGGAAAGAACCTCTTCAACTCCCTTCAACCCTTCATATAGCGGGACCTCCGTGTGCAGCCGCTCCAAAATATCGGTACCTCTCTTGATCACAATCTTGGATGGCGTACCGTCTTCGCCGCCGGCGTACCCATGCGAGCCGACGTCACGGCCGATATAGAAGCTGAGGTCGCTGGCGCTATCAACTCCGTAGAGGCACCTCGACCAGTAGCCAGCTCTGCCACCCCTGAACTGGCCTGCACCTTCAGAATCCGCGAGCAGTCCTCTGGACAGGTATAGCACAGGGTACCGGTACTCATAGGATTCGATGGAGGGAAGTGCGGTGTTGGTCGAACCTGCGATGTTTGACACATCTATGCCGTCGCTGTTGGAACGGGCGCCTCCCCCGTGCAGTGAGGCATCTCCCCGAACTGTGTACCACCGGCCAAGTTGATCGGTTCCAGACCACTGAACGTCTGTGAATCCCCAGCCCCATTCCGCCATAGCGTAAGTTTGCCTTGGAGTGTTCATCAAGGCCTGCGTCAAAAGAGCCATGGTGATGCCTTGGACACGCCAGCCGCTTATCGTCGATGCCCCGGAACATGGCGCTGGGGGGTTGCAATTGATGACTGTTCCACTGGGAATTTGGACATCCACCATTTTAAAGGTACCGGCGTTGACCGTCAGATCTGGAAATATTTGGCAAGCAAGAATGTTGTGCAGATTCGCCACTGCGCACGGCAGCGCACAGTTTATAAAAGTCTTGGCTTCCTTGTCTGTACCTGCGAAGTCAAATAACAGTCCGTCATCACTAACCGTAAGGCGCGCTTTAATGGTGTATGTCATGTCGTAGTCGAGGTATTCGGTCGCTTCATAAACCCCGTGGCGAAGAACCGAGATCCGCTCGCGGGCCTGTGCTTCGGCAAGCTGGATGCTGCTTTCGAAGGTTTCTTTCAGGGCATCGGTGCCATAGCGTTCCACCAGGGCCAGAATCTTTTCCGCAGCTGCAAAGTTCGCCGAAATCTGGGCTTTCAAATCAAGTGACTGATATCTCGGCATGCGCACATTGTCAAGAAACAGACTGAATATGTCATCACGGATCTTTCCGTTTTCCACGATTCGCGTGGGTTTGAAGATGATCCCTTCCTGGTGCCAATCGGTCGCTAGTGGAGCTCGCCCAGGTGTCATAGCTCCGACATCGACATGGTGCGTGGCATTGCCAACCCAGGCAACAAGTTCGCCATTGTGGTGGATTGGCATCATCACAGCCAGATCGAGAATGTGCAGTGCGCCAGAATGAGGGTCGTTGACCAGGTACATGTCACCAGGGCGGATATCGTCCTTGAATCTTTTCATGCAGCTTTGCAGCATATAGGAGAGTGTCGTGCCATGCCTTGGCATCCAAGTTGAGTAAACCACCGTACGCCCCTGAGCATCTGAAACATTAAACCCCAGGTCACGCCCTTCTACTACGCCAGGACTCACTGCACAGCGTTGCAGGACCAGTCCGCCCTCATATCCGATCTGCAAAAGCCGATTAGAGATTATCTCGGTGAGAATCGGATCCATTTTCATCTGCTCAACTGCTCCTTGGATATTCGTCTACTGCATGTTCTTGCTAAAACCATGGGAAACTTCTGGCGGCAGCTTCTCCTGACGCTTCGCGGCCGGGGTTCCACCTGCTTCCGCAATCCCCCTTCACACCATGGCGCTCAGATCACTCCAGCTCTCTATGACAAATATAACGACAAATCACTGGTTCTAAAAGCGCAATCATGATCCATTTGACCAAGCAACAGACAAGACGGGAAAACTGCATAGCGAGCGATTCAATTCATACCCAAGCTGGATCGTCTTGATTCCAGATCTCGTTACCGGGCATGCAAAAGATCTAAACTCCGATAATCCCGTCCTGCGCCTAATTGATCGTTTTTCCAATAAGAACTGTAACGGTGGACTGATGATTAGTCAATAACCAGTCGGCAATTCTGAATATGCCAAGGACACTCTTTATTAAGGTAAAGCATGCAGGGGATGGCCGCGACTTGAATCACAGCTCGATATTACAAAAACTACGCAATGATTTATTCGCCACGGTTTCGAATATTAGCATTTAACGTGGTAAGTTTTGTACTCATAGATTATCGGAGTATACGTATTGGATATCGGCTCAAATGAAGACGAACGGCAGTCTGTCATAGGCCAAATGGAGGCGAAGTATTTTCCGGTTTCAGTTGATTTTTTCAAGCAAATGCCTGCCAAGCACATACCTGGTGCTGCTCGCAACTAAGGTATCTGGAATGCATGCACAGAAGGACCGAGAGAGTGGCGAGTAACCCCACTCCGGCGCGCCGCACCAGCAACGTTGGGCAGGATTTGTTCAGTCCTGTCACCTCTGCGAGAATCTCAGCGACGATCGTAAATCAAATTCGAGCTCTCATACATCAGGGCCAGCTTGCCCCAGGTGACCGGTTGCCCTCTGAGAGGGAGCTTTGCGCCTCATTTGGCGTAAGCAGGATTACAATACGGGACGCTCTTCGAGTCCTTGAATCTTCTGGTTTGATCGAAATTCGGGTTGGTGCCCATGGTGGCGCTTATGTAACCGCTCCCACCAGCAGCAACATCATTTCAGGAATTACCGATATGCTTGCCATGTCTTCCCTGTCAGCAGCTGAAATCACCGAAGCCAGAATTATCTTTGAGCTTGGCATTATTGAGCTTGTTTGCGAGAGAGCGAAAGAGGAAGATTTCGAGGCCTTGGAGGAAATTCTCGAACGGTCGCGCGCTTCGCTGGAAACCGACAGCTACAACACGGATCTATCGGCCGAATTTCACGTTCGCCTAGCCAAGAGTGCGCACAACAGGACTCTGAATCTCATAATCGAATCCTTCCAGGGACCACTGCGCTATTCTCTGCTCGAAGCAAAGCATGCTGCACCGGCGATGGGAGATCCGGGTGTCTTAGAGCACCACGAGTTGTTGAAGGCATTGCGAAATAGGGATGCGGTCGCCGCCAGAGACGTCCTATACAGGCACTTGAGCCGCACTTATCACCGGCTGGTTCATGACGAGGCTGAGGTGGCAAACGAAGAGGCTCCAAAGCCTTAGGCAGCTCAAAACCGGCCCACTTCCGGCGGCCCGGACTCACCAGATTCAATCATTCATACTGCAGGTTTTCTAGCCATTATGAGAAATGTATAATAGGCCTGCCATGCGGTCTGCACCTCCTCGATGCCAATTCGCGACAACGCTGCAATGTGGTCGCTTATAGAGGGAGCTGGCCTCTCGTGGCGATGACCGGAATTCTCGCCGTCTTTTATGGCGCTCGTTAATAATGATTTACGTGCTTTTCTGAACATTTCGTCCCAAGGACCGCCTAGGTAAGCGTGGTCAAGATTGATGATCCAACCGCCTGGCCGGACTGACTGCGCCACCTCGGCATAAAAAGTGTTCAATTCATCTGGAGTCAGGTGATGAGTAGCCCGCGAACAGAGCACCACATCAAGTTCCGATGGCAGTCCCATCGAGGCAATATGGTACATATCTCCCTGCAGCCAAGTGATGCGCGGCGCATATGCTGCGAGCACCTCTTTGGCGGCAGACTCCATTGTTTCGGATGCATCCTGCCATACTCCAGTTGAATTGGGAAATCTGTCGAGAAAGATCTTCAAAAAGGTGCCTGGTCCCGAGGCGATGTCGGCTACGCGGCTGACTTCTCCAGCAATTGCAACTAGCGACGCTGCGATTCTTCGTGGAAAATCCAGCATCTCCCCCGCGACATCCGTCATGAGCCAACGTGCTGCTTCATCTTCGGTCCATTGCTTTGCCACGGATCCCCCATCTGTATCATTATCAAATTTGTCGCTCAAGTCACATTGATGGCGGCAAAAATGTATGTTGTCGAACAAGGTGCGTAAATTTATAATAATATAACACCAATAGATCGAGAGTGGATTTAGGCAACATCGCGAGACTCTCAGCATCGTTCATGAGGAGGAACCATGGGGAAAGAAGGACGCGTATTTGTGCGCGGAATGACATCGCAAACATACGGACTTTCAGGATTTCGCGATCTGCAGCTGCAGCTGGACAGGGTAAGAAGCGAAACTGTGGTCACTGATGATGCGACGGTTGCTCACTCTGGGGACTCCGAAGAGTCGAGAACCTGGTGGAAGATTGGTCCCGGCGATGACGATTTTCTTACCCAGACTCTTCAGGTGCATTTTGTTGAGTTGTTCCCTGGTGGATCCAACCATGGCCATGGACATCAGAACGAGGCGCTTTTCTACATCCTTGAGGGCAAGGGGTATGAAATTCATGACGACAAGCGCTACGACTGGGAGAAAGGCGACCTGGTTGTTGTGCACGACGACTCGGTTCACCGTCATTTCAATGCTTCCAAAACTGAGCGTGCTCTTTGCATCATTTTCAAGGCCAAGTCGCAATGGATGTTTCTTGGCATGATTCAGCAGGGTCGCAGTGCTCCATTTGAAAAGGAGGGCTTCGGGCCACGGATCGATTGGAGCCAGGTTTGGCAGGACGATGTTGAAAGCCGGAAGAAAGTCGTCAAGATGTCCGACACTAAATGGGAAGATGTGCCGGGAGGAAGAATCCGCGTCATGTCATCTCCGGAAAGAACTGACGTCAGAGCTTTCAGTGTCGACATATATGAGCAGGAACTGAATGCTAAATCGGAGAGCGAAGCTCACTGGCATATGGCAGACGAAGTAGTGTATGTTCTCTCCGGAAGCGGTAAAAGCCTTCAGTGGCAGGTCGAGGCGGAAATTGCCGAGAAATATTATGCCCACGTGGCGAATACTCCAAGAACTTTTGACATCCACGAAGGAGATGTTCTCTACATTCCCCAGAACACCATTCACCAGTACATTAACAGCTCCGATGAGCCTCTCGTATTTTTGTCAGCCCAAAACCGGATGTTCAAGCTACTTGGCTATAAGGATGAAGTGCACGTAAAGCTGGATAAAGGCCAACCGATTTTCTAAACAGGCGGAATAACTTTCGTCAACATTGATGCACTACGGGCCACGGCGTTGCAACCGTGGCCCATTTCTGTGCTGAATATTTCGCTCGGTTCAAAGAGCCTGGGCGAGTCAGCCGTGTTCTGCTGACTTGGATTTCAGGCGGGATGCCATAAGAGAAAGGGCGATGCCCAGCAACCAAAAATCCTTGGCCATTGCGATTCCCTGGCTGGTTGGTTGAAGCCCCTTGTTCACCCTCATTCCTGGAATGCGCAGGTAGAGGCCTACGAGGCCTGCCGAGAAAGGCAGCATGATGGTTCCAGCGGCTGCATCTGGAATCAGAGGAATCAAAAGCAGCGTCCCAAGCAGAACTTCAAAGGATCCGAACCATTTGGAGAAGCGACTTGAACCTACAACATCGAGAAATGGGTAAGCGGTGACTGCTGTGCCGAACACGTGCTCAAGGTATTCGTCATCACCATTCAGCTTGTTCAAGCCCGAGTTCATGATGAATGCTCCTGCGGTGCAACGGATCGGATAGTTCTGAAACTGCGAGCGACCAAAAACCATGTTGTGTCCTTTTGCCGGTTTGCTGATTCATCTCTATTTACCATACAAACCTCTTGTCCCCCGATCAAGCGGGTCAAGAAGTATATGGCAGCTTTCTCGCCATTCAAACGCCCTGTGCCACTGCGATATTTCTCCGTCTGGGTTCCGGTGCGAAAGGTTTTAGGTTGTCAATGCCCCAGCGGTGGCAGAAATCTCCAAACTCCTCACCGTCATGAGCATGCGCGGCGTAGAGAAGCACGATAGGCTCCAGCGCGTCGACAAGTCCTTCAGTGGCAACGTCTGCAGCATATATTTTGCCGAGACGATTGCCTGCCCGGTCGGCGCACAGATAGATGTCATAGGACCGTTTTGACCTTCCTACTAAGCCTATTTCGCCGAGGTAAGGTCGGGCGCATCCATTTGGGCAGCCAGTCATTCGAATCTCGATGTCAAGGTGTGAGAGGGTCAGCCCATCGAGGAGCTGGTTGAAGGATTCCAGAAATGTTGGAAGAAACCTCTCTGACTCAGTCAGTGCAAGTCCGCATGTCGGCAGTGCAGGACAAGCAAATGCCGAACGTGATATGCCCGTGTATTCCTCTACAAGTTTGATCCCAAAGGACTTCAGCGTAGCGATAATTTCACTGCGCGCGATCACGGGGATTTGAGTCAGGATGACATCCTCCTTCGCGGTGAATCGCACTGAAAGATTGAATTTGGCAACCAGTTCCCTAATAGCAGTTCGATAGGCTCCCCCAGCCGTATCGGCAATTCGGCCACTTGGTACTTTTATGCCATACGCTAGGCGATTTTCTGACTGTTCGATCCAGCCCAGGTGATCGCAGCTGTTCGGGAACTCCATATGGTGGAGCTTTTGAAGCTGAAGCCCGGTGCGTTTCTCAACCTCCCCGCGCAACCTGTCAACACCCCACTCCTCTACCAAATATTTGAATCTCGCGTGAGAGCGGTCAGCGCGGTTCCCATGGTCACGCTGGATTGAAATGACTGCATCAATAATTTGGAATAACTTTTCTCGTGGCACCGATGTCAAGGGCTTTGCAAGCAGCGGCATTGTGGTGTCATCCGAATGTGATCGGCCCAGACCTCCGCCAACTAAAACGTGGATCATATCGGGATCCCGTTCATCGATAGCCAGCGCGAGGTCGCATGACAGTACATCAATGCAGTTGTCCAAAGTTGTCGTAAGACCAATCTTGAACTTGCGTGGCAGATAAGATGCGCCATAGAGAGGTTCATCCTGGCCCCCCGACCCGGTTGCCTGGCTAGCAGTAATGTTTTCTCCATCGAGCCAGATTTCGTAGTAGGCGGCTGATGCCGGCTTATAGCGTTTTGATATTTGATTGGCAAGCTCACCCAGTTTTAGCAATTCAATCTCCGGCGCGGGAGACGGACATGCGGTTACGTTTCTGACAACGTCGCCACAGCCGGCGTAGGTGGAGAGGAGAACTTCATTGACTTTTCGGATAAGCGCTTTCACGTTTTGTTTTGTCACGAAATGGAACTGGATTCCTTGTCTCGTGGTCACTCTCAGGGTTCGATTTCCGAATGCCTCGGCGAGCTTATCTGCTGCCAGGTATTGTTCTGGTAACAGTCTTCCACCCGGAATCGCAAGGCGTATCATGCAAATGTGTTCGATATCCAGTCCGGCACGTTTTCTATCAGCTCTGGTATCTCGATTATCCTGGTTATAGATACCATGGAATTTCAAGAGTTGTTCAGATTCGCCCGAGAAGTTTGGCAGCCCGTTCGAGAGTTCTTCAACAATAGTTCCCCTCAATCCATTGCTGCTCTGTTTAATCAGTTCCACTTTTGATTCGGTAGTTTCGCTCTGTGATGTCCTGCCAGTCATTTAGTCCTCCTGTTTCAGGTGTGCTTGACGAAAGATGTTGGAATGCCTTTTGGCATTGAGATGCATTTATACCGGTCTGCAACGTGGCGGATATTGTCAACTTTGGTAGGCACGCCTGAGTACTTCTGCAACTTCAGGGCGTGAAAATTCTGGAGGCAATTCCTTGCCACTCGAAAGCAGTTCGCGTACTTTTGTGCCCGAGAGCGACAAGTGGAACTCCGTCCCGTGGGGGCACGTCCTTTTTGATGCAACCTGATGGCACAGGGAGCAATAAAAGCTGTGCTCAAACTTCAATATATGAATGCCAAGTTCTCCAGAAGGGATTGTGTCAAAGATTTCTTGAGCCGCGTACGTCGAGTAATAACTTCCCACTCCTGCGTGATCCCGCCCGACAATGAAGTGGGTGCATCCGTAGTTCTTTCTCGATATGGCATGCAGGATCGCCTCTTTAGGTCCTGCATAGCGCATCGCGGCCGGGTAAACACCTAGGAGGGTCCTATCACTTGGATAGTACCCATCGAGCAGCACGGAGTATGCTGCCATTCGCGCCGGTACAGGCACATCGTCACTTTTAGTTTGGCCTACAAGCGGGTTTAGGAAAAGGCCGTCCACAACCTCGAGAGCGATCTTGTGAAGGTATTCGTGCGCTCTGTGCACAGGGTTGCGGGTCTGGAAGGCAGCTACCGACTTCCAGTTCCTTTCCTTGAAGACCTTTCTTGTTTGTGCCGGAGTTAAATATTCCGGTCCCTCATAGCCAAGTATCGCTGCATGAATCGAAAGCCTGCCGGTCACCGCCCGATCCCCGCCCGAATATAGAATACTGACCCCCGGATGGTCTCCCGATGTGGTTCCGTATATTCTCGAAGCTTCCAATTCGAGATCGAGCTTGAAGATTTCCTCAATTTCCAGCGTTGCGACTCTCTCAGAATCACGGGTCAGTTCTAGGCACTTGGCGCCTTGGTCTATTTGATCCGAGTGGAACTGGAAGACTATCGGTATTGGCCATAGTGTGCCATCGGTCAGATGCATCGAGTCGATGACAGAGAAATAATCCGATTTGCCCATGAAAGTCTCGAGCGGCGAATATGCCCCTATTGCGATCATTTCCAGATCTGCATATTGGCGTGGCGTAAGCTCCCAACGGACCGAGTGGGAAAGTTTACGCCGAGGTTCCACCAAAAGTTCCTTTAGTATCCCGCCGTGAGGAGTATTTAGATCTTGTGAAGTCATGAATGGATCCCTTCCCTATTGTCGTGCACGCCAGGAGCGCCTGTTGATGCGGTAGGTAACGGATGCATCTTGCCTGCTGTTCGCGTTTCTGGTGGTCCGAGTGTTCCCCATAAACCGCATTCGGTTCTCCCCTGCCCGGAGAATCTTCCAGCACGCTGGTCTTCTCCAGGTCGGACTGCCTTTGTGCATGGCCAGCACCCCATTGACAAAAACCCGCTTGCGTATAGTGGATGGATTGTCAAGTTGTTCGCCTTTGCGAATTCCTCTAAGTCCAGGCGGGTGAAATTAACCAATGGGTTTATACGTGCAGGAGATCCGTCTTCAAAAAACTGGAGTCCTAGCCTTCCTTTGGCACTCTCCCTTGTCCTAGCGTTTATGAGCGCAGAGGGCTTGATTCTCGCAAGGTACTCGTCCAGCGGGGCAATCTTATTTAGTTGGCAGCACTTGATGGGATCTGTCCCGAAGAGCGGTCCGGTATCAATCCTGGGTCTCAACCTTACGAATGATATGCTGCTGTATTTGGCTTCGAGATCCTTCCAAAAGCGCAAGGTTTCAGGAAAGTGGAATCCAGTGTCGACGAACGCCAGCTTCCCGGTGAATCCCGCATCAGATGCTATATGCAACAGGACGGTGCCGGAAAGATTCAAACCCGTGGTCATGATGGCATCGCTGTGCTTTTCAAGTGACCAGCGGATAAGTGCTTTGGCCTCGCTTGCATCAACCGCGGGCAACTGCGCACTCCTTTATTAGAAGGTTAAGTACTTCACCCACTGATTCAAAAAGCTGCACGCCGTCAGTATTCAGGTGCAAAGCGGGAAACTCAGGTTTTTCATACGGATCGTCAACACCGGTCAGATTCTTGATTTCTCCCAGCCGCGCTCGGCTGTAAAGGCCTTTGGTATCGCGCTGCTCTAATACCGGCAAAGGGGCATCTACAAAGATCTCAAATCCCCTTGCAAAGGAATTGATGGCGCTTTCTCGTGAGTCCCTGTAGGGGCTTATTGCAGAAACGAGCACAACGATGCCATTCTTGGCAAGTAGATTTGCTACGAATGCGATGCGGTTAACCTGAAGATCACGATCCTGTTTCGAAAAGCCAAGATCGCTAGAAAGCGTCTCCCTTACCTCGTCACCGTCGAGGAGCTCTGCTTTTACGTTTTGTCTCAATAGGTTAGATTGAACTTCTTTGGCAATAGTGGTTTTTCCTGCTCCGGATAGCCCTGTGAACCAGAGAACTGGGGCGTGTTCTACCATGTAATCCTCCATCGGTTTCATTGTCGGCCTGCGCTACCTAACTGAAAGTTAAGATTTGCTTTTCGCCAATCGAATATTTAACAGATTGTTGGTGAAGGGAGTGATAGGCCAAGTTTCATGACCGCCCGGTTCGACGCCGGGTGCAAATTCCACTCCGAAAGACGGTGCTTGTCCGAACTGGGAATCCGGGCGTGTCGATTCTGCTTCAATGGTTCGACCGGACCTGATTCGATTCTCGAGGCCGGTCCAGTCGAAATCAAACGTTGATTGGCCATGCGTTTTCAGCTGGTGTCTGGTGGCGATAAAGGCATTTAGCACAGCAATGTCTTCGGCCTCGACCTGATTTGCCAGCCGGGTGCTCAGTCTTGAGGCAAAGGCCGGAGAAGCGCCATTTGTCGATACTGCAATCTCAACGAGCGGATTGATTCGTCTTACAGCGACGTGGAAGAAATTCGATGATGGCTTTTCATCCAAAGTGTTTAACAGAAATCCGAACTTTCTGGACCTCTTGAAGAGCCATTCGTTGATTGCCCTGTCTCTATCCGTGGCGATGACCAGAAAGACTCCTTTGAGATTGCGGGTGCGCAGTCTTGATTGGTAGGAGAAATTAACGCCCTCGAGCCGGGTTCCCAAGCTGGGGTCCGAGGTTGAAACAAGAGTCACCTTGGCACCTTCGAGGGATAAGGCCTTGGATCTTGATACGGCTTCAGAGCCTGACCCTATAACCATAACTTTCCTGTTCTTGAGGTCCAGGGAGATCATCATGACGGCAATGCCCTGAGATCGAAAGCTGCCACTGAGGCATCATTGGTGCAAGCCGATGCCCCTGACAGCGGCAATTCTGCGCGCGCGGGGCGGGTCAACTGCATGCAGATAGTAGAGCTCCGACCTAATGGTTCAATTTTTAATTCTGAATTTGGCATATTCCCTCCCCTGTCTGACTTGTTAGAGACACTTTACACGGCAAGTTTCAATTCCTGACTAATCCGATCATATTTTAAGGAAATAGATTTATGGAAAGCTCAAAATCGCAATGGCTCAGCACTATGGGTGAACCTCGCTCCAGCTGTCAACACTGGCTGGCTGAACCTTGTCAGGTTTTAGGTGGCCAATTTGCAGATCTCGGTCAGGAACCCAAGACTTGCCAACACGATCTTGAACCTACCGAGGCCGCAATCCCCTTCCGTGAGGGAGGGGTCAAGGCCGCTTACCTTTGCGTGGACGACCCGGACGGTTGGGGGACTGCTGGTTCTCGATGTAGGTCTTGATCACCTC
>SCQM01000022.1 GCA_004298555.1 Actinomycetota bacterium | reverse complement strand
GCGCACCTGGCTGTTGATGTAGTTGTGACCCCATGTAAGCAGTCCGCCAGCAACGATCAACACCACCACCAATAGCATTCCGGTAAGACTGACCAGAGTATCGAAAGTCTTGCGTCTCATTTTGGCCTTCTTTCTTGTCACTATCCCCGTCGGCATGATTTGCACCAACGTGGTTAGCCAGAAGGGCATATCCATCGTCACTAATAGATGGTGGCATTGGCAGATGCTTGTTCCGGTTCAACCCGCGCGGCCCGACTTTTGCAATGTCAGCCGAAACGAGGATATTTGTGGGAACTTTGTTTAACTCTTTGGTCAGGAGATCGTGCTGCCCCCCACCTCCCTGGGTCCAAAATGCGGGCAAGGCTTGGACTTGGGGATCATCGCCGAAAAATTTCTTCGAATCCGTTTCCAACCTTTTTTCCAACATCTTGAACATACCTTCATCGTAAGGGCGCGGAGCCGACTAAATGAGCCAGTAACTACTGTGACCGTTACGAAATTCCACGGTGTTGATACCCGTATTCCCTGGTCTTGCAGTCTTTGGAAGTCACCTGCGGGAATTTTTCGGTAGAATGATCTCGGTAGTGATATTTTGGCAGGTCGGTCCGCAGGCATGGAAGCGTCGGCGGCTCGTGCGGCAATATAGCTGTAGCACAGAAGGAGTGGACTTTAAAGTAACCGAATCAAATAGTCAATCTTGGAACAGATTTGGATCGTTCTGTTCGTGCGATGGGCTTCCAGCTTTTCCATTGCCACGGCACTCCGATATCGGGGCTAAGTTCCTAGAGCTTGGCAGCTCCCGCGAGTGCTGAAGTTGGTGTCGGAGATTGGATGTGGATAGGATTGATCATGTTGATCGGTTATCCACGGCTGAAAATGATAAGGGGTACTTGAAGTGCCTATAAATGCTGGTGGGCTTTTAATGTTATTTAGTCAGGGATCGTTCTGTGGAACCGCTCGTTAACACCCGTGCCAATTCGACCCGCGAACACGGCCAGATCAGGGTTCTGATCGTCGACGATCATGCCCTGGTGCGCGAAGGGACCGTCCAGTTGCTGGAGCGCGAGGCCGACATGATCGTGGTTGGACAGGCCTCAACTGGTGCACAGGCCAACCTGCTTTTCGATCGACTTGGCATCGATGTCGCACTCCTTGATGTCAACCTTCCCGATATGAGCGGGCTCGAGGTTGCGCGGTTGGTGGCTCTGAAGCATCCGACGATAAGAGTTTTGGTGGTTAGCGCCTACGACGACTATGCCTACGTTGCGGAGGCGCTCGAGCTTGGAGTGGCCGGATACTTGCTAAAGACGGCGACAGGGAGAGAACTGGTTGACGCCGTCAGGACTGTGGCAGGAGGCGACTTCGTTTTGAGCGGGTCGATCTCGTTGCGCCTGGCACACCGCAGGCAGACAAACCATGAAGTAAACGAGGCAAAGCTGACACCGCGAGAGATAGATGTGCTTCGCCTGCTTGGCAAGGGACTCACGAACAAGGGTATCGCCAATAATTTAGGGCTGACTCTTCGTACCGTAGAGGGCTATGTTTCCAATGTTTTGGCAAAGCTTGGGGCCGCCTCCAGAACTGAGGCGGCGCTCTATGCGCTTAGCCGGCATCTGATTCCATTGGACGAACACGATGAGCAGACAGAGACACGCTGATTACATGGCGGTGCTGCGGCGTGCCGCACACCCTCCTGTATATGAGCTGCAATTCTGGGTCCTCCAAGCATCGGTAATCCTGATAGCCGCTTTGCATTTGGTAGTAGATTTAAAGTGGGGTAATGAGGCCGCATTTCCAGACGGGATTCCGGTAGCACTGCTTATCATTCCTGTTGGATATGCCGCACTGAGATACGGGCTATCCGGCTCCGCGGCCACCGGGCTATGGGCGAGCGCGCTCTGGCTTCCGGATCTGCTGCTTTCTCACGACCGGGGGCACTCCGGCAGCGATCTGGTCAGCTTGGTACTCGTCGACGCTGTGGGATTTTTCGTAGGCCAGCGGGTGGAAGCTGAAAGAATGGCTCGGGCAAGGGTGGAAAGTGCGGCAGTGGAGCTCGCCGGAGCTGAAGAACGCTACCGCCAGCTCTTCAATGCCAACAGCGCTCCGATCCTCCTCTTTGACGAACTTGGAACAATTATTGACGCAAATTTTGCTGCACACATGGCATTCGGCGCCGATGTGGTGGGCAGCTCCGACAGGGGAATCCTGGGTATTGACATTCTCGCTGAGGATCATTCCGGCAGGGTCATCTCAATGCCGGACGGCCGGGATTACAGGGTTGACCTAGTCCGTTTGACCACCGGAAGAGGTGACCGGGCGATCCAGGTGGTCCTAGAGGATATCACCCGTGAGCGCAGCGAGGGACGGCGGATAAGGCATTACGCGGAGCTGGTTGTCCGGGCCGAGGAGGAGGAGCGTTTGCGCTTGTCGCGCGAGCTCCATGACGAGCCCCTTCAGGTTCTGATGCATCTCTCCAGGCGGCTGGCAATGGTGGCGGAGGATCCAGTCCCGCCAGAAAATTTGGAGGAAACACTCCTGGAGTTGCGCCAACATGTGCTCGATGCCGCAACCGGGCTTAGGGGCATAGTGACCGGTCTGCGGCCGCCTGCTCTTGACCAGCTTGGCCTGGTGCCGGCGCTTAGGAGCTTCTGTGCAGATCTTGAAGACCAGACCGGGCTTCTTGTGTCACTCGAGGTGTCCGGCACCCCCGAGCGTCTTCCTTCCGAAGTCGAGCTGGGCGCTTTCCGGATTGTGCAGGAATCGGCTAGCAACGTGGCCCGCCATGCCGATGCCGGAGCCCTAAAGGTGTCAGTTGGGTTCGAGAAAGATACTTTGCATCTCGAAATATCCGATAACGGCCAGGGTTTCGATCCGGACAAGCTTGACGAACATACCGGCGAGCATCTTGGCGTCGTTGGAATGAGGGAGCGTGCCAGGCTTCTCGGAGGAAGTCTCGACCTTCAGTCGTCAATTCAGGGAGGGACTGTGGTAAAGGCGGCGATTCCTGCCAGGGGATTTGAACTGACCCGCGACCATCCGTCATTCCAGCAGAAAGCCGCCGTCAGCGGACCTGGCGTCCGAAATTAGTTTCGACTGTTTCCAGGTCTTTCCTGGAATCTTCCGGGGAGCTATGAACCCATATTGGCCCAGCCGGGAACTAGATCCATCCCAGGCGGATCGACTTAGAATGCAAGCTTGTACCATTCTCGAGCACGGCAAAGTTTTTAGGAATTGTCTCCGGCTTGACCTGCGCCTCCGCAGTATTTGAGCGATTCTTCGGCCGTGGCGCCGCTGAAGGCTGTCAGCGCCCCAAGACCGGTGATGTTGGGAAAAATCTCACTGCTCAGATCGGCTCTGCGCAAAGATGCGGTGGAACTTTCTCTCCTGTCTTTA
>SCQM01000213.1 GCA_004298555.1 Actinomycetota bacterium | reverse complement strand
TACGGTTCGATGGGAGGCAAGCCGCTGAACAAGCCGATCGTCGGAATGGCGGCAACGCCGGACGGTAAAGGATACTGGATGGTCGCCTCCGATGGAGGGATCTTCTCATTTGGCGACGCAACGTTCTTTGGATCGATGGGAGGCAAGCCGCTGAACAAGCCGATCGTCGGAATGGCATCCGGTTCAAATGGAGCCGGATACTGGATGGTCGCCACAGATGGAGGGATCTTCTCATTTGGCGACGCAGTATTCTACGGTTCGATGGGAGGCAAGACAATTCCCGCCCCTGTGGTGGCAATCGCAACCGATCCTTCGGCCAACCCGTTCATTTCCAAAACGACCGGTTATGACATGAGCAATTACACCACCAAGGTTCCGCCTCTGGGAAATATCGCGATTGCCGAATCAGACGGCTGGCCATTTCTTGACAATAGGAATCCAACTATGTTCAGAGCTGAAGCCGCAGCCGCAGGTAGCAACCTTCAGCTCTACACATTTTTAGGAGCGCCATTTAGCGGTGGCACATGGCAGATAGCACCCAGCCCATCGGTCTACCTCAACGGGCCAGCGGGCACCTGCGCCGCGACCAACTATACCTGTCAAGCCACCAATTATGGCTGGAATGAGGCTCAGCATTCGCTTATGAACGCCAATAGTCTTGGAATAGCCTCGAATATCTGGTGGATTGACGTCGAAACTGGTGGGCCCTGGTCGACCAGCTTTCAGATAAATAACACCGTGATTCAGGGGGCAATGCAATACTTGCGTTCCCAGGGGGCTCTGGTAGGCATCTATTCAACCGCCTATCAATGGCAACAAATTACCGGCGGCCTTAGCCTCGGCACGAGTGCGAATCCCCAGCCGATCTGGATTGCTGCTCCGGATTATCAGGAAGCTGCTTGCACGAATTCAACACTCTGGTTTGCCTCCGGCACCCCTTGGCTAATCCAGACCGGAGTGGATTATACTTACAACGCCGACACAGATTATGCCTGTTAGCTGGAAAGATGGCTGACGTCATCGTAGGTAGCGAGTACTGGGCGCACTTTTCCGTGCTCGCCTATTCCAACCATCCAGGTGGTTAGAGATGTGTTCTGCGGCCCAGGTGCAAAGTTGGACGGGGGACGTTTGAACCATACTTCCATGGTTGCGTCTATGACACCCTTGTGTGTGAAGATCAGAATCGTCTGTCCAAGATGACGGCGGACCAGCGATTCAAGGAAATCGATCACCCGGCCACGCATCTCATTCCAGCTCTCGGCGCCCAAAGCGATTGGCACCTCAGGATTGGCAAAGATATTGAACTCCCCGAACTTCTCTGCCACTTCCTTCCACGTCATGCCGTCGGTAATTCCGGGATGGATCTCACACAGACCGCACGAAGCGCCGGTCAGCGGAATTCCTAACGGAGACAAGGCTATATGCGCGGTTTCCTGTGACCTCCGCATCATGGAGCTGTAGGCGCCACCGAAGGGGTACTCTTCGTCAAAGGGAGTCCCAAGCAGCCATCTCCTTGATAAGCGCTCAGATTGAAGGACCCCTTCCACGCTCAAGCCTCGGCATCCCAAATGACCGCCTACTATTTGGAGTTCGGTCGACCTGGATGCGCCGTGTCTAATCAGAATAAGCCGGGTGCTAAGTGACAACAAAACTCCTGAGAAAAGTTCAATTTAAACCAGTCTTTCGACAAATGACTCCAATTGCCGCAAATTTCTGCATTCGTCTACAGAGTCACAATACACGCTGTACTGGGACATAATCGAGTCGCCTGAATCCCAATACGCCGATGGCTCTGGATTAAGCCAGTACACAGCCCGTGCCTTCAATCTGACTGAAGCAAGCACGTGGGATCGGGAAGGATGGTAATTGTTCCGCGCATCCCCAAGGAAGATCACCGTCGATTTATTGGTAATCTGCTCACCCCAGCGTTCGACGAAACTTTCCATCACACGTCCATAGTCAGAGTGGCCATCCAACCAGACAACTTTCGCCTTTGTACTTACAAGCTTCATTGCCTCTTCGATCTGATCGCTTGATTCAAATATTTGGGTCACTTCATCGATCTCGTCAATGAAGACAAAGCTGCGGACTTTGGAGAATTGCTCGGAAAGCGCATACACCATTGACAACGTAAAACGGGCAAACGAAGCAACAGAACCCGAAATATCTGCCACAATAACAAGTTCAGGTTTGGATGGGACTGGCTTATGGTAAATCAATTCTGCCGGCACTCCTCCATTTGCAATCGAACGCCTGATCGTCCTTCGGAAATCCAGAGATCCCCTATGACCGTGGCGCCTGCGATGTCCGAGTCTGGTGGCGAGCTTGTGTACCAGAGGAACCAGAGCCCGGCTAATCTCCCGCAGATCCTCCGCATTTGCGTGCATGAAGTCGATATCCTCTGGCAATGTTGCGCGAAGTGTCCTGGCAACAGCTGTAGCTCCCCGATCGCTAACAATCCGGCGTCGGATATCGTCATCCACCATCTTTCTGACTTTGTCCAGGGCAAGGTTCACATCGCGGTTCAAAAGCTTCATCCCAAGAGAATCAGTTGAATCCATCTCCTCCATGCGCGCATCGAATAAGGAGGACTTTAGTAAATCCATATCCAGCTGTCTCAAAGTCTTGAATGCATAATAAACCCCACCTACAGGTCGTCCCGGCTCTATGCCGGCGAATCTGGAAACTGCCGATGAAACCAGGCTTTGCAGTTGGAACTCATCTCCTCTCAGGAGGCTCTCCTTAATCAGCTCCCTAATCTGCAGATCATCAATATCGTCAAATGACCAGTACTTATCAGGAAGCATCTCGGGCAATGAGCGCTCATCACCGTGATCGTAGGTTCCAGGAGAAAAAAATACCTCAAAGAGCTGATCGAATACCTTTTGATGACTTTGGTCTTTGATCATTGTCGTGAACAGGTAGGCTCGCACGGCCGAACGATCGGATAAGTCACATGCAGTCAGGGCCCGGCTGGCGTCCATGGATTCTAGTAGAGACACTGGAACGTTTGACCTGCGGAGCGCCTCTGCAAATTCGATGACCCGTTTTATCATTCATCCAGCTCCTAGCTAGACAGGATCGATTTGCTCGCCTTCGCAATGTCAGAGCGGTATTTGAGCAGCACGTTCAATGTCGACTTGGCAACAGATTCGTCGACTTCCTCAAGGCCCAGATTAACCAGGGTCAATGCCCAGTCCAAAGTTTCCGAAATGCTCGGCCGCTTCTTCAAATCGAGTTCCCTCAGTGATCCTACGAAAGAAACGATAGAGTCGGCAAGAGTTCTCGATACTCCAGGGACTTTGGACGTCACGATCTCCATTTCTCTTTCCTTTTCGGGATAATCGAGAAACAGAAATAGGCACCGGCGCTTCAGTGCTTCCGAGAGCTCCCTGGTATTGTTCGACGTCAGAAAGACCAGCGGAATCTGCTTCGCTTCCATCGTTCCGAGTTCGGGAATCGAAACCTGGTAATCGCTCAGTACCTCCAGTAGAAGCGCCTCAGTCTCGATCTCCACCCGGTCCACTTCGTCAATGAGCAGCACCACCGGATCTCGAGCACGTATCGCCTGCAACAAGGGCCGTTCGAGTAGGAACTCTTCCGAGAAGATATTGGACTCGACTTCACTCCAGGGACTGCTGCTGCCATCCGACTGAATACGCAATAATTGCTTCTTGTAGTTCCACTCGTAAAGGGCCTTGGATTCGTCTATACCCTCATGGCACTGAAGACGGATGAGACGGGCCCCCAATGCTTTTGCCGTGCTCTTGGCAAGCTCAGTTTTCCCTGTACCCGCCGGGCCTTCAACCAGGATCGGCTTCTTGAGCCGATCCGCTAAAAATAATACCGAAGATATTTCCACGCTGGGAAGGTAACCAACCCCTGACAAAAGTTCCCCTACTTCGGACGGAGCGGAAAATCGAAACTTCCCCTCGTTATCTTTCACTTTCGGACCTGGCCATTGCCTTCAATTACAAACTTTTCGGTGGTAAGCTCCCGTAGCCCCATAGGTCCTCTTGCATGTAACTTCTGAGTGCTGATGCCGATCTCGGCGCCAAACCCGACCTCTCCACCGTCGACGAATCTGGTGGAGGCATTCACCAGAACTGCCGCCGCGTCGACCTCTGAAATAAAGCGCCTCGACGCTGAATAGTCATTTGTCAAAATTGCCTCAGAGTGGCCTGAACCAAACTTGCCAATATGATCGATCGCCTCTTCAATTCCGCTTACGCTCTTTATCGCAAGAATCAGATCTAGGAACTCCACTGCATAGTCGTTCTCAGTAGCCAATGTCGACTTCTTGAGGAATTGCCGGGACAACGGATCTGCGCGGAATTCGACAGTGGGCATGCGCTGTTCAATCCTAGGAAGCAACTGTGATGCCACACTCTGATGAACCAATAGGGTCTCGACCGCATTGCAGACAGAAGGCCTTTGGACTTTGGCATTGAAGATTATTTCCACCGCCTTGTCCAGGTCCGCAGATTCGTCCACGTAGATATGGCAGTTGCCGTCTCCGTCAATAACGTATGGCACAGTGGCGTTTTCAACTATTGCCGAGACCAGTGACGACCCACCTCGCGGAATCAAACAATCGATATATCCCCTAAGCTTCATGAATTCCGTAGCAGACTCTCTGGATGTGTCCCTAACCAGTGAAACGGCACCCGAAGGTAAACCGGCCTTTTTGAGTCCCTCTGACAAAATGTCAGCAATCTCAAGATTGGAATTGATTGCCCCCGAGGAACCGCGCAAGAAAGCGGCATTGCCGCTTTTGAGACAAAGAGCTGCGGCATCCGAAGTGACATTGGGACGATTTTCATAAATAATCCCTATGACTCCAAGAGGCACGCGAACCTTTCGAATCTGAAGTCCATTGGGGCGAACCCAGCCCTGCGCAACCTCACCTACGGGGTCAACCAGCGCGGCGACATCCCTGAGCCCCCGAGCCATCGATTCAATTCGGGATTGGTTCAGCATCAAACGGTCAATGACCCCCGCGGAAGTCCCAGCCTGCTGTGCGTTTTGAATGTCCAAACGATTAGCAGCGAGAATTCCCTCACTGCCAGCCAGGAGCAGCCCGGCTGAAATCTCGAGCGCCTCATTTTTTTGGGCTGTGGAGGCGAGCGCTAGAAATCTGGCAGCGTCCTTCACCTCTTTCGCCTGTTCCAACAGAGTAGGTTCAGGGCTGTTTCCGATACTGTTTTCAG
>SCQM01000212.1 GCA_004298555.1 Actinomycetota bacterium | reverse complement strand
TCGACGATTCTGGGACCCGAGTCGGTAAGCATAAGTCCAGCATATAAAATGCCCCGGTAGTCGATTCCACGATTCTTGAACTCGGCTATCAGCGGATCGACCGATTCCTTGAGTATCTTTTCCACCAGGTCATCGCCCACGCCAGGCACAGGGCTGAATGCACCCATCCCTCCGGTATTGGGACCCTTGTCACCATCATAGATCCGCTTGAAATCCTGTGCCGGCGACAGAGCAACGCCTCTGGTACCATCGCAAAGCACGAGAAGGGAGAGCTCGGGACCCTCCATCGCTTCTTCGATGACCACTTTGGTTCCAGCGGCACCGAATGCTGCGCCACTGAGCTTTTCCATAACGTCGCGAATAGCTTGTCCCCTATCCCGGGTAACCAGCACCCCCTTCCCCGCAGCAAGGCCATCAGTCTTGATCACGTATGGACCTTCGTAGGAGTTCAGGTATTCTACGGCTGATGCCGCGTCAGTAAAGGTTCTAAATGAAGCAGTCGGGATCTTGGCACTTGCCAGGATCTCTTTCATCCAGGCCTTTGATCCTTCGAGTCGGGCCCCTTCGCTTCCTGGCCCAACCACCAGCTTCCCTTTCGCCCGCAATCTGTCGGCCATTCCATCGACAAGCGGAGCCTCGGGCCCGATCACATACAGGTCAGCCTCAATATCCTCGAATGGCCCCGGCGAAACTGCCGCAATTTTCGCTATCCCTGGATTTCCTGGAAAAACCGTGACCTTATGGCCATGAGTTATGAAGGCGGAAACCAATGCATGTTCCCTGCCGCCAGAGCCATAAACAGCTATCTCCACCTAGATCTCCACGAACTGCTCTCGGGATGGACCGACACCTACCATCGTGACCGGCACCCCTATCTGCTCAGATAAAAACTCAATATAATTCAGGGCCTCTTTGGGCAGGTCGGAACGCCTCCTTACTGCCGAAAGATTAGTATGCCAGCCAGGAAATTCCTTGTACACGGGAACCGATTTGTGGAATACCGACTGGTGATACGGCAGAGACTCATAGCGCTCGCCTTCGGACTCATAGGCTACCGCCACTTTCACAACATCAAATGCATCGAGCACATCAAGCTTTGTGATGAAAACCTCTGAAAGGGAGTTGATTCGAACTGCCTGTCTCAGCAATACTGCATCGAACCATCCCGTCCTGCGCCGGCGGCCGGTGTTGGTTCCGAACTCGTAACCTCTTTCAACCAATTGATCTGCGACCTCGTCGAACAGTTCCGTAGGGAACGGCCCAGAGCCAACCCGTGTGAGATAGGCCTTGGCAACCCCTATTATTCTCGAAATGTTCATAGGCCCTATGCCGGAGCCGGTTACGGCACCACCGGCAGTTGGGTTGGAGGATGTGACAAATGGGTAAGTGCCGTGGTCCAAATCGAGAAACGTGGCCTGTGCCCCTTCGAGCAGTATCTTCTTCCCGTCGACTACGGCATCGTTGAGAAGGCTCACAGTATCTGAGATGAGCGGCGCAATCCTTGGCGCGTATTCGTTCAGATACTTGTCACCTATTTCATCAGCCGACAATGGCAGCCTGTTGTACACCTTCGCCAATATTGCATTTTTTTCCTTGAGAACCACGTCAAGCTTCTGCTGAAATATCTTGGGATCCAGCAAATCCTGCACCCGCAGGCCGATACGGGCCGCTTTGTCTGCATAAGTTGGCCCAATACCACGCTTTGTGGTTCCTAAGGAATTCTTACCCAAGTGCCGCTCGGCAACTCGGTCAAGTTCAATGTGATATGGCATTATTAAATGCGCCTGGCCTGAAACCCTAAGTCTGGAAGTGTCCACCCCTCGGGAGGCAAGCTGATCAATTTCCTCCAGGAGAACTCCAGGATCCACAACCACTCCGTTGCCAATGACCGGGGTGACGGATTGGTTCAATACTCCCGAGGGAATGAGTTGGAGCGCAAAAGACTCGCCCTCCACAACCACTGTGTGGCCCGCATTGTGGCCTCCCTGATAACGGACCACGAAGTCCATATCGGCGGCAAGCAGGTCGGTTAGCTTCCCTTTTCCCTCATCACCCCACTGAGTGCCCAGTACAACTGTTACGGGCAACTGTTTACCTCCATCTTGGTTCAGAGCATTGCAGACGCCTGAATTCCTAAATAAAACTGTAAGGCACCTTTATTCGGCACAGATTATAAATACTAGCTGTCTGGCATCTCAAGATAGAACAAGATGAGGCGCATCTAATGCGGGAACGTCGACCTCGATGACTGAACCTTCCAAATAACGGTTCTCCAACAGGGCTATGGCTATTGGATCTCCCAGCTCCCTTTGCACCACGCGCTTGAGGGGGCGGGCGCCATACACCGGATCGTATCCGGCTTTTGCCAGCCATTTCTTTGCGTTGTCAGTCAGTTGGAGATCTATCGAACGATCGCCCAGCCGCCTGCGAAGCGAATTGACCACCAGCTCGACTATCTTTTCCAGATCCTGCTCGCTAAGCGCATGGAACCTTATGATCTCGTCAATTCGGTTTATGAATTCAGGCCTGAATACCGTCGAGGGCTCGCCAGCGATATTGGAAGTCATGATCAGGACGGTGTTCGTGAAGTTGACGGTTCTCCCTTGCGAATCAGTCAAGCGCCCGTCATCGAGTACCTGGAGCAGCACATTGAACACATCCGGATGCGCCTTTTCAACCTCGTCGAGCAATACAACCGAATAGGGGCGCCTTCTCACCGCTTCGGTCAGCTGACCACCCTCGTCGAAGCCAACATATCCCGGGGGCGCGCCAACTAGACGCGAAACGGTATGGCGCTCCTGATATTCGCTCATGTCAATCCTAATCATGGCCCTTTCATCATCGAAAAGGAACTCCGCCAATGTTCTCGCCATCTCAGTTTTGCCAACACCGGTTGGTCCCATGAAAAGGAAGGAACCTATAGGTCGGTGAGGATCGGACAATCCCGCGCGGGAACGCCTGATGGCGTTGGCAACCGCAGAGGCAGCCTCATCCTGGCCAACCACCCGGTTGTGAAGGTATTCCTCCATGTGGACCAGCCGTGCAATTTCACTTTCCAGGAGCTTCGAAACCGGAATATTTGTGGCCTTGGAAACCACTTCAGCTATGTCCTCGTCATCAACTTCTTCTTTGAGCATTCTGCCGTGTGCCTGAAGATCGATCAGTTTGGCAGTCACCGCTTCAACCTCTTTAGTCAAACGGGGAATCTCGCCATAGCGCAGCTCGGCTGCCTTGCCAAGGTGACCCTCGCGCTCAAATCTCTCTGCCTCATCCTTGACTCCCTCGAGCTTTTCCTTGGTCGACCTGATTGCATCGATCGCCTCTTTTTCGGAGAGCCAGCGCGCCTTTAGAACGTTGAACTCCTCGTTCAGGTTGGCGATTTCGCTTTCCAACCGGGCCAAACGCTCTTCCGAGGCTTTGTCAGTCTCCTTTTCGAGAGAAATTTTCTCGATCTCAAGCTGCCTGATTTTTCTGTTGACCACGTCAATTTCAGTAGGCATCGAATCGATCTCAATCCGGAGCCTTGACGCAGCCTCGTCTATGAGGTCAATTGCCTTGTCGGGAAGAAACCTGTCTGTTATATAACGGTCGGAAAAGACTGCAGCTGCGATGAGGGCTGAGTCCTGAATGCGCACACCGTGGTGTACCTCGTATTTTTCTTTCAGGCCCCGGAGTATCGCGACGGTTGCGTCTACGCTGGGCGGCTCGATGATGACCTTTTGAAATCTTCTCTCAAGTGCAGGGTCTTTCTCAATGTATTTTCGGTACTCATCAAGAGTGGTAGCCCCAATCATCCGAAGTTCACCCCTGGCAAGCATCGGCTTAAGCATGTTTGACGCGTCCATTGAACCCTCGGTGGCTCCGGCACCAACAACCGTGTGCATCTCATCGATGAAGGTGATCACATCACCACCGGAATCAGATATTTCCTTGAGCACAGCCTTAAGCCGCTCTTCGAACTCTCCTCTGAATTTTGCGCCGGCAACCATAGCTGCAAGGTCAAGACCTATCAGTCTCTTGTGCCTCAGCGACTCTGGCACGTCGCCTTCCACAATCCTCTTAGCGAGACCCTCGACTATTGCCGTCTTTCCAACGCCAGGCTCGCCAATTATTACTGGATTATTCTTGGTGCGCCTCGACAGAACTTGGATTATCCGCCTGATTTCGTCGTCGCGCCCGATTACCGGGTCAATCTTGCCCTTGCGAGCTTGATCTGTCAGATCGCGCCCATACTTTTCCAGAGCTTGGTATGCTGCTTCGGGATTCTGGGAAGTCACATTGTGGGAACCTCTGATGTCGCGGAGGGCAAGCATCAGATTCTCCCTTGAAACACCTATCAGATCGGATAAATTGACCAGCAAATGTTCGACTGATATATATTCGTCACCCATTTCCTGCCTCAGCGAATCGGCACCGTTGAGAACCTCGATGAAAGAGCGGGAGTATTGAGGTTCAGTGCCATATGCCTTCGACATCTTCGAGGTGGCATCTGTCAGAGTGTTGCGAAGTGACATTGGGGAAACCCCAACCCTGTCCAAAATGGGGAGAGTCAGGCCTTCGGGTTGGGCCATAAGGGCAAGTAGCAGGTGTGCGGGAGTTATTTCCGATGATGAGGTGCTCTTGGCACTTGAAGCAGCCTGAGCAATTGCCTCCTGAGTTTTTATAGTCCACCGATTCGGATCAGTGCCTGGCATCTATTACCTCCTGCTTAAAACCATCAACCCTGCCCCAGATAGTTGCGAAAAATTCTCAGGCCCTGGGAAAAGGGAACGATCTCGCTCTTATACAGACGATCGGCCTCTTCCTTCTGCCGTTTCAGCTCGGCCTTTGTCATTTCGAGCTCGTTCTTCAGTGCCGCTATCTCGTTTTCCATCTCCATCAGCTTCTTCACGCCCTCCAGGTTCAGACCTGCATTTGTGAGCTCCTGGATTCGGCGCAACCTCCGGACGTCCTCTTCGCTGTAGCGCCTTGAACCGCCGTCTGTCCTCAATGGATAGACGAGTCCCTTTCGCTCGTAGATACGCAATGTCTGGGGATGCATGCCAGCCAGTTCAGCGGCCACTGAAATTACATAGACTGCCTTGAGCGTTCCTCCGCTCGACTGCAGATATCCCTCATTTTCTAGCATTTGATTCAACCTCCAAATACTCTCTGGGAGACTCTTTCGTGGCCTGCGCAAATTCTTCAACTGCTTTCTGCTGCTCTTTTGACAGACGCTTTGGAACGTCGATTTCCACCGTCACCAAAAGATCCCCCATTTCATTAGTCTTGCCGGTCTTCGGAAGCCCCTTCGACCTTGCTCTCAAAGTAAGACCTGATTTAGCTCCAGCGGGGACCTTGAGAGAGACCTGACCGTCCAAGGTGGGAACTGTCAAAGTTGTCCCCAGGGCCGCTTCGGCGAATGTTATAGGAACCGTCAGAAGCAGATCTGCACCACGCCTGTTGAAAATCTTGTGCGGAGATACGTGTATGAGCACGTAAAGGTCGCCAGCCGGTCCTCCATTTGCACCAGCGCTGCCCTTGCCCTTCAGACGTATCCGGGACCCGTCCTCCACGCCATGGGGAATCCTCACCCTTATCTGACGGTTTCTAGACTCCACACCGCTTCCATGGCAGGTCGGACAGACTTTTTCTATTCGTATTCCCCTTCCGCCACAAGCGGGGCAGGGAACCGAGAACGAAAAGAATCCCTGATTGTCGGATACCGATCCGGTTCCTTGACATCTGGCGCATACCACGGGAGCGGTACCCGGAGCACTGCCAGTTCCATGGCAGGTCCCACACGTTACGTCTGAGACCATGTTCAAAGTTGTGGTCACTCCGTTGGCGGCATCTTCGAAGCTTATGTGCGCTTCGACTTCCAGATCGGCGCCCCTGACCGGGCCACGCGCACCTGAAGAGCGCCGGTTTCCCCGGTTGAACAGGCCGCCGATCAAATCACTCAAGTCCTCTACGCGAGTCCCGCCAAACCCGCCGCCGGAGCCTGCACCGGCACCAAAGCCGTAGCCGCCGGAGCCTGCCATGGAGCGGACTTCATCGTATTCCTTGCGCTTGGCAGCATCTCCCAGCACTTCGTATGCTGCAGACACATCCTTGAAAAGATCTTCTTTCCCGGGATTGGTATCGGGATGGTACTGTTTGGCTAGCTTCCTGTAGGCACGGGTAATCTCCTTGTCGGTCGCAGTCTTCGAGACGCCCAATACCTTGTAATAATCCTTTTCAAACCACTCACGCTGCGCAGCCATCGCCAAGCCTTATCCCTGTCCGACTACCTTTACCATTGCAGGACGAATTACCCTTTGCTTCCACTTGTAACCGGAACGCAGAACCTCTGAAACCTTGGCGGGGCCTTCGCCTGGCTCGTGCATCACCGCATCGTGGCAAGTCGGATCGAAATCGACATCTGCATCACTTATCGGTTCCAAGCCTTCTTTAACCAAAACGTCGCGAATTCCGTTCGATATTTGCACAAGTACGGAACCCAGCTCAGCGTTGTCCTTTGAATGGGCCAAAGCCAGCTCTATATTGTCTAACGCCGGGAGAAGCTTTATCATCAAGCTCTCCACCTTTTGGTCCCCGGCATCCTGGAACTGCTTGGTGACCCGCTTTCGGTAATTATCGAAGTCAGCCGCAGTCTGCTGAAGCGCCTTCAGATAGTCGTCGCGTTCGGCCGAAAGCTTTTCAACCAAATCGTCCAAAGCCGACTCCTCCGCGACCTCGTCCTCTTCTTTAACAAGTTCTGCTTCTATGACATCGGCATCCTCGTCAAGAGAGGACAAGTCGTCTGGAATCTCTATGTTTTCCTCCGGGAACTCTGAATTTTCATTCTCAAATTCGCTCATGTTCTCTTTATCCAGTTGGGGTCCAAGGGCAGCCCGCTAGGGCTCCCTTGGACAGCCAATATCTCTAGTTCTTATCCTCATCGACTATTTCTGCATCAACTATCTCATCGTCTGAGCCAGATGCTGTCGACTCTGAGCCGGGCGTCTCGGCCGCGCTTGCATTCTTCGACGCTTCCTCGTAAAGCCTCTGCGTAAATGTCTGGCTGGCAGTCATCAGGCCCTCGGTTGAGGTCTTGATCGACTCAATATCGCTTCCTTCTAGAGCTTTCTTCAACGTGGCCAGAGCGCTTTCAACCGACTCCTTCTCAGGCCCGGTTATCTTGTCTCCCTGATCCTTGAGCAGCTTTTCAGTCTGGTAGACCAGTGTGTCGGCGTTGTTGCGGGTTTCCGCCTCTTCCTTTCGCCTTCTGTCATCCTCCGCATGAGCTTCGGCATCCTTGACCATGCGCTCGATGTCCTCTTTAGACAAAGACGACTGTCCGGTTATGGTTATCGACTGCTCCTGGTTCGTTGCCCGGTCCTTTGCAGAGACATGAACGATCCCGTTCGCATCAATGTCGAACGTAACTTCGATCTGAGGAATTCCACGCGGTGCTGGAGGCAGTCCAACCAGCTGGAACTTTCCAAGCGTCTTGTTGTACATCGCCATCTCCCGCTCGCCCTGAAGAACGTGAATCTCCACAGAAGGCTGATTGTCATCTGCAGTTGTGAAGACCTCTGACCGGCGGGTAGGAATAGTGGTGTTCTTTTCGATGAGCTTTGTCATCACGCCGCCCTTGGTCTCGATGCCAAGGCTCAATGGAGTCACGTCGAGGAGAAGAACATCCTTGACTTCTCCTTTTAGCACACCGGCTTGAACCGCGGCACCAACAGCTACAACCTCATCCGGGTTCACGCCCTTGTGCGGCTCTTTGCCTGTCAATGATTGGACCAGCTCCTGAATGGCAGGCATGCGGGTGGAACCGCCAACCAGTATCACGTGGTCGATTTCGTTCTTGCTCAGCCCGGCGTCTTTAATAGCCTGATCGAATGGCCCTCTGCAGGCCTCGGTAAGGTCGTGGGTCAGCTCCTGGAACTTTGCCCTGGTGAGCTTGAAGTCCAGGTGCTTGGGCCCTTCAGAAGTGGCGGTTATGAATGGCAGGTTAACATTGGTTTCCTGCACAGACGAAAGCTCAATCTTGGCCTTCTCTGCAGCCTCCTTGAGACGCTGCAAAGCCATCTTGTCGGTTGAAAGGTCCACACCCTCGGTATCTTTGAAAGACTTCACCAGCCAATCAATGACTCTCTGATCCCAGTCATCTCCACCGAGATGGGTATTGCCCGATGTTGACTTGACTTCAAAGACGCCCTCACCAATTTCAAGAATGGAGACGTCGAAGGTTCCTCCGCCAAGGTCGAAAACCAGAACAGTCTGCTCCTGGCCTTCTTTATCCAACCCGTAGGCAAGAGCGGCTGCAGTCGGTTCATTTATAATCCTCAAAACTTCAAGACCGGCTATCTGGCCTGCTTCTTTGGTTGCGGTTCTCTGAGCGTCATCGAAATATGCCGGGACGGTAATGACAGCCTGGTTCACCGTGTCGCCGAGATAACTTTCCGCATCCCGCTTCAGCTTGGCAAGGATCCTGGCGGAAATCTCCTGCGGAGTGTATGCCTTGCCGTCGATATCAATCGACCAGTTAGTACCCATCTGGCGCTTGACGGACCTGATCGTTCGGTCGGGATTGGTAATTGCCTGGCGCTTGGCGACTTCGCCAACCAGCACCTCCCCGTTCTTTGCGAATCCGACTACCGAGGGGGTCGTCCGTCCACCTTCTGCGTTTGGAATCACTACTGGTTCGCCTGCCTCAAGCACGCTAACCACTGAGTTAGTTGTTCCCAAGTCTATGCCTACGGCCTTTGGCACTTTGAGGCCTCCTTATAAAAGCTTGTACAAATTTATAGAAACCATTATAGCTAAGTTGAGTGTGGTCTTATCAACTTTTCTTATTTTCTTGTATCAAGGTCAATAAATTGGCTCATCGCCAACGATTTAGACTATTTTGTGATCATGGCAAGTTTGATACTCCTCCGTCATGGTCAGAGCACCTGGAACTTCGAAGAGCGCTTCACCGGTTGGATTGATGTCGATCTGACGGAAAAAGGCGTGGAAGAGGCCTACGAGGCAGGCCGACGGCTTTTGGCAGAAAATATTCCCATCGATGTCGTGCACACCTCCGTTCTATTGCGAGCCATCCGCACCGTTGATGCCACACTTCTAGCATATGGCCGATCATGGGTTCCTGTCTATAAGCACTGGCGCCTTAATGAAAGGCATTACGGAGCCCTACAGGGTCATTCCAGAGCTGAAATGGCGGAGATACACGGCGCCCAGCAGGTCAGAATTTGGAGAAGAAGCTATGACGTGCGTCCCCCGTTGCTGGATTTGGACGACGAAAGGCATCCAAGATTTGACCCCAGGTATCAAAATCTCGCTCCGGATGTTCTGCCAAGAGGCGAGTGCTTGAAAGACGTCTTGGAGCGGATGCTCCCCTACTTCTTCGACGGGATCGTGCCAGATCTTATGGCCGACAGGAATGTTCTGGTTTCCGCCCATGGAAACTCGCTCAGGGCCATTATCAAGCATCTCGAAGACATTGGCGACGAAGAAATCCTGGATCTGGAAATTCCCAACGGAGTACCAATTATCTACGAGTTCGACAGGAATTTCAAAGCGGTCAAGACCCATCAGCTCGACTAGGTTGCCCTTGCCCTACGGATGATTACAAACGGGGCAACGAGAGAAGTCGCGACTACAGCTAAGACAGCCTGCAGTTCCAGGGAGGGCGATATCCTGGGTGCTATCAGCACTAAACCAATCCCAGCTACTTCTGCTCTTGGCACCATTGAAAACCAAAAGAGCACCCTGTCTTTGACCTCTTTGCCGACCGCCAAAGCTGCCGACCACTTGGCAACAACCAGGGCCGCGGAAAGTACAGCCACGCTAACGACATCCGTCAACGAAACTCCCTGATTCAACCTGACCAGCAGTCCAAGAGAAACCAAAAAAAATGGACCAAGCACCCCGCTGACCCTGGCGATGGCCTGCTGGTCGCCAATAGTAAGAACGGGCCCTGAAAATGCTCCAGCCACAAAGCCCGCGATAGCCAGCGTAAGCCCAAATCTATGCCATAGAAAGACGACAGCGACAACCAGTGCGATCACTAGCAAATACCGACGAAGCACCCCGAGCTCGAACGACCTTCCCGAAAGCCGCCGTTTGAGCACATAACTCACGATCACCACCGCGAGGCTCACCGCAAGGGAAACAAGGCCGCCGAGCGAACTAGACAGCACTGAAGCCAGAACGGCCAGAGCCACCAGCCCAAGGAGATCATCAAAGAGACCCGCCACGACAGCCGCCTTGGCCTCCAAATGTGTGATCGGACCCAGGGTCCGGTAACTGTACACCGAAACCGACACCGAGGTAGAGACGGTGGCGAGACCAACCAGCAAGGCTGACCGCGAAGAATGGCCCAAAGCAAAGGTCGCAAGGAACACCAACGCCGCTGATACCACAACTCCAGCCACTGCGGCCCGCGCCGGAGTTGTGCTCGTAAGTTCCGGTGCGGTGAGATCGAATCCGAGTCCTACTTCGAAGAAGATCGCAAAGAGACCGACATCAGACAGAAGCTTGATCCAATATCCGTTGCCTGTGAGCGAAAAGATCCCGGCTCCCACGACTATCCCGATGATGATCTCGAGAACAATCGCCGGGACTGCCCGCAAATAACGGGCTACGATCACCGCTACGGCGGTCGTGAATACAAACTCGAGCAGCTGAATGGCAGATACTGCGTCCGAGGAACTCACCTGTCCGTGCCGCCCTAAACTTCCAGAAGCCCTGCCCGGGCATGCCTTTGTGTGAAACAGCGAAGACGAACTCTTATAACAACATTGACCAAGGGAACCAGCATCCTTTCAGCGATGCACTTTTGGAGGCCCAGCTACAAACTAGTTCAGAAAAATCGAACGGGTAGACGTATTCTTTGGCTCGGTTGCCTGGAAATAGTGTTATCTTTTGTAAATGGCTAAAAATGAAGTTAAAGATTCAAAAGCCAATGCGCTGAGGTCTAGCTGGCTTTTTAGTGACTGCAATCGCAAAGAGCTCGCCATGCTCGAGTCTGCATGCGACGAGGTAGCAGTTCACCCTGGCTCGATACTCTGCGAAGAAGGCAAGGTGGGCAAGGAATTCTGCCTTATCGTCTCCGGCAGAGCAAAGGTCAGCAAGAATAACCACGAGGTAGCAGTTTTGGGACCCGGCGATGGCTTTGGGGAGCTGTCACTGCTCGACCATCTTCCAAGATCCGCAACAGTCACGGCTGAAACGGAAATGGACCTTTTGGTGCTGCCGGCCAGAGAATTCACATCCGTCCTGGAGGAGATCCCCTCTATGGCCGTGCGGCTGCTCGAAGCAATGTCAAAGAGGCTAAGAGACGCGGACGACAAAGCGTTCGCATAAACCTCCGAAATCAGTACCTGAGTTCTAGGGCAAAAGACTTCGTCCATGAATAATGGCCTGGCTCAACTGAGCCAGGCCATCACTGTGCCATTTGAAATCGAGCTTTCAATCGCTCAGTGACCGCTCCAGGATCTGTGCCACATCCAAAACCTTCATATCCTCGCCGGCGGTACCTTCAGATTGGCGGGTCTTTACACCGTCGTCCAACATAATCATGCAATACGGGCAGGCGGTCGATACCATGTCGGCTCCCGTGACGAGAGCCTGATCTGTTCTCTCCATATTGATGCGCTTGCCGATGTTTTCTTCAAGCCACATCCGTGCGCCTCCGGCACCGCAGCAAAATCCTTTCGAACGGTGCTTGTGCATCTCGACCGCCTTCACTCCTGGCACGGATTGCAGCACTGATCTTGGCTCGTCATATATCGAATTGTGCCTGCCCAAATAACAAGGGTCATGATAGGTCACGGTGGCATTGACTGGACTTACAGGCAAAAGCTTCTTTCCCGAGACCAGCTTCTCGAGCATCTGAGAGTGGTGGATCACCTCATAGTTGCCACCCAGAGACGGATATTCATTAGCTAGAGAGTTCAAACAGTGCGGACACGAGGCGATGATCTTTTTGACCTTGGCTGCATTGAGAGTTTCAATGTTGGTCGTGGCCTGCATTTGATAAAGGTACTCGTTGCCGAGTCTTCTTGCAGGATCACCGGTACACGATTCCCTGGGACCAAGAACGCCGAACTTGACGCCAGCGGAGTGAAGCAGTCTCGCAATGCTCTGCGTGGTCTTTGAGGCCCTCTCGTCCAACGCGCCCGCACATCCGACCCAGAACAAATATTCAATATCCTCTGGAATCTCACCGGAAATGACCGGGACTTCAAAATCGAGGCTCTTGGTCCAGTCAAGCCTCTTCGACTGACCCAGGCCCCATGGATCGCCCTGATTCTCAACGTTCCTCAGCATCAGATTGGCTTCAGTCGGAAAATCAGAATCCATCAACACCTTGTAACGCCGCATATCGACGATCGTGTCAACGTGCTCGATATCCACAGGGCAGGCCTCCACGCACGCGCCACAAGTGGTGCAGGACCACAGGACGTCGGGTACTATCACGTCCGGAACCAATGGAACCGAAGTCGATTTGGTGGCGCCAGGACCAATGAGGGATGGAGCCGACTTGAACAGATGGTCGCGGAGGTTCATGATCAGCAGTTTCGGAGACAAGGGCTTCCCTGTGTTCCAGGCCGGGCATTGCTCCTGGCATCTTCCGCACTCCGTACAGGTAGCCAGGTCGAGATTCTGTTTCCATGTAAGGTGCTCAATCTGCCCTGCACCAAATACATCTTCTTCGCTCAGCTGTTCTGGATCCATATTTGGGGTGGTTCCAAGTGCACCCAGTCCCTTTGGGCGGCGCGAAAATATCACATTTAAGGGAGCGGTAAAGATGTGGAGGTGCTTGGAATAGGTTACGAATACCAGGAATCCCATGATAACCGCGATATTGAGTTCTAGAAATACCACCTCGATCGCCTTGTTGGCAGTTGTGCCAAGACCGCGAATCCATGAGGCTACGGCATGGGAGGCGAATGCCGCATCGCCATAGGGAAAGTGCCCGAGGTTAGCCTGAGCAGCTCGATACATCACCAGTGTGACGATCACAAGTGCGATCCCCAACAATACAAGCCAAGCCGCACCGGTGTGAGAACCATAGAAGCGCGAATCCCTCTGGCGACGATCGGGCGCGTTCTTGATCCTGAGCACGGCAAACACCACGAGCGAAATAAGGATCAGTACGCAAAACAGATCCTCCAGGAAGCCCAGCCACGAATCGTGGCCGATCAGCGGTATGGCAAAGGTGGCGCTGAAAAGTGAACCGAAAGCCTCGATAATTGTGGCGAGAAGAATGATAAAGCCCCAAAATGTAAGCGCATGCGCGATTCCGGGAACAGTCTTTTTCAGAAGCTTCCTCTGGCCAATGACCTCAGACAGCTCAGCCCAAATACGACCGCCCACATTATCGGTCCTCCCCGGGGCGGCCTTTCCCGAAGAAATGAGACCGTAAAGAAACAATAGTCTTCTGCCTGCGAACACTGCGGCCACCACAACAATGACCACACCTATAAGCAATCTCAACGAAATCCTCCCTAGCAACCCATTTGTTGATCATCCGCCGCACCCGGGCTTGTTTCACCATTAGGGTCCTGAATAAAAATGCAGTTAGCTTACACTAGCCAAATTTCGTTCAACTGTCACAATTTCGCCCCAACTCACCGCGGCCCAAACAGCTCCCGCATTTACCTCCGTCGGACTACTTTTGGAAATTTTCAAAATATCTTGACGGAGTCGGGCCCCTTTGGCCCTGATATTTCGAGCCGACCGCACTTGATCCGTAGGGAAAATCTGCCTCAGATGTCATCTTCAGAAATGAGATTTGGCCGATCTTCATGTTTGGATATACCGTTATCGGCAGATTCGCCACATTGGACAGCTCCAGGGTTATATTGCCATCGAATCCCGCATCCACAAATCCAGCAGTGGAATGTATCAGAAGCCCGAGCCGTCCCAACGATGACTTGCCCTCCAGACGCCCAACAAGGTCATCTGGAATGCCTATTCTCTCGAGCGTCGAACCCAGGACAAATTCGCCCGGATGAAGAATGAAGACCTCGTCATCTTTGATTTCAATCAGCTCGGTCAATTCAGATTGATCCTCTTTGACGTCTATGACGCGTGCCGTGTGGTTTCTAAAGACCCGAAAGTATTTGTCCACATGCAGATCAACCGATGAAGGTTGTATGCATCCTTCATCGAATGGATCAATTATTATTCGGCCCTTTGCAAGTTCTTCTTTTATTGTTCGATCCGACAAGATCATGGGTACACACGATAGTGTATATAAAAGCAAATAGCACGCTTGCGGGCGTAGTTCAGAGGCAGAACATCAGCTTCCCAAGCTGAGAACGCGAGTTCGATTCTCGTCGCCCGCTCGATCGGATATATTTCCCCGGCCCATTAGGGTCTTCCTGCTAACGCTGGATCCTGCTGTTAGAGGACATTCATCACAGCCCAAGCGACTTGTCGCCCAAACCAGGTTGGCGTGACTGCTCGATTTCCAACAAAACTTCTTTATCGATTTCATTACTGAGTGCCAACGCTCCGAGCTCTCTCTGTACACATTCAGTTAGAGAATGAAGCTCTGCTAAAGCGTTCAAAACGAGACTCATTTGGATTTCGTGGTAGCCATGAACTAGACGATTTCGCATACCCGCGATCTCTCGCCACGGAATATCTGGATTCCTATCTTTGATCTCAGACGATAGCTTTTGGGTCGACTCGGCCAGTGTATGCAACCTATAAAAGGTTGCGTCTCTAAAGTTGGGATCAGCTTCAATGGACTTCGGCCCCACGGCAAGCGTTTGCTCAATTAGCCGTGCTGTTCGCCATATATGGACAAGGTACAGTACGTCATCTGTTTCATTCAAAGGAGAACCGACTGTTCTTCCACTCGACGGCGGATAATAGAATCAACTCTCGTGGTCACATCAACTGAGTGACCCAGAAGTTCTTCCATGTCGAGTTGAAACCCAGCTAAATCTATCAAGCTACATTCCGGCTCCACATCGACAATCAAATCAATGTCACTCTCGGAGTTCGCAGTTCCGCGAGCAACCGAGCCATAGACTCGGATATTCGATACGCCTCTTGCTGCAGCTAGCCGCAAAATTTGACTACGCATGGCGCGAATATCATCGATTGTCGGAGCACTCCTAACATCGGGCATACCAAACATTCTAGCAAACAACAATCTCTCTAATGAGAGATCTACTTAGATACTGTACAGAGACCCCGTTTACAATAAAAGTAACTCACTAAAGCGACCCAAACACGTTCCAACATTGGAATTTCAAGGTTTACGCTCCCGATAATGGTGAAAATCCAATCCAATGCGACGTTCTAGTTCGTCAAAACGAAGCAACCCTCGATAATAACCATGGCGCATTTATGGCACATCCAATACAGTCCATCGAGGTCCGGAATCGTTCAGCAACTTTCATATAAACGTTCAACCAGCCATTACAGTTCATCCTCGTCCACAGAGTCCTTCTCATTCAGCTTCCCAAGCTGAGAACGCGAGTTCGATTCTCGTCGCCCGCTCCAGGACTGGTTAGCCACCAACAGTCCAAATGATTCGCAACCAGGGCCAGATGAGTGCGACCGGACGCAAAATTGCCGTAGATCTGACTTATTGGATTGAAGTTAGGCGGGATAAGACCCGACTTGTCTTGGTTTAAGCTGCGAAAGGCAAAACAGGGCAACTTTCTAACCCTTCCGTCGGTTTCTATCTCCATCACTTGCACTAGAGGCCAATGGAGCCGGGTCAGGCCTGGACTGTACTTGATCCGGCTCGCCAGGAACCTGGAACCAATCAACATTTCTTCTATTTCTCCGACGACGTGCCGAATGGGAGCCACCCGGCTCAGCGCCGCTCGCCCGATCTACGCAAAGATCGATGTTGAGAGCTGCAACCATTGCCGCTACTCCCCACAGCCATGGCAGCCATGTCGAACGCGCACACCAGGCCCTTGTCCGAGTTCAGCCTGCGCTTGATCCTGGAGTTGGCGATCTCGACCAATTACCTCCTGCCATAGCTGGCCGCCCAGGCATGGGTGCCCCAGGGAACCTGCTGGTAGAAGTCGAGGTCTTTGGGGCCGAGCGTCGTAATTCCTGCACAGCAGCAGTACATGCCCTCCGGAGCCTGTACGACCGGGACCTTGTCCCGGTTGGCTATAGTCTTCGGGTTGAGCTGGGCATTGGTGGCTCTGCCGCTACACAATGGGCACTTGAAGCGGATTCGACCACCGGACAGCCTTTGATGCTCTGACCACCGATAGGTGGCGGCCACATAGTCCTGCGCTGACATGGAACGCTCGCGAAGCTCCATTTGTTTGCTGATTTTGGCGAGAGTATTGCTAGTTTTGATTTTGTAGCTCTGAGTTCGTGTGCCAAATCTAAATCGAGACGAGACGAAAACGAAAGCAAAGATGCACGATCGTGTTACTTTTCGGCCATAAAAATGACGCGGCGCCACATTGTCGTCAACATTCCAGCGTTAAATACCAGGTCACCATCCATCGTTATGTTCTAGACAAGCGGTCTTCCGCTGGATACCGGCCACGGCCACTAACGCGGCGATGCTGAACATCGCGGTTCTACCCGGCTTTCGACGGGTCGTGCCGTCACCCAGGCAGGTACAGCTACTTCCCTAGTCGATGATTACGTAGACGTCGCCGTCGCGCACTGTCGCTGACAACGTGTCCAGGCCTCTTGGTCTGCGGCCCAGCCCAATCAACGACCGCGACCAGCTCGGCATCTGTCGTCCGGCAAAGCCGGTGACCCAGTCGAGGTTCTCCCCGGTGCTGACGTCGAAGCGCGAATTGTGCCATGGGCACTGCACCACGCCATCCTGGTACCTCAACCCGCCGGGACCGCGGGTGAGCGAGAAGCCCAGGTGTGGGCAGCGATTTCGGGCAATGTGGACCTCGTTTTCCTTGTGCTCGACGATCAACCGGTGCCTGCCGACCGCGACCCCGGTCAGCTCGCCATCGGGGAAGTTGAAGAGCGAGCCGACTCGAACCTCAGTACTCATTTCCCCTCCTCTTGCTCATCTTGTAAACTGCAACGCTTTTTGATACACGTCAGCGATTTAGATTTGACCCACCCAATCGAATTCTATTGTGGTTATTTCTATCAGTATAAGTGCCTCGCTGGATTGTCTCCAACAGATGCATTACATCAGTTGAGACAGTCGTTGAGCCGAGCGGTGAGACGCTCTGCAGCATGAACCTTCGGAGTCAAGAGGTAGACGCTGATAGGGACGCTCCAGCACCTCGGAAAATGACAGTATTCCATGCGGTATTACGCAGGTTTGAGCGGTTGAAAATGTGAGGCAGCGTCACTTTTTGGCAAATTGTTCAAGACAAAAGCCCTTGTAGGAATGCATCATTACGTCTGGGCCAGGAACCATCGCGCCACGTCGAGATTATTCAGCCAGAACTCGACCAACTGCAGGTCGGCCACTTCCATCCTTCGCAGCGTCAGAACGATTCGATCCTTCACGATGCCTCTAGCCTGCGAAGAACTCGGCAAGCAGCTTGCCGACCCGTTGTGGTGCGTCCTCTTGCTCGAAGTGCCCGCAGTCCGCGAGCGGGATGACAGAGGTAGCTGGAAGGTCAGCCTTTATAAGCGACACCGTCGTCTTGATGTCGGGCGGAATCCGATCGCGGACTCCATAGAATTTCCCCAAGGGTGCCCGCATTGATGACAGTCTGCGTTCGATCTCTTCGAAGCCCTTGACCTCGAGCCCGATTCCGGCGTCGGCTAGTGCGCGGCGCTCATCCTCGGTGCGAAACGGTCCCGTGACGGCTTCGAGAGCTTCGAGTAGCTGCTCGGTCAGCTTCGCTTTGTCCGCGAGCCCGAGGTGCATCACCTACTCCAAGCCTTCCCAGCTCGTGAGGCGTTCGCGTAGACCGGGCGTCATGGCAGTGCGCACGAACTCTACGACCGCGTCGGAGAACTGGGGGAATAGAAGCGTGTTGAGCAACGCCATCCGAATCAGGCGCGTTGAATGACGGAACGCCCAATGGACGGCAATCGGGCCGCCAAGATCGTGACCCGCCCCGCCCACCCGGTCGACTTCGAGCGCGTCGAGAAAGCCCTTGATCGCCCGTTCGAAAAAGACGAAAACATAACTCGTGCCCAACGGTTTGTCGGAAGCGCCGAAACCGGGAAGGTCCAGCGCGAGCACTCGGTGAAGCGTAGCGATGGGTACAATCACCTCGCGTCAGAGATACGACGAGGTCGGCCAACCGTGAAGGAGCAGGACGGGAGAACCCGATCCCAACTCACAGAATCCGAGCGTCAGGCCATCGACGCGGAGAGTATCGACCCGGACAGATGTCATGAATATAGATACGGCCACGGCTATTCGGAAAGCCATCACCCGGCACCGGGTCGCCATGGAGAACGGCGGTCAGCAACGGGGCCTGCCGAGCCGTGCAAGGGCATTCGTACCACGAGCCCGATACCACAGGCCCTCGAAGACCAAGGCGAATACGAACACCCCGATGAACACGAGCTGGTCGTACCCGCCGATGAGGCTGTGACCCATCCCCGCTTCCACAAGGGCGAGGCCGCCCAACGCCGACCATCCGGCACCACTCACCGCGCAGTGCGCATGGCGGCATCGCCAGAAATTGAGCCCGCACCACGCTCCGGCCAGCAGCGCAGCGACGCCCTCGACGCTCAAGCGTCCCCGCACCGGGAGGTGCGGAGCGAGGCCGAACTCCAACCCGATGACGACAGCCCAGTAGATGATGTATCCGAGTCCCGTACGCGGCAGAGCACGGTCTACGTTGCGCTTGAGAGCGCTGTCGGCCGGGAGGTCCGGCGGTGACCAGCCCCACAGCGCACGCAGTGCGGGTTCCGCCACCAGGCCCTCAGCGGTAGCCCAATCCGTGCCTGTCTTAGCCTTGGGCAGGGTGTCACGAAGCTTCTTCTTGGACAAGATGCGGTCTCCTTTTGTCAGCGGCCATTGAGAACTGCACACTGGAGGTCACGAGAATTGCATACGGACGGCCATCACTTCTGCACAGTTTACCAAGGCTTCGTGGGTAGTAACCTGCGCGATAGCCAAGCCTCAGCTCGGTTCTCTCACCCTTTTTGGCGCCAATGGCCTCTATCATCTCCGTCTCTAGCAGCTCTTGTATGGCGGTTTGGATTATCTCTTTCAACAGATCGGGGTCTTTGGACAAAATCTCCACTGCACCGGTTCCAGACGATCTAGTCTTTCTAATGGTGGCCATGTAACCCTCCTTCGGGGTCTAAGTATCCAACATTTTCAAATACCTAGATACCATGGCCACCACCTACTGAGACTTCAGCAGATGGAATTTGCACAAGATTCGCTTGTGATATGTTCTTGTGAAAAATAAAAACTGGCTATATCGTGATCTCTATTTAGATGATGGTATTGCCGTCAGAGAGGGGTGCTATATGAAGCACGTTAGTTTGTCTTTTGTGAGGCGCAAACCCCATAGAATCACCAAGTTCTTAGTCTCGCTTTCGCTATCAGTCGTGGCAACATCTGGGTTAGCCTTGCTTTCGAGTTCGCCAGCTTTTGGGCAAACATCCAACACAGTCACAACAACTGTTCCCGTCGGCAATAACCCCTTTGGAGTGGCGTATGACTCAGCCAACAACGACATCTATGTTGCGAATGAGTATTCCAGCGACGTATCGGTCATAGACGGGAGCACCAACACGGTCATAGCAACTGTTCCTGTCGGCGGCCCCCGTGCAGTGGCGTATGACTCAGCCAACCATGATATCTACGTCACGAATGAGATTTTTAACAACATATCGGTCATAGACGGGAGCACCAACACGGTCATAGCAACTGTTCCTGTCGGTGATAACCCCTATGCAGTGACGTATGACTCAGCCAACAACGACATCTATGTTGCGAATGAGTATTCCAGCGACGTATCGATCATAGACGGGAGCACCAACACGGTCATAGCAACTGTTCCTGTCGGCAGGTACCCAGACGGAGTGGCGTATGACTCAGCCAACAATGATATCTATGTCACGAATAAGATTTTCAACGACATATTGATCATAAGCGGGAGCACCAATACGGTCATAGCAGCGATTCCTATCGGATTTGCTACCGTTGGGGTGGCGTATGACTCAGCCAACAATGATATCTATGTTGCGATTTTAGGTTTAAACTACGTATCGGTCATAAACGGGAGCATCAACACGGTCATAGCAACTGTTGCTGTCGGCAATGGCCCCACCGGAGTGGCGTATGACTCAGCCAACAATGACGTCTATGTTTCGAATTCAGGTTCCGGCGACGTATCGGTCATAAACTCCCAGGTGGACAATGACCTTGCAATAACGGCACCGACAAATCTGACAGTGAATGCCACCAGCTCTTCAGGAGCAATAGTCAACTATTCACTGCCAGTTGTAAGTGATCCAGATGATGCAACCCTACCTGTGGCTACATGCTCGCAACCATCTGGTTCGGTATTTCCAGTAGGTGTAACCACTGTAAACTGTTCTGTCACAGATTCCGAAGATACCCCCAGTACTGTGACGACAAGTTTCACCATTGACGTTCTTGGTGCGAAGAGCCAGCTTCAAAGCCTGGGGTCCTCTGTGGTAGGTGTTGGCCCTGGAGGTAGTCTCTCAAGCAAAATTCAGCTTGCACTTTCCAATCTCAACTCCGGCAACCTGAACGGTGCAAAATCGATCCTTCAGGGTTTCATCAATGAAGTCCACGCACAGTCTGGTAAAAAGATAAGCAAGGCTAGGGCCAGTGCCTTGATTGCAGACGCACAGCGGATCATAAACGTCATCGGCTAGCAACGCTTTTCAAGTAACTCTCGTCCGGTAGTGTTCCTGCTGCCGGGCGAGGTGCTAAATCTTTTTAGGGAGAAAGAGGTGATTTCTTTTCCTGTTCTAGGTCCAGCGATAGTTTGTCAGTGGAGAACTTTTAGGCGAAGAAAGATCTGCTTCTGAATTGATCTGGCTGAATTGATCTGGCTGAATTGATCTGGCTGAATTGATCTGGCTGAATTGATCTGGCTGAATTGATCTGGCTGAATTGATCCGCCAGATCATTCCCTAACCGCTGGATATGACTAATGATGACAGCACCTTTTGATTCTTCCGAAGCCACCAGAGGTACCGCTCCCCGCCACGAATTACATCGCTGCCGCTCAAGGTCAGCTGCAATCTCAATTCGGTCTCCACCTCGGGCATGATAGGTCGAGGCCCATGGATACCAGCGCTGCGACCCAGACCTGGCCTGTTCATATCCCAGAGCTCGAAGATCGAAAATTTCGTGTGTCAGATTAATTAGACTCGACGTGGCCTCCCGGCCTCCTCGCTCAAGCAATCCGATATGACAATTCAAGACACCGATCGTTTCTCTGGCTGCAGCGGAAGCTTCTGGGCTGCCTCTTCGGCTAACGGATAAGAGGCACTGTACGACATTTTCTACCAGTCAACCCGAGGGCGCTATAATCGGTATATCCTTCACTCCCGTGCTGCACGACTGATTCTGGTCGGCTCCCAAAAAATTGATCAGACCAGTTGATGGGGACCTGCCATCTTAAACAGTGCCCTTTCGAATAATATACATTCTCCGATCGTGGAGGTCGTCAACTTTGAAAACGCTGTGCCGCCCATTCTTGATAGGTTGATGAACCTTGGGATCAAAGCAAAGCCAAGTTTCACCACAGATGATTGTGTCGAAAAGTTTGCGAAATCCTATGTCGATGAGGCTTCCAACTATGTTCTTACCCACCTTCGTAACATCTTTCCAATGATACTAAAGGACAACTCGATGTTCATTGGGGAAGCCCAAGAGACTGTTAGGGTTCTATGAACGGAACCCTTCAAGTGTCCTTGGATCACAGGAGAAGGACTCTTGTTGTCAGCGCGAACAAAACAGATGTACCTGCTGCTATTTCGGAGGTTCAGTACACAGAATTGACTGATCATATCAATGAAGCTGACAGACTCGTCATAAAGTTGGCTGAAGCAGAGGTCCCGGTCGTGGATTATCGGTTACGTCCACTCCATGAAGATGAGCTGTTCGATGACTATATCTTGCTATCGCTAATCCCTGGTGTCACACTAAGACACAATGCGAAATTACCGCTAACGCAAAAGGAAGGGTGACTTTCACGATGATATTTCCAGGATGTCAGACCCGCAAAGGATTAGTGACTCGTGGAGCCAATCGGTTGCTTTTTTCAAAGCTCAAACCGACCCGTATTATCAATGCGCGCAAGTCGGCCATCTGTTCGACCAGTCTCCAGCACCTCGCCGGATGCTAGATGAGGACCCGTGTGCTTAACAGACCTCGTGGTCAGACCACAAACAAACCACATAATAGTGGTCTATAACGATAAGTAACGGACAATGCTGGATAGTCTATTTTAGTTCTCACCAGGGAATTGACAATAAACGTGCTGGTGAGCAACGTTTAGATCTGGAACTCATAACAGCTTCCCAAGCTGAGAACGCGAGTTCGATTCTCGTCGCCCGCTCCAGGTTTATGGGGCGTTGGATCTTTCAGCAACCTATGCTAAAGTCCCCCAAGCCTTCGCGCAGACCCGATGGAATACACCATCCGGGTCCTCAGACCTTTAGCGCTGAAAGCTGCTAAGGAAATAGGCCGCTTTCCCGGAGCATTTACTTGACGTATACGAGAATTGCAGAGCCTTTGGAGATCGCTGAGGTTACGTTGGATGCAACCTGTGGTCCGCTGACATAGCCCAACGGTTCACTCTCAGTCTTGGCTTTGCTAACGGTCGACTGGTCTGACAGTGCTTGTTTGAATGCGTTTCTGAGCACGGCCAGGCGCGCAGCTGGGATTCCTGGAGGACCGGCTAGATCGAAATCAAGACTGCTCAACGCCTGAACCTCGTTGAGAGCTGCGGTTTCCGCAGATGTCAGAGTTACGGACTTCAAAGCCTGGTTGAGCGTCGTGGCATTACCGACCGCTTGTTTCAGGGTCGAGAGTGTGGGCTCCGATGTCACCAGCAAAGCCTTTGCTTGTCCCCCACGCAGCATTGAGAGGAAAGGCGGCAGATTCTCAAAAAGATACTGACCGTCGTTAGCGAGGAGCGCTTGCTTGAGTGCGGAGGTCGTACCATAGCCAGTGATCAGCTTGTAAGGGATACGGAAGGCTCCCAAAACCGCTTTGTTGAAGAGGTCGCCGAGGCTGCCGCTCGTATCCAGCACGTTGATAGGAGTAGTGATGTGAAGCAACTGGGAGAATGCCGTTACTCCCGACTTAGGCGAGGTGATGAACACGGCTGGCGAAGTCCCCATTTGGCCGATCCAACTCAACTTCGCAAGATCGAAGTTTTGTCCGGGCTTTTTTTGGATAAGGCTGCCAATGTCCGCGCTTGTGTCAATCATTCCCAACGTCAAACCATTTGGCGAGGCAGCAGCCATTTGGTTTGTCCCAACTATGGTGGCCGCACCAGGCACGTTTTCCACGTTGACCGTGGCGCCAAGGTCCTTACTAAGTGCCGGTGCAATTATTCGTGCATAGAGATCAAAATCGCCACCTGGCGAGTCAGGGGCAATGATCGTAATCGTCTTGCCCTTAAAGTATGCAGCTGCAGCAGCACTTGCTGATGTCGTAGCTGATGATGAAGAGGATTTTGCCGCACCTGCAGAAGAACTGGAACCGCAAGCTGCGAGAATCAATGCTGCAATGGCGGCCGAAATGGTTGATAAAAATGGTTTGCGTGACGCGTTCTTGTCGCGCCTGCCCGATATCGTCATTTGCGCTCCTAACTTGAAATCGATCAGATCAAGTCAAATGCATTGGAGGACACCCATACGCCTTGCTAATTTGCACCTTGATCATAACATAACTAGTCCGAATCGGTATTCCACGACGCAAACACACTCCAAAATCAAGCGGCGTTGAGTTGTTTCGGCGTCCGGCCTATGGCAGCGCTTAGGGGGCCTTTGTCGGGCTGTGATAATCCGAATTTCTAGAAAATAATTCGACATCTGGTCAGCTTTAACCATCAACCGATTCCAAAAAAGGCACATCTTCTGGAAAGTCTCGTAGCCGCTTCAGCGAGTCACCCGACAAACTGAACTGGCATGACGTTTCAGGCATATCGGTATGGATGTGCTCTGGTTTGCGCTCCCCGAAGCGCCCGTCACATCAGGTGCGCGTCAACCAGCTTGGCAGAGGTGGCGATCAGATGGCAGTTCAGCATGCTTGAAAGCGCTTTACTCGTCCATTGGACATATTCGCCGGCTTTAGAACGGAGCTTGCCTCGTGCGAGAGTAGTGTCCGCTTTGGTAAAGGCCACACCTTCCCAATCATAACCAATGACGCCAGGTCACTACTTAAATGCAAGCTCACCAGCAATCGTTATATTCAAGACAGCCATGTGTTGACACGGCGCCAAAAGATGGCATAAAGTAATTGGACACCAATAGGTGTCGCTTATAAATGGTATTCGGGAGAATGCATTGTACCGACTGCGACAACATGATGTATACGAGGCGATCGCCGACCCGACAAGACGGGAGCTTATCCATTTGCTGGCCGAGAAGGAAGAGTCGCCTCTCCACTTATTGACGAGTCATTTCCCAACGGGAAGGACTGCTGTCTCCAAACATCTGGCAGTCCTCAAAGAGGCCGAACTGGTCGTCGACAGAAAAGTTGGAAGGGAAACTAGATACCGGCTCAACCCAGGTCCGCTCAAGCAGGTTCAAGACTGGTTATCGCACTATGAGAACTTCTGGAAGCAAAAAGCAGCTGCACTAAATCGACTCATTGAGGAGGAAAAATAGATGCCAAAAGGAATCTCGCTGGATTTCCAGTTTGCCAGTCCAATCGACCGGGTATGGGCGGCGCTGACTGATTCGGCCATCTTGTCAAAATGGGTGTATCCTAATGACTTCAGAGCTGTCGTAGGGCATAAATTCCAGTTCCGAGCAGAGCCGAACCAGTGGTGGGACGGTATCATCGACTGCCAAGTCCTCGAAATCGAAGAACCCAACAGGCTCCAGTATTCCTGGAAAAGTGGCGGTGAGAACACCGTAGTCACCTGGACCATGGAGCAGGCAGCCGATGGAAGCACCCGCGCGCATCTTGAGCAATGGGGCTTCGAAGGAGAGCAGTCTTTCCAGGGTGCTTCCTGGGGTTGGCCAAGGATGGTGGAACAGCTTCAGTCGGCATTGGCGTAACTGCAGCAGCAACTTATACGATCGGCTCGAAAGTGACCGTCAGTCTGAGGAACCATCCGGCTCCTCAGACTTTGCGCATCCAGAGCCGCCAGTGCATCTCGCCGGCCGTCGTGAAATGGCTGCGCAATTGCCCGGATCCGAGAACCTTAATTAATCATGTTTGTGGCGATTTCGCCCAGCAAAGTTGCTCGGTAACCTGAAGTGGGATAAAGGCGACTTTAATAAAGACCTGGATCTGAGCATTACCTGCTTGCCCGACCACTTGCGGGTTGAAATCTGAACCTTGGCAATACCGAAATTCACTGGCAACAGTGCTGCAGTCTGTTGATAACTAAGGAGCTCTTGGCTAAGATCCGGATATGGCTGGTGGATGAATTACTCATTCCGGGTTTGCCACCGGGTCGAGGGGCGTTCGGCCCCTGGAACAGCGCTTCACTGAAGGCGGTTGGATGGATCACGGTGCAGCTGCAATCGAAGAGACTGAAATGGCCGGTCTGAGTTCTCAAGAGGCCACCCTAAGGCTCAGGGCCGAAGGCCCGAACGAACTGCCCGCCGCAAAAAAGCGCAATCTTGGCCGACAATCATGGGACGTGATACGCGAACCGATGCTGCTCCTCCTGCTTGGAGCTGGAGTGATCAACTTTCTGCTTTCGGAACCCCTTGATGGGGGAATACTAATGTTCTTCGTGGTTGTCGTGATAGTCATATCGATTTATCAGGAAAACAAAACTGAGAACGCACTTACAGCGCTACGCGAAATGTCATCCCCACGAGCTCTGGTTGTTCGCGATGGCCGACGTCTGCGCATCGCTGGCCACAACGTAGTTCGCGGAGACGTGTTACTGCTGGCCGAAGGTGACAGGGTCCCCGCAGATGCCGTGTTGCTTCGAGGCGCGAACATGTCGGTTGACGAATCGGCTCTCACTGGCGAATCAGTTCCGGTCCGTAAGAGCGCCGCGACCAATGGGGCTGCCACCGCAAGCATGGGGCGACCAGGCGGTGATGCAACGCCTTGGTTGTTCTCCGGAACCCTGGTCGTAAAGGGCCACGGAGTTGCCCTGACCAAGCACACCGGCATCGAAACGGAGTTGGGACATATAGGTACCGCGCTGAGCATGATAGAAACAGTGCAGACTCCCCTCCAGCAAAAGATCCACCGCCTGGTTTGGATCATCGCAGGGCTGAGTCTCTTCGCGGCCTCAGTGGTTGTTGTCGCATTTGGTGTAACGAGAGGCCACTGGCTAGAAGGATTCCTGGCCGGCATAGGCACTGCGATGGCCACGCTGCCAGAGGAGCTGCCGGTTGTGCTAACGGTATTTCTGGCGCTGGGAGCTTGGCGCATGTCGCAAAAGAACGTCTTGGCAAGACGCTCTCCAGTGATAGAGACGCTCGGATCGGCCACCGCCATTTGCGTTGATAAAACCGGCACTCTGACAATGAATTCGATGACCATCAGAGATCTGATACTTGAGAATTCGACCTTCAAACTGGACGGTAGCGCGCTTCCGGAAGCGTATCACGAACTGGCCGAATACGCAGTACTCTCTTCCCCTATTGATCCGTTTGATCCGATGGACCGGGCTTTCCGGGGTCTAAGCGACCACCAGCTTATCGGCACCGCCCATCGCCATGAAGATTGGGCGTTGGTACGGGAGTACCCTCTAGCCGAAGACCTGCTTGCCCTATCCCACGTTTGGAAATCAAGCGCGCTTGACCACTACGTGATTGCAGCCAAGGGCGCGCCGGAAGCGATTGCTAATCTCTGCGACATGGACTCCGCGCAGCTGTCGAGGCTTATGAAACAGGTCGAAGAGGCCACCTCAGGTGGCGAACGCGTGCTGGCCGTAGCCAAGGCCAGCTTCAGCCAAAATGATTTGCTGCCAAGCACCCCATTTGGCTTTAAGTTTGAGTACCTTGGTTTGGCCGGTCTCCACGACCCGGTTCGGGCCGGGGTTGCCGACGCAGTCGCCGAATGCAACCGGGCTGGAGTCAGGGTCATTATGGTCACCGGCGACTATCCAGGGACTGCGCTGGCAATAGCCAGGGAAATCGGACTAACCAGTGGTACGGACTGCCTGACCGGCAACGAGCTTGAGCAGATGAGTGAGGACGACCTTGCCCTGCGGGTTCAGACGGTGAACGTATTCGCACGCATGGTTCCACAACAAAAGCTACAGCTAGTACAGGCTTTAAAACGCAACGGCGAGGTCGTTGCAATGACTGGCGATGGAGTCAACGATGCCCCTGCTCTGCGCGCTGCGGATATTGGCATAGCAATGGGTGCAAGAGGTACCGACGTGGCACGCGAAGCTGCAGCACTGGTCATCACTGACGACGACTTTTCATCGATCGTTGGAGGCATTCGGCAGGGCCGGGGAATTTATGACAATCTTCGCAAGGCAATGTCGTATATTCTCGCGGTTCACATTTCTATCTTCGCCATGTCTTTGATCCCGGTTTTTGTTGGCAGCTGGCCACTCGTTCTGTTGCCAGTGCAAATCGCATTCCTCCAGCTGATAATAGACCCGTCTCTCTCTTTCGTGTTTGAATCAGAACCAATCGATCCTGGAATCATGGACCAAAAACCCAGAGGATTCAACGAGCCGCTGTTTTCCAGGAGAGCTCTGACGATCTCCGGTGTGCAGGGACTGGTGGTATTGGCCGCTGTTCTTGCGGTCTACCTTTGGACGGTGCTTGGCGGACGTCCCCACGAAATAGTCCGCTCGATGACCTTTACCACGCTTATGGTTGGAAATCTCTCGCTAATCGTGGTGAACCGGTCGCAGAGACTGCCAATCTGGCAGCTCTTTCGTGTGCGTAGGAATCGAAACCTCAAATGGATACTTGCCGGGGCTATTGTGGTGCTTTCCGCGCTCATAAACGTTCCGATACTCCGCCAGGCCTTCGGCTTTGGACCGATGAGTCTGTGGGAATGGGCTATCACACTGATAGCTGGACTGATCAGTGTTGCCTGGTTCGAAGCCTACAAATACCGGCGACTCCACTGAAGCCGAGGCGTCCTCGCCTGCTGTGGCGCATACTCAATGACTCGCGGCTGAACTCACCACGGCCGTGACTCGCAACTCGACTGGGCGGACCCTGCTGGGTTCAACCTGCACGCAGAGACTGATTATTGAACTTGCGTTTCAGTGCAGATACGAGGCCACCCAGCTCCTTGGGATAATTGTCTTCGCGCCAGATGATGTAAACGGGGCTCATCAATGTTGCCTCGCCATCGGGCACTTCAACCAATCGGAGAGTGCTGGAATTGTCTTCCCAAAAGCTGACAGTACATACTCGGTAGATCCGGCAACCGCTTAAACCCTGGCATCCAAAGCAGCGACATGCAGAATTTTCTTGAGATTTACATGGTATTTTGCCAGAAACTGGTTAACTGCTTCGCACAAGACGCTGTCGGGAGCTGGGGCAAATAAAGTCTTGCCATCCATGGAAGTTTGAATTGCTAAAATCGCCTCGTGGGTAGCGTACCGCATTTCTTCTAGACCGGTCAATCGGATACGGAGCATAAGGTCTGAGCATGGTAGTTGGAGAGTTTGCTCCTGGCAGAGGACAAAAGTTCATTCATCGGCATCCCGGAGAGGCATGGCTTTATGTCTTGGAAGGCCATGGACACTCAATAGTCGGCACCGAGCCTGACAAGTGCGAGGTACATCCTTGGAAAAAGGGGGATACGATAATCGTAGATCACTTCCTATGGCGCCAGCATTTCTATGATGACCCAAAAAGAACGGCAAAACTTGTGCGGATGCACATATTTGACTCACTTCTTGACACCATGCGCGCACTGTGTTACCCGCTTGTTCTTTTTGAAGAGCCGCCGGATTCCCTAACTGCCCCAGAGAGCCAGATTCCGCCTGAATGGCCTGATGAGACACCACGCCCCACTTGGCCCTAACAGCCCAACTGGCTGTCAAGGGAAGTTGCCAGCGGCCTTTGGATAACTTAGGCTGGCCCAACCTGTGAGTGAATTCCACGGCTTAAAGTACCTAAAAGGAGTAAGAATGTGCGCAGAAGAACCTAGCCAGGTGAGGCTTAGATGGTCATGAATGATCTGGTCGCAATTCCTCCGGTCCTTCCCGGGATAGACGGCAATTCCGTAATTCTCATTGCTGGAGGCAGCGGTGCGATCGGTTCCCATGCCGCCGCTGCTCTGTCGAAGATGGGTGCGAGGGTAGCCATCACCGGGCGTTCACGAGAGCGTGTAGACGATTGTGCGCACAGCGTGACTTATGGCGGTGAAGTCATAGGCCTGGTTGCAGATATCACGAGCAGTGCTCAGGTGAAGGCCGCAGTCGAGTCGACCATGGATAGATGGGGCCACATCGACGGACTGGTGAATCTGGCTGCCGTGAGCGACTCAGGCCGTTCCCTGGAAGATGTTGACGACGATGAGATTGCGACTGTTCTCCAGACCAATCTGGTTGGAGCAATCTATCTAGCACGCGCCTGTGCCGACGCGATGAAGAAGCAAGCCAAAGGGTCGATAATCAACGTTTCCTCAATTGGGGGGCATCGGGTCACTCCAAACCGGGTTACATATGGGCCCGCAAAGGCGGGGCTGGAGCATCTGAGCCGGCAGCTGGCAGTCGAACTTGGAAATTTTGGGATCCGCGTGAACACGATGAGTCCTGGCCAAACGCCGTCCCTGCTTTGCCACTTCGACGAAACGCCAGGGCAGGCTCCCGTCTCTTCGGATCCGGATGGAAATCCAACCCCTACCCGGAGAATTCCCCTGTCAAGGCTTGGAAGATTCGAAGATTATGTGGGAGTCATTCTCTTTCTCCTCTCTGATCTCGCGTCTTATGTTACCGGAGTAAATATCTGGGTGGACGGGGGTACATCCGTATTGCGCTGATCCTCGCAGATTTCCGGTGATTCGACCGGTTAGGGCATTCCGCATGTGCTCGGGATTGCACAACCAATGGCCTGCATGACCATCCTCAATCGTAACAACGCGCTGGAAAGTTGTGCAGGTTGGTTTCCTGGCAGCCTGGAATGATCAGATCATCTCTGGAACGAGCGCAATGGCGCCACAGGGACATTCTGACACGCAAATCAAGGTTGTGTAACGAATCTTGTGCAAATTCCATCTGCTGAAGTCTCGGTAGGTGGTGGCCATGGTATCTAGGTATTTGAAGTATTGGATACTTAGACCTCGAAGGAGGGTTACATGGCCACCATTAGAAAGACTAGATCGTCTGGAACCGGTGTAGGGGATTTTGTCCAAAGACCCCGATCTGTTGAAAGAGATAATCCAAACCGCCATACAAGAGCTGCTAGAGATGGAGATCAAAGATCTGGCAGCTCCGATAGCATTTCAGCAATGAGAATTCGCCATCGGCACTTTGGCACTTCTGAGTAGAGCTGGCCAATACAAACTAGGCTGAAACACCCACACGAAAGACAGTGCAGCGGGTCAGAGCAGTGGAGTTCGTTACCAAGCACTGTCTTAGACCAAGAAAGCCCGGGCCAACTGGTATTGCTGTTCTGAATCGCCCAGCTCAGGGTCCACCGGCCAAAGACCTCCCTTGGTCTATCTGACTTTCCCCGCCATCGCCATTGCACAGTCCAACTGGCTGGATATAAGATGATAATGCACAAAGTTCTAGTCAACAGTGTAAAAATTAGCCGCAATGTCAAGAGGATTGTCATGGAAGATCCGACGCCCGCCGCCAAAGAAGATCCGATCATCGAAAGCGGAGATGCCGCTTGTTGGGCCCATCTGGTTTGCCCTGAATGTGGCGCCATCGAAACCGATGGGCATCGCAATGGGTGCAGCCTTGATTCACAGAATGCCAAGTAGGCATATCTCCGATCTTTAACACGTTGCACAGGACGTTTTAACAACCGTCAAGAAATAGCAGATGGAAACAGGTTCAAGGCCTGGAAGAGCATCAGGGATTCCAGCCCTTGGCAAAACCTAATAAACCGCTCTTGAAAAGATTGATACGTGGTTTGAATGCGGCGGTTGTGCTCGTGCCTGGTTTTCTGCGATGATTTTAATTAGAATTCCAGGAAACTACGGTACGAATGGAGCTGTGAATTGAGTCCGTCGCAGGATGGAACACCGCATCTGTACCTTCGTGGCGCGATAGTTCGAGATATCGACCGCATGGAAATCCAGGACAGCCTTGTCAAGATTGCTCGGCTCGTGAAACCAGGATCGCGAGTCCTAGATGTCGGCTGTTCAATCGGGACTCTTGGTGAGTATCTCACAAATGAGAAAGGATGCCAGGTCGATGGCGTGGATTCGAGCGCCGAGGCTCTGGAGATCGCCCGCCCCCACTACCGCAATGTAAGACTCGCCGACTTGGAACAAGACTCGCTGACAGATCTTTACTCAACCCGCTCCTTCGACTTCATCGTCTTAGCCGATGTACTCGAACACTTGCGCGACCCTATTAATACTCTTAACCAGGCTCGGGAACTGCTTGACACCGGGGGAAAGATCGTCGTTTCGATTCCAAACATCACGTATGTTGGCATCAGCCTGGAAATGCTCCGGGGCAACTTCGAATACCGCGCCCAGGGCCTGCTTGATTCCACCCACGTTCGGTTCTTTACAGAGCGCTCGATGAAACAGCTGGTCGAAAGCCTCGGCATGGAATGTGCACTTGTTGACCTCGTCGAGACCCCGCTCCAGGACTCAGAATTCCGAGTGTTTGATTTCAAAAGTCTTGATTCGAGCCAGCTGAAAGTGTACAACTCTGCGGTCGACGCCGGTGTCTACCAGTTTATTTTCGAGGTGGGGGATCCCGCGGGATCAGTCCGGCGTGAGCCCGAAGTACACATCACCCCCCGAAAGCCTGCCCTTCGATTCAAACCAGCCGTTTACGTGGGGTCTAAGGATCTCGTATTCACTGAAGACCAGACCACCGGCACGGAAGTTGCCATGGATGAGCTCTTCCATGAAATCCATTTTGAACTCACTAACTTCGAAACTTTCAGCGTGAGATTCGATCCGTCAGACGTTGAAGGATCGGTGCTTCTTAGGAGCCTGACCGTAAATGGCGAAGATGGCAACGCTATCTGGCAATGGGACCCAAATGATCCACTGCTGCTAAAAGCTGCCGTGCACGACCTGGAAATAAAGTGGCCTGAGACCCCCATTGAACCAACCAGACTCACCTGCCAGACAAGAGATTCGTGGATTGTCCTTCCAATTCCTCCGGAGAAAACTGCTGAGGCACAAAGCATCAATCTCATTTTGGCATGGCAGGCTTCGGACAAAACAACCTCTGACCTGGGACAAGATATTCAAAACCTTTATAGCCACCTCGACCACCTGCAGCAAGACAACAGCCAGCTGCGCCGTGAAATCGAAGAACTGAGGAATTCCACCTCCTGGAGAGCAACACAACCGATCCGCTATGCAACCAAGCTGGGCAGGGCGATCCTATCCCGCTTCTTAGTCAACCGGCCGCGGCAGTGAAACCGCGGAGTTCATAGCGGTTCCAAGTTATTCCAGATCAACACGGTCCAATTCCGAGCTAACTGCCTGGCAATCCGTCAGGTACCCTTGAGAGAGTCGAGAGAATTGCTTCGGCAAGCCGCTTCGCAGAAGCTGCGTCGAGCTCAACCGCAACCCGCGCTGATGGACCTAGCTCCGGTTGTAGAAAATCGATATTGAGGCTGTGCTCGAGCGGGACGTGCACAGGATGGTCATAGTAAACACTGGCCTCGCTGACCTTGAACCATCCATTCGCCCCTTTTCCGGATCCGGCGATTTCAACGTGCTCAGTTATGTAAGTGCACATCCGATGCTCCTAACTTGCCAGATACTTGCCAAAGAAGGCCCAGATTTTTTCCCAGCCATCCTTAGCCGCCTCAGGCCTGTAACTTGGCCGGTCCACAGCGAAGAAGGCATGGCCGGCGTCTTCGTAAATATGGAATTCATGTTCCTTGGAGTGCTTTGTCAACTCGGCGTCAAGCTGGGCTACTTGGTCAACACTTGGATATTTGTCCTCCGCTCCGAAGAGGCCAAGAACTGGGCATGACGCGTTGGGCGTCAGATGGATGATCGATTTTGTCGAACTCGGAACCTCGGGAGGTGGATCCGTGACTATGAACGCCCCGTAACACACGA
>SCQM01000211.1 GCA_004298555.1 Actinomycetota bacterium | reverse complement strand
GGATTGACGGGCTGCCGCCTCGAGGGTGGTGTGCCCCTGAGGTCTTATAGAAAGGAATTTAATGGAACGGATTCTAATTATCAATGGGCCGAACCTGAACATGCTCGGTCAACGAGATCCGGCAATCTATGGTTCCGAAACGCTTTCCGATATTGAACACATGTTATCTTCTGTTGCCCTGGAACTTGGAATTGAGCTTGAGTTTTTTCAGTCAAACTACGAGGGTGCCCTGATTGAAAAGGTTCATTCAGCCCGTGGATCATTTGTTGGTATTGTGATCAACCCTGGAGCCTTCACTCACTACAGCTATGCGTTAAAGGATGCCTTCGACTCCGTGAAAATACCTTTTGTAGAGATCCATATTTCGAATATTCATGCTCGGGAGACATTTCGCCATACCTCAGTTCTGGCGAGTGATGCGATTGGTCAAATCGCTGGCCTGGGAACTTACGGCTATGAACTCGCTCTTAGGGCACTAGTTCGCAATGTTATCGGCCGCTAGCTGATTTGCCAGATCTGCCGCGCGAATGCTCAGGTGAGCTTTGTGTTTTCCATTGCGGCGAGGCGTGTGGGGGTAGTACCTATTTTGAGGTTTGTCATTGTTCACGTATAAATCGAGTTACCAATGAGACAGCACAGCTTGTCAAGGAGATGAAAAGACGTATAAAGTTGGCGATTCTGGCTTGAGCGAGAAATTTATAGACCAGATGAGCAAGATTATGGATGGGGCAGCCTGCCTTGAGAGTGGCGCTAAGGCGGCAGCTTGTATCGTTCATCACCCTTTTGTCACTAGTGTTTGTTTTCCCTCCAAGGTCCCTGTCGTCGCCACGTGAGGTTGTTTACTTACTTGCGCTTGGAACTGTGGGCACGGCATTGGCTCAGGATCTGTTCTTATGGCTTATTTCTCAGATTCGGGCTGTGAAAGCTGATGTGTAAATTATCTTGTTCCGACCTTTGGCGTACCATGGGGATGGATGTTCCTGAGCGCGCCAATATCTCTGGTGAGCTATATAGGAATAGCTACGGTCATCGTTGGACTTTGGATGTTGCTGACCCCAAAAAACGTGCTGGGCACTCCGCCAATAAAAATGTTCTAGAATTCGTGAATTTGGGTTCGCCTTGTATGAATTTGATTAGCGCGCAGCAGCAAATCGCAGCACGTTTTGGCGGTTGTTTCACTAGGGAGTTGAAATGCGAATTGCAATCGTGGGTGCAGGTTCACTCGGAAGTGTTTTCGGTGGGGTTCTGGCCTCGGGCGGGTCAGAGGTGTTTCTCTTAAGTAGGAGCCAGCCATACATAGATCAGGTAACGCAAAGTGGATTGATTTTGCTAGAGGATTCCGGTTTGCGGACAACCTATCCCAAAGTAACCTCGGATGCCTCCTCAGTAGGTCCAGTCGACCTCGTCATAGTTCTGGTAAAATCTTTCGACACCCGTGACGCGATGGAGAATGCCTCAGCTTTGGTTGGGCCTTCCACAACAGTGCTATCGCTGCAAAATGGCTTGGGAAATGAGGAGATCCTGGCGGAGCTGTTTGGAACAGCCAGATTGTTGTATGGCAGGACCTTTGTTGGAGGTGATGCCATCTCATTGGGCAAGGTGACTGCGGGTTTGGCGGGAAAGCTCACGATTATAGGAGAGCCAGACGGAAGAGCATCATCTCGTGCGGGGGATGTTGCCCACGTATTTAACTCAGCCGGCCTATTGACCCAGATCAGCGAAAATATCAGTGGCGTCATATGGAACAAGCTCTTGGTCAATGTCGCGACTGGTGCACTCGCCGGCGTGACCCGACTCACTTATGGATACTTGTACGAGCTGCCTGTGCTTGCCGAGACTGCGATTGCTGCGGTTAACGAAGGAATTTCTGTCGCCAGAGCCATTGGTGTGAAGCTTATAAGTGAGGATGCTGAAGAGATCTGGCATAGTGCAGGCCGGGGGCAACCTTTGTCATTCAGGACCTCGATTTTCCAGAGCCTCGAGCGAAAAGCAAAAACCGAAATTGACTTTATTAATGGAGCATTGGTTCGCATGGGCGAGAAAGTTGGCGTAGCCACTCCTGTAAACCGGACCCTGGTCGCCTGCATAAAAGGTCTCGAATTTTCAGCGAGTGTCGGTTAGAGAAAATTGGTGTGGGATTATCTGGATAAAGTTATTGATTTTCCGCAAAGACCGTACAATGATTTGTTTTGCGTTCTGCGCCCAGTGAAGGTTGGCATTTGGGTTGCAGCTTTGCAAACCTCTGAATTTAAGCCAGGCTTCAAGGCTTAGTTCTGCTCGGGCTGTCCCCAAGAAAAAAATGCATGTCGGGGATGTTCATTTCAGTGTCGGCCTTTCTATTGCTCGTTGACCTTTTGGCTGGAACAGCAGTCGCTTTGAAAACAGTTTCATATTCGTCGGGAAATTTGGTCATTTCAGGTGACAGGACGGAAAGCCTGCCATTTCTTTTTCCAACGTGGCTTGCCTTGTCGACGTTCCTTGGTGCACGGTGTTTTATCGTGAAAGGGGGAAGCATGGCGGTGGCCACGTCGACAGAAATGGGACTTTTTCCGCTGTTGGCTGCTGTGGATTTAAGAGTGCGCAAAGTTCCCACTATATGTGTCGTGTTTGGCTTGGCATCTACCTTGATTTCTATTGTCATGGGTGGCGGAGTGCAGCAGCTCCCGAAGGCGGTACTGGCTGCGCTAATCATTTCATTCCCGATGATCATCTCTAATCTGTTTCGTCCCGGATCAATTGGCCAAGGGGATATCAGATTGGCTGGATATCTGGGTCCGCTAATAAGCATCTCCAAACCTGCAGCGGAGGGAATGGTTGTGGTTGTGATTTCGTGCGTATTGGCGATTGGGACTGCCGCATTTCTGCGCATTGGCTTGAGTCAAAGGGTCAAAACTCTTCCTTTTGCACCATTTTTGCTTGGGGCAGTCGTGCTTGTACAAATCTTGCCACCTGGCTGGCTGGTTCATTAGCTGGTAGCCGAGCAACCAAACCTGAAGGAGGTGCGAGTCGATTAGAGTCTTACCATGCTTAGATTCTTTACGGCCGGTGAATCGCACGGCAAAGGCCTCGTAGTGATTGTAGAAGGGCTCCCAGCGGGTTTGGAAATCACAAAAGAAGAGATCCAAAGCGAACTGGCCAGGAGACGCTTGGGCTATGGCCGGGGACCTAGAATGAGATTTGAAGCCGACGAGCTCACACTCATTGCGGGAATCAGGCACGGACGAACCTTGGGGTCACCCGTTGCATTAGAAATTGCAAACACTGAATGGCCGAAATGGGAAAAGGAGATGTCCCCCGATCCGGGACGATCGGAGAAGATCTTGACTCAGCCACGCCCTGGCCATGCTGATCTTGTTGGAATGCAAAAATACGGTTTTGATGATGCCAGGGACGTTTTGGAAAGAGCATCTGCACGTGAAACTGTTGCACGCACCGCGGCCGGTAGTCTTGCGAAAGCGCTTCTGGCAAAGCTTGGAGTTTCGATAATCTCCCATGTTGTCCAGCTGGGAAGTGTTACGGTCGGCGATGCCCCCCGTCCCGGACCTGAAGACCTGGAGGCTATTGACGAGTCAAGGGTGCGCTGTTTCAATCCCAGCGTTGAAGAGGCAATGGTCGAGGAGATCAAGGCTGCAGCCAAGGCTGGAGATTCATTGGGAGGTGCTGCTGAGGTTCTCGTCTTCGGTACTCCAATAGGCCTCGGCAGCCACGTCCATTGGGATCGCAAGCTGGACGGACTCCTTGCCCAGGGCCTTATGAGCATCCAAGCCATCAAGGCCGTTTCGATAGGCGAAGGCCACATTGTTTCGGGTCTCCGCGGCTCTCAAGCGCACGATTCGATTCGATGGGATCCTGAGACTCAGACCTATGTGAGGGATACCCTTAGGGCAGGTGGTATCGAAGGTGGCATGTCAACCGGGGGACTAATATCCGCTACAGCCTGGATGAAGCCCCTTTCAACATTGAACCGCCCCGTTATCAAGACTGTTGACGTGGCTACCCGGGAAGAGACAGTTTCCTTCAAAGAGCGCACCGACGTTACTGCGGTACCGGCCATGGGCGTAGTGGCTGAGGCTATGGTCGCACTTGTCCTGGCAACAGAAGCAGTCCGTAAATTCGGCGGCGATTCGGTAGCCGAAATGGTTCGAAACTTCGAGTCATTCAATGCTCATATTCACGAAACACCGTCTGCTTCGAAGGCCTAACGCAAATTGATGTGACTCTCACACCCGATGCTGGTCTGACGTGGCTGGAACCGTGGTGTGATTGGAAGCCCGGAATTTATAGTAGATCATGGTAAGTTGAAAGGTTTTATGTGTCCAGTGTGTTGCACGACGAGATTGCACTAGATCTGGGAGACCGGAGCTATTCGGTTTATGTTGGCGGCGGGTTGGCCGCCAATGCCAGTTCGATGGTTCCGAGTGATGTGGGCAAGATCGCTGTGGTTACCCAAAAGAACGTTGGGATACTTCCCCCACTGACTGTTCCGCATCAGATTTTCTACATCGAAGATGGCGAGCAGGCAAAATCTTTAGCAACTATCGCAGAGTTGTGCAGCGGTTTTGCAACCATGGGAATGAACCGTAGAGACTTGGTGCTGGCGATAGGAGGTGGCGTTGTCAGCGATACTGCCGGCTTCGCAGCTGCTTCTTTCCATCGCGGTATGCGCTACGGAATTATTGCAACCACCCTGCTGGCACAGGTCGACGCTGCTATTGGCGGAAAGACCGGAGTGAATATTCCGGAGGGGAAAAATCTAGTTGGAGCGTTTTGGCAGCCGAGCTTCGTACTTTGCGATCTGACGGCTCTGGAGTCGCTGCCGCCGAGGGAGCTGCTTTGCGGACAAGGAGAAATGGCGAAGTATGCATTTCTTGGTGCAGAAGGTTTGGACAAGATGCCTCTCGCAGCTCAGGTTTCGGCCTGCGTGCGCATCAAGGCTAAATATGTCCAGGCAGATGAGCGCGAAGGTGACTTGAGGGCTTTACTTAATTATGGTCACACACTTGCCCATGCCTTGGAAGCCGTTGGCTTCGGAGATCCGAGGGTAGATCTCAAACATGGTGAAGCCGTTGCAATTGGACTTATTTTTGCAGCCCTGCTTGCCAGGAGGCTGGGAAGAATTGATCAGGACAGGGTGGATTATCACTACCGGGTGGTAGAGTCCTACGGCCTTCCGACGAGGCTTCCTCTCGCCATCGATCCAGAGCGGTTGATCGACTCGATGTACAAGGATAAGAAATCTTTCGGCACTCTGACTTTTGTGCTTGATTCGGGGTCGGGAGTCGAAGTCGTGCGAGACATCGACGTTGTGCTGGTAAAAGAGGTTTTGTTGGAGCTCAACCGATAGCTTTTATGCCAATTGTCGAAACTGTATTAACAAACTGGGCAACTTCGAGGACAAAGGGGATAACTATTCCTGCACTCTGAGCTGGCGTGCAGCAGCTGAAAGCAGTCCATTGATGAATTTTCCCGAACTTTCGGTTGAGTATTTTTGGGCAAGTTCGACGGCTTCCGAAAGAACGACACCGGTAGGCACTTCGGGGCAAAAAATAAGTTCAAACAACGCAAGCTGCAATATTGCATGGTCTAGAACGGGCATGCGTGAGGGATCCCAGTCTTGGGAAAAGCTCTTGATCTGGTCGTTTAGCTGAGATCTGCTGCGTGTTATTCCGAGGTATCTTTTAAGAACAAAGGGATCTGGTTTGAGAGTCAGTTCGCTCAACAGGGTCTTGGGTGTGCTATTTTTCATCTCGAGTTCGTAAAGAAGCGAGATGACTCTCTCTCGGCCTTCTCTCCGGGTAATTATCGGGACAACCCAGTCCTCACTGCTGTCACTTTCCTCGTCAGGGTCGATGACCCTTTTAAAGTCATTCTCGTTTCCTGAATTAGGCACGAGTGAGATAGTCTCCGGTTCTGGTATCAACTTTGATCCGTTCTCCTGGTTCTATGAATAGTGGCACTTGAAGAACCAGCCCGGTCTCGACTGTCGCAGGCTTGCGCGCTCCGGAAACTCTGTCCCCCTGCACCCCAGGTTCCGTCTCCGTGACCGTCAACTCGACGGCCGCAGGGAGTTCAACGGCTACGACGGAGCCTTCGTACTGGCTAATTGTCGCAGAGTCGCCTTCTTTTAGAAAGTTAGAAGCCGAACCCAGGGCACTCGGATCGATTTGAATTTGGTCATAGGAAGAAGTATCCATAAACACATATTCCGCACCGTCGCGGTAAAGGAACTGCATGTCCCGTTTTTCGATTATTGCCTGGTCAAGCTTCTCGTCAGCCCTATAGGTCCGCTCTATTACTGCACCTGTACGCATATTCTTGAGTTTCGTGCGAACGAATGCCCCACCCTTGCCAGGCTTTACATGTTGGAATTCAACCACTGTAAAAAGACCATCAGGAAGGTCCAGAGTCATGCCATTTTTTAGATCATTAGTTGATGTTGAGATTGCCATAGGATCCTTCTAACAGGCTAGGAAAGTTGTCGCCATTTATGAACGTGGTACACATTCTAACCCTTTGCCTTCCTTCACCGGGGCCGCAGACTTCGGGGGTGGCATTTCTCAGGAAATCAGTGGAGACTTGCTAATTATGGTTAGACACTCGCTTCCAGCCTGAGTGATGGCGATGGTGTCCTCTATGCGCACCCCGAGTTCCCCGGGCAGATAGACACCAGGTTCGACCGTGACCACGTCACCTAAGGCCAGGCTTGAGTTGCTTTCGCTGTGGACCCAAGGGAGCTCATGGACTTCCAAGCCGACCCCATGGCCAGTGCTGTGCGTAAAGAATTCAGCCAGCTGGTGCCCGGCCAGCGAGTCCCGGCACGCTTTGTCAATTGAAGATATCTCCATTTCCAGAAGCGTTTTCGAGACGCCGGCTATTTGAGATTGCTCAACAGCACTGTATATCCGTTCGAACTTATCGCTGGGGGTGCTGCCCAAAAAATAGGTTCTGGTGCAGTCTGAATGGTATCCGTTCCAGGTTGCACCGAAGTCGATTACTACCGCGTCCCCCTCGACTATCTTTTTATCCGTAGGTCGTGCGTGGGGCATAGACGAATTTGCACCTGAGGCCACGATTGTTTCAAAGGATGGCCCTTCCGCTCCGAGCATTCGCATCTGATAATCCAGCTCTGTTGCAAATTCGTTTTCTGTGGGCTCGTCTGAAAGTTTGGGCAGTACCCTGGAAAGCGCTGTATCAGCAATTTGGCAAGCGGTTCGAAGCTGACTCACTTCAGTTTCATCTTTGAAGCGTCTGAGGACTTCAATTTTTACAGTACTGGGCACTATTGTTTGCTCCATAGCTTCGGACCACTGATTGAAAAGCGCGAGCGAAGTTGAATCCGCCTCGATGGCGATTATGGAACTGCCTCGGGCAAAGAGCACTGACTGCTCGAATTGTTTACGAGCGCTTCCGATCTGTATGGCAACCTGGGCATCGGATTCATCAATCTGAAGTGCAGCTTGCTCGCGGTAGCGGCCATCGGTGAACAGCAGTCCAAAATCATCAGCTGATCTGGAGCTTGATGGGATGAGTAAGGTTCCAGCTGAACCAGTAAATCCAGTGAGATATCTGATATTTAGGAGATTTGTGACAATTAGGATATCGATCCCGGCTTCATCCAGCAGGGCCTTCAAGGCGGTTATGCGGTGGGCTGTTTTCATATGCAACCTTTGTACGATCTGAATTAATAGAGTTGGCCACATGATAGGGTGGAATAAAAGTTATTCGGGGAATTTTTCAGGTTTTAGCCATCTTATAAATCTAGGATCTTACTGAGGGTTTTTAGAGATTAAAAGAAGTGTTATTACCGACGGCAGCCCACAATTAATTGCTGGACGTCGCGGGATTTCGTCTTTGGTGGCATGGCCCATGGGACATCGTTAGCGTTAGGTCGTTATGAATTTATTGGTAGGCATTGTAGGACGGCGTAGCGGCATCAGGGTCGTCGGGAGTTACGTTGCCTTGATGAAGCCGCGCATCATTGAGCTTCTCTTGATCACAACCGTGCCTGCGATGATTGTGGCAAAACAAGGCCTTCCCAGCATCTGGCTGGTCGTCATGACTCTGATCGGTGGAACTTTGTCCGCCGGCGGAGCCAACGCAGTGAATATGTGGGTGGACAGGGATATCGATTCGATCATGAAGAGAACCCAGAAGCGCCCTCTTGTTACCGGTGAGATTTCCCCCTCTTCTGCGCTGGCGTTCGCTATAGGTTTGGAGGTGGCAGCATTTCTTGAGCTGGCAGTAGCGGTTAACCTGCTCAGTGCGATATTTGCCTTGGCGGCTGCACTATTCTACATTTTCGTCTACACGCTCTGGTTGAAGAGGACATCATCACAGAACATTGTTATCGGTGGAGCGGCAGGAGCGGCACCAGTCCTGGTTGGCTGGGCAGCAGTTACAAACTCGATGTCATGGACTCCACTGATCATGTTTCTAATAATATTCTTGTGGACGCCGCCCCACTTTTGGGCGTTGGCCTTTCGTTACAAAGATGATTATGCCAGGGCGAACGTTCCGATGCTTCCGGCTGTGGCAACTGCCAAGCGAACGGCAAGGGAAATTGTGATTTATACTGTCCTCTTGTGGATTGCCACGCTGGTATTAGTCCCCGTAGCACACTTGGGCGTCATTTATGCCATTTCGGCACTACTCCTTGGCGGTGGGTTCTTTGCCTATGCGGTCCGCCTCTACAAGGAGTGTTCTCCCAAGTTAGCCATGAGAGTATTCAGCTTTTCGATTTCCTATCTGACGCTATTATTTTTGGCCATGGGGATAGATATTTTTGTCAGGTTCCGCTAAGACGAAACGTGCCCTGCGCCCAAGTGCAGTGAAAAAGACAGTTTTCTTGGGTTTGACATTGGTATTGGTGGCTCTAATCGTCTTCTCGGTAACTGCGTCTTTGTCGAGTACAGTGCACAGTAGCGACACGCGGTCTCCTCTTAATCAAGCCTCGGGCGTAGTGATAGGCGGACCGATGGTGGGCAAACCTATTCCGGAGTTCACCTTGACTGCTGTCAATTCCGCGGCGCAGTCTATTGAATTGAGCCAGTTCGCAGGTCATCCTGTCGTGCTCAACTTTTTTGCATCCTGGTGTATTCCTTGCAAGACAGAACTGCCAGAATTCGCGGCAGTATCTAAAAAAGAGCTGGGTAAGGTTGATTTTGTTGGCGTGGACGAAAATGATACCAGGTCCGGGGGGTCATCCATACTTCGCCGCAGCGGAGTCGACTATCCGGCAGCGTTTGACGGAGAGGGCCAATTGGCGCAACGGTTCCACCTGGTCGGTTTGCCCACCACATTTTTTATAGATTCCAAGGGCAGAGTGGTTGCTCTTGTGGTGGGACAGGTTAGCTCCTCCATGCTTGAGACCAATATCGCCAAAATAATCAGCAGCTGAATTACTGCGCAAGACTCCCGGTTTGGTGCCTGGCAATGACTAGCAGGCTCTTGGATCCCATGGCTGGAGGGGTGTTATCGCCTGAGTTGCCGGCAAAGTAATTGGGGCAGTGGTGGTTGGCGGGCTTGACGTGGAATGTGCCCCCGGAACGCTCGATGATGTTGCCTGTGTGGTGGAGGCGGTTACCGGTTTGGCGACCGTTAGGGTAGTTCCTGTGATCACTTCAACAGGGGCACCAGTCAGGTTTGACGACTGCCCGAGGATTACCGCTCCCGAGAGCGTGCTTTTTACCAGCTGTGCCTGCTCCAAATATCCAGGCTTGTAATAGACAATAGTTTCGACATTTTTTCCAAGTATCTTGGAATCGCCCACCTGGGGCACCTTGAATCCCTCGGCAATCAACTGCTGGGCAACCGTGCCAGCCTGTTGGGCAACGCCGGATCCATTCAGCACGGAGATTGTAAAGCTATCTTTTTTTACTGTCGGTGCGGGAACGGCCAGATACTGATTGATGATCAGTTGATCTTGCGGCTCTGCGGGAAAGACAACGTCTCCATAGTTGGCCCCGTTATAAACGTAGTTGTTCTCCAACGCAACCGGCAATGTGGCGGTAGGGATTGTGTTGGGATTCAGATTTCTGAATTTTGATGCCAGAGAGACCATTTCTCCGAGAGAGAATCCCGAGTCAACTTGGAGGTCAGGTGCTACTGAGGAGAGGATTGCATTCAACGTCAGGGGGTTTGATATGCCTTTTTGCTTAACAGCTGAAAACAGGACCCTCATGAATTCATGATCCCGCCGGATTCTTGAAAGATCTCCGAGAGGATCCTCGACCCATTTTCCCGATGAGGTCTTGTATTCTAGATGCCTTGCCCGAACGACGGCAAGGGCCTGAAATCCGTTCAGATAATGGCAGCCGTTTGTTTGAACGTTCAAACCGGAGTAGGCGTCTCGCACCGGATATGGGAAGTACATGTTCAAGCCGCCAAGAGTTTGCACTATGTTCTGGAAGGTGTCGAAATTGAGTTCCACATAGTGCGAAATACTTATTCCGAGATCCTGTTCCACGGTTTTTACCAGCTCGCTCGGTCCATTGTTGAGTGCAGCATCCACTCGATTGGATAGAGAGCTTCCGGGTATAGGCATGAACAAGTCACGTGGAATCGAAACCAGGGACGTCGTGTGCGTTTTGGGATCGATATGGAGTATCATCGTCACGTCACTTCTTGCACCACCCACCTGCTGGGCGGAGCCGAAGGCAGAGGTTTGCTTCCCATTTAGGACCGCCCTGGAGTTGGATCCCACGATCAATATGTTCATTGGCTGGTTCGACGATGTTTGAGCCAGGTTGCCGACGGAGAGCTTCTTGATCTGACCATATCGAAAGCGGATATATGTATATCCAGCTATTGCGACCACCACGATCACGCCTGCGAGGATTATCGCGATATTCCGGGAACGTTGGCCCCGTGTCCGCCTCCTTGCATGCCTGGGGCCTTTGGACGCAGCAGTACCCTCGCTGCCCTGGTTACTTGGCTCTGCTGGAAAAGTCATCCTTATATCTTCCCCTAAAAATGGTGAGTTTTTGTTGCGCCGCCACGGCTAGGGCCGAGAACATGGGCTATAGACTAGTGGAGGCTAGTGCCGTCAAGTGAGTTCAGAGAGGCTCGTACGGAATTAGGAGGACATTTGGCGCCCGAAACCGGGTCTAATTCAGGTCATTCTTATACGGCGTCGGCTGAAGTAATGACTAGTTCGGATATCCAGAGAGTCCTCAACCGCATAGCTCACGAAGTATTTGAACAAAACCGGGGTTGTGCGGAGCTGGTCATAGTCGGGCTGCAGACTGGCGGGGTTTGGGTTGCCGAGGCGCTGTGTAACCTGCTGGTGAAAATTGCCTCATTCCCATGTGCGGTCGGATCGCTCGATATTTCTCTATATCGCGATGACCATGCACTAAGGCCCCTGATCAAGAGTTCACTTACCGACGTACCTGTTTCTGTTCAAGACAAAACGGTGCTATTGGTGGATGACGTCCTGTTCACCGGCAGAACGGTGCGCGCAGCTCTTGAAGCAATTCTAGATTTTGGCCGGCCTAGAGCAATACAGCTTGCCGTCATGGTCGACCGTGGACACCGCGAACTTCCAATACGTCCCGATTACGTAGGAAAGAATCTTCCAACATCTCGCAATGAAAAAGTTGAAGTAACCGAACAAGGGATAAAAATTCTAAAAGAGGTGGGAAATGCACCGTAGCCTCATTTCTGTTTCCGATCTGTCTGACGAAGATATTTTCCAGCTACTGGAACTTTCTAGGGTGTTTGTGGAAGTCAATACCCGAGAGATTCCGAAAGTCCCTGCACTCAGGGGTAAGACCGTGGCTACGTTATTTTTCGAGAACTCGACCCGTACTCGGCTCTCCTTCGAACTTGCGGCCAGCAGGTTGTCGGCAGATGTTTTGACCTTCACCTTGGCCAGTTCATCTGTATCCAAAGGTGAGTCACTGCGCGACACAGCAGAAACTATCGAATCCATCGGCGCTGACCTGATAGTGATGCGGCACTGGTCCTCTGGGTCTGTCCGATTGGTGAATTCCTGGCTGGATATTCCCCTGATCAATGCCGGAGACGGTGCTCATGAGCATCCAACGCAGGCGCTTTTGGATGCCGTCACCTTGATGGACGAGTTTGAGAGTGGCAACAGACTTGACGGATTGCATATTGCAATAGTCGGTGATGTTCTCCATTCCCGGGTGGCCCGCTCGAATGTTCAGCTGATGACTCGCCTTGGGGCATCCGTAACTCTCGTGGGCCCGCCGTCACTGCTGCCCGCAGATCTCTCGCTTTGGCCAGTCAAGGTGAGCAACTCCTTGGACGAAGTCTTGCCAAGCTGCGATGTGATCTATGTGTTGAGAATACAAAGTGAACGGTTCTCTGAATCTCTGATGCCTTCGCTCTCTGAGTTTTCAAAGTCATTTGCGCTGAATGGGGCCCGCCTGAGCAAAGCCAAAAAAGATGCAGTGGTTATGCATCCAGGTCCGATCATTCGCGGAGTGGAGATTAGTGGCGAAGTTGCCGATTCACCCCAGTCGCTGATCAGAAAACAGGTGGAAAATGGAGTCAGCGTTCGAATGGCGACGTTGTATTGGCTGCTCGGAGCGGGCAAAGGACGTTTGGAGTCGCTGTGGTAAAAAAGGGCCTGAACTATGTCATACGGGGCGGAACGCTGGTAGATGCGATCGGGGTGCGCCGGGCGGATATTCTCGTGGAAGATGGGTTGATCAGAGCGAGTGAACGCGAGGTCAAACCTCCGAAGGGATACCAGGAAATAGATGCTAGGGGATTGGTGGTTTCACCTGGCTTTGTTGACCTCCACACACACTTGAGGGAGCCGGGAAACGAGGGGTCAGAGACTATGTTTACCGGCAGCTTGGCGGGGATTTCGGGAGGATATACGGCACTGGTGGCAATGCCAAACACCACACCGACGATCGATTCACCTGAAGCTGTCCGTTACGTTCAGCAGATCGCCAAAGACGCCCCACTCGACATATATTTTGCCGGTGCCATTACTAAAGGACGCCTTGGCGAGAGCTTGACTGAAATGTCAAAGATGGCTGATCTGGGCGTCAAGCTGTTTACTGACGATGGATCCGGAGTTCAAGACGTCCAGTTGATGAGGAGGGCCCTCGAGTTCGCCAAGGGCATTGGAGTTACGCTGGCACAGCACTGCGAGGATTTGAGACTGACAAACGGGGGATCGATAAACGAAGGTGCCATTTCCTCCATCCTTGGTGTTGCGGGGATTCCGAACGCAGCGGAAGACGTGATGGTTGCCAGGGATCTTGAGCTGGTTCGCCTTGTAGGCGCAAGGCTGCATTTTCTACATATTTCCACTGCACATTCTGCCGAAATGGTGAAGGCAGCAAAGGCAGAGGGATTACCGGTCACCGCAGAAGTCACTCCACACCACCTGGTTCTGTCGGACTCGAAGCTCATGGGATTCAATCCTGTGTTCAAGGTCAATCCTCCCTTGCGCTCTGATACCGACCGACTGGGATTGTGGCGTGCATTTCAAGGCGGAGTGTTTGATGCGGTAGCGACCGACCATGCTCCGCATCACAAAGAGCTTAAAGATACCACCATTGACCAGGCGGCCTTTGGTCTAATCGGGCTGCAGGCTTCGTTTGGAGCTGTCCTAGGTGAGCTGCATCGCCAGCTTGATTTGCCTCAGGAAGACGGGAGCTTCAGCTCGGGCCTTTCCGATGAGCAGTTAGTTCATTTGGTGAGTTTTTTCACCTGGAAGCCGGCAAGGATCGCACAGATCGACGATATCCATGGCTGCCAACTGGTGGCGGGCAAACCCGCAAACATCACTATCTTCGATCCCACAGCAAGATGGAGGCTGGCCGAGGCTGACTTGCTGTCAAAATCACAGAACTCCCCATATTTCGATACGGATCTTGTCGGCAAGATTCTATACACCATTGTCAATGGAGAACTCAAACTAAAAGAAGGAGAGTTGTGTCTTTAAAACCTACCGAGGAAAAGGTTTACTTTACTGAAGCTGCCTTGGTTTTGGCTGACGGTGCGGTATTTGAAGGAGAACTCATTGCCTTGGATTCAGGCAGTTCCGCAGAGCCGGTTGTCGGTGAAGTAGTTTTCAACACTTCCATGACCGGATATCAGGAGATCATAACTGATCCTTCATATGCCGGGCAGATTGTCACATTCACCTATCCCCACCTTGGAAATTATGGGATCAATCCATTTGATTTCGAGTCAAGGCGCCCGTACTGCCGGGCTGTCATTGCACGCGATGTCAGCACTTATTACTCCAACTGGAGAGCCAGTGAGGGACTTGTCTCATACCTTTCCCGTTACCATGTCGCAATATTAGGGGGAGTCGATACCAGGGCATTGACAAAACATATTCGTTCGCATGGTGCCCTGCCTGGTGCGATTGGAATCCAGGGAAGCTCAGTGCTGCAGGACCTCGCGAAGCTGGATGGTGGAACCGAAGGAAAAGACCTTGTTCGCGAGGTCACAACCCGCACGACCTATGAGATAGCCGGCGGACCGAGAAAAGTAGTGGCTATCGACTACGGGGTGAAAAGGACAATTTTGGACCAGTTGGCAAGTTTTGCTTCCATTAGCGTTGTGCCCGCTTCAATGTCCGCAAGTGAAATTTTGGCAATGAACCCGGATGGGGTTTTTCTCTCCAATGGGCCGGGGGACCCGGCAGCAGTTGAATATGCAGTATCCACTATCCAGCAGCTAATGGGCCGCGTGCCAATTTTTGGTATCTGTCTTGGTCACCAGCTGTTGGCACAGGCTGTGGGAGCTAGGACATTCAAAATGGACTTTGGGCATCATGGCGGAAACCATCCTGTGCAAAGGCTTTCTGACAAGGTTGTGGAAATTACCAGCCAGAACCACAATTATGCCGTCGATGCAACCTCTTTGGAGGGACTGGGGATTGAGGTGGAAATTTCCCATCTCAACTTGAATGACAATATCATCGAGGGGTTCAGTCTTCCTGGCCTTGACGCATTTTCTATCCAATACCATCCAGAGGCCGGACCGGGTCCCCATGATTCGCGGTATCTCTTCTCTGAATTCGTAAACCTAATGGATAGGAAGGTGAGCTAGCAGTGCCGCGTAGGAATGATTTTTCGTCGATTTTGGTAATCGGTTCCGGCCCTATCGTCATTGGCCAGGCTTGCGAGTTTGATTATTCAGGGTCCCAGGCCTGCAGAGTTCTCAGGGAGGAGGGTTTCAAGGTGATTCTTGCAAATTCAAATCCGGCAACGATCATGACTGATCCAGATTTCGCTGATAGAACGTATATAGAGCCGCTGGATTTGCAGATTCTCACCTCAATTATCGAGAAAGAGAGGCCTGACGCTTTGCTGCCCACTCTTGGCGGCCAGACAGCCTTGAATCTTGCAATGGAATTATCTGAGGCAGGTGTACTCGACCGCTACGGAGTTGAGATGATCGGAGCCAACGCATTGGCAATCAAGACTGCCGAGAATAGGGATCTTTTCAAGGCGGCAATGGGAGAGATTGGCCTCGCGGTACCAGAGTCAGGTTTTGCCCATTCAATAGACGAGGCCATGCAGGTCGCTTCGGAGATCGGGTACCCGCTGATTGTCAGGCCATCATTCATTCTTGGAGGCGCCGGCACGGGAATTGCTAAATCTGACGAGGAATTCGTACTGATTGCTACCCAGGGTTTGGCTGCCTCCCCTGTTTCGGAGATTTTAATCGAACGCTCCATTGCCGGTTGGAAGGAATTCGAACTCGAGGTGATGAGGGACTCGATGGATAATGCAGTCATCGTGTGCTCAATTGAGAATTTTGATCCAATGGGAGTACACACTGGCGACTCGATCACGGTAGCACCTTCTCAGACTCTTACCGATGTTGAATATCAGAAGATGCGTGATGCCGCATTCGCCGTGATCAGAAGGATTGGTGTAGAAACTGGTGGCTCAAACATCCAGTTTGCTGTTGACCCTGACACCGGCGAAATGGTTGTCATAGAAATGAACCCAAGGGTGTCCAGATCGAGCGCATTAGCGTCAAAGGCCACTGGGTTCCCGATCGCCAAGATTGCCACGAAACTGGCCATCGGATACAGTCTTGCTGAGGTCCGCAACGATATAACAAAGGTCACTCCGGCATCTTTTGAACCCACGATCGATTATGTAGTTACCAAGGTCCCGCGATGGGCCTTCGAGAAGTTTCCAGGGGTTCAGGATGTTCTGGGTACCCGGATGCAGTCGGTCGGCGAAGCAATGGCAATTGGCAGGACGTTTGCTGAATCGCTCCAAAAAGCCTTCCGTTCAATCGAACTGGGGAGAAGCGGCCTGAATGGAGATCCGGCCGAAGCGGCCATTGATGCGCTTCCAGTTGCCGAGCTATTGGAAGCGATAAAAACTGCAACTCCCATGCGCCCTTTCCAGATTGAATCTGCACTGCGGCGGGGTGCCACCATCGATGAGGTTTACCAGTCCTGCAAAGTGGATCCCTGGTTCCTCGCGCAGATAAAGCAAATCTCGGCACAGCGCTTGGTGCTGGCCGAAAAGAGCCTGGCAGAACTTACCAAGGGGGATATTACCAGAGCCAAGAGAATGGGATTTTCCGACGATCAGATCGCCTATCTTACAGGTGCCACAGAATCGGAAGTCAGAAAAGTTCGCCTCGGTCTTGGTATCAGAACTACGTTCAAGGCAGTCGATACCTGCTCGGCGGAGTTCGAAGCTTTTACGCCATACCATTATTCGACCTATGAGGATGAAGATGAGGTTGCTTCCACCGAGGGAAAGCGCGTAGTTATACTTGGCTCGGGCCCGAACCGGATCGGCCAGGGTATCGAATTTGATTATTGCTGTGTTCATGCAAGCTTTGCGCTCAGGGATGCCGGCTATGAGACGGTAATGGTGAACTGCAATCCGGAGACTGTGTCCACCGATTATGACACTTCCAATCGTCTTTACGTCGAGCCGCTGACGCCGGAGGATGTCGCCAACGTAATAGAGGCCGAACAGGCCAGGGCACGGGGTAACGGCGAGTTTGTTGGAGTGATCGTGGCCCTTGGTGGCCAGACCCCTCTTAGGATTGCGGGGTCGATAGATCCCAGCCTGGTTTTGGGGACCTCCCCAGAGGCAATTGATATTGCGGAAGACAGGCAGAGATGGTCCGATCTCTGCAGCAGACTGGATATACCGCAGCCCGCGGGAGCAACGGTTTTAGATTTGGAACAGGCATTCGAGGTGGTGCAAAGGATAGGATATCCGGTGCTTGTGCGGCCTTCGTACGTTCTTGGTGGCAGGGCTATGGAGATTGTCTATAATGACGAGCAGCTCACAGCTGCCATGTCACGCTTGACGCAATTGCACGCGGAAGGTCGGCAGGCCTCTAAGAGTCCGGTCCTGGTAGACCGTTTTCTGGAAGATGCGATAGAAGTCGATGTTGACGCCCTCCGGGACAAAAATGGGGATCTTTACATAGGTGCGATCATGGAGCACGTAGAGGAGGCTGGCGTTCATTCTGGTGACTCCGCATGCGCTATACCTCCTCCTACCCTGACGGACCAAACCAAGGAAGTCATTCGAGAATACGCCAGATCAATAGCAGACGCGCTTTCCGTGGTGGGTTTGATTAATATACAGTTTGCGGTCAAATCGGGACAGGTATTCGTTATCGAGGCGAATCCGCGTGCGTCGAGGACCGTACCTTTTGTGGCAAAAGCGACCGGGGTTCCGCTGGCAAAATTAGCTGCCCTGCTTATGGTCGGCAAGACTCTCACGGAACTCAAAGACAGCGGTTATTTCGCTCCCTCGAATGCCATTAGCTATTCATGTGTCAAAGAGGCTGTGCTGCCGTTTTCCCGCTTTCCCTCGTCGGACATTCTGCTGGGTCCAGAAATGAGGTCGACCGGTGAAGTGATGGGAGTCGACTCCAGTTTCGAAATGGCATTCATTAAATCTCAGTTGGCGGCCGGCACGCGTTTGCCATCCGCAGGCCTAGTCTTCCTTTCTCTTGCCGACCGGGACAAGGGAGTCGGCGTCGAACTGGCTAAGCAGTTGGCTGATATGGGTTTCAAACTTGCCGCCACGGCCGGAACTGCGCACGCCTTTAGCGAAGCCGGGATCAAAGTTGACAGGGTTGTTGCCAAGCTCGGTGACCGAAGCAACGGGTTTGAAATCGACCCGGTGGAGCTGATTTCTTCAGGCGAAGTTGGCTTAGTGGTCAACACTCCCCGCGGCTCAGGTCCGCGAACCGACGGTCATCACATTAGGACTGCGGCTCTCGGTAACCAGGTTGCGTGCGTGACAACCATGGCTGCGGCCAGGGCCGCAGTTTCGGGAATGGTGGAATGGTCGGGCAAAAAGTTTGGCGTAACGGCTATTCAGGATTATCACAATGGTGGAAGTAATCCGGTTTCAGGATCGAGATACAACTAATTTGGTCATGGAGGGGAATTGTTCAAAGTGGATTTATCTACTGCCGTCGGCCCGGTGGGGCTCAAGAATCCAGTTATGAGCGCGGCAGGAACCTCTGGACACGGCGCAGAGCTCCGTGAATACATGGATCTTTCCGAATTGGGCTGCATCGTTGTAAAATCTCTGGCTCACTTCAGCTGGGATGGTAACGCCGCTCCTCGAATCGTGGGTGCTGGCCCGGGGATGCTGAACTCCGTCGGCTTGCAAGGACCTGGTATTGAGAATTGGAAGCGGGATTATCTTCCAGGTCTCATCACCAGCGGAGCCAAAGTTATGATTTCGGTATGGGGAAGGACGGTTGAAGACTTTGCGCTTGCCAGGGCGTTGATGGAGGATTTGCCGGATGCGGTTGTGGCGGTGGAGGTTAACGTGTCTTGTCCCAACCTCGAGGACAGATCGAACATGTTTGCCCATTCTGCACAGGCTACTTTTGATGTTTTGAAGCAGTTCGAAGGATTCAGGCTGCCTGCATTTGCAAAGCTTTCCCCCAATACCCATCAACTCGTCGAGATTGCACAGAGTGCCCTCGATGCAGGCGCTGCCGGGTTGACCTTGGTCAATACGTTGCTCGGAATGCGGATCGACACCCGGACCAGGAAGCCGGTTCTTGGAGCGATCCGGGGCGGTCTTTCAGGAGTGAGTATTCATCCTGTTGCGGTGAGGGCAATTTTCGATATTTACGAGGCAATCCCCAGCGTGGTAATTATTGGGGCAGGTGGAGTGAGCACGGGTCTCGAGGCGATCGAGCTGATGCTGGCTGGTGCGAGTGCAGTTGAGGTTGGCACCGCCACTTTTGTAGAGCCAAGAGCAATGACACGGATTCTGGAGGAGATAGGCCAGTGGTGCGATGAAAATTCAGTACCGCAGGTCACCGATCTGATCGGCGCCTCCCATGGAAGCTAAGGTGGATCCTGGCGCCCGGTTGGCCATTGCGCTCGATACAGATGACATCGACGAGGCCATGAGCTGGGCCAGGGCGGTGAAGGGCAAATTCGGCATTGCCAAAGTAGGACTGGAGCTGTTCACCGCGCATGGGCCGGAAGTTATCGGACCTCTCCTGAGTCTGGGATTCAAGATTTTTCTCGATCTGAAGCTTCACGATATACCGGTAACTGTGGAAAAAGCCTCAAAGGTGATATCTAAGCTAGGTGTTGCCTACACGACCATTCATGCTGTTGGCGGGGTAGACATGGTCAGAGCTGCCTTGAGTGGTCTTCACGATGGGGCGAGGAGTGCAAATACCTCGGTACCTCAATTGCTCGGGGTAACCGTTCTGACCTCCGTGGTGAAGGTTACGAGAGATGATCTTGCCGAAAGGATTTCAATTCTGACTGAGGCCGGTGCGGATGGTTTGGTTTGTGCGCCGACTGATCTGGCTTATATTAATTCGATAATTCCAGGGTTTGTGAAAGTAGTTCCCGGCATACGGCGCCGCGAGGATAGCCTTGGTGATCAAGCCAGGGTTGCCTCTCCCGATCAAGCATTGGCTGCTGGAGCCGA
>SCQM01000210.1 GCA_004298555.1 Actinomycetota bacterium | reverse complement strand
TGCCTTGTCTGAAAACAAGTAGCCAAGTCCTTCCCTGGAAATCACGGTCCTGGCGGCGCTCAGCATTGGGGCTGAGAGCCACTCGCCATCGCGCAACTGCAGCCGCGATAAGGCATCTAACCGCGGCACTTCGATTAGTGCGGAGGCACTGACGGAAAACTCCCTGGCTGGATCTTTGCGAACGTGCGGATTCTCAGGAAGACCAAGCTCACCACGTTCCAGAAGCAGGTCGCGGCTCGCGAGCGAGCTAAGTGACTCAGCCTGCATGGTTTCGCGGAATCCTTTTACTGCGGTCGATATCACCTCGTGCATGGGACAGACGTTGTCCCATCTGCATGGGCCATTTGATAAAGCACAATTGACTGGCGTGAGCGGTCCCTCGCCCGCTTCCAACAGTTCCAGCACAGTAATGGTCGCCGGATCTTTGATGAGGCGGTAACCTCCTGTTTTGCCGGCACGCGACTCAACAAGTCCGTTTTGTATTAGAGCATCGAGAATTTGCGGAGTGTAGCTTCGTGGTATCGCCATTTCAGCAGCAATTTCGCGAACCTTTACGTAACCGTCCCGATCATATGAGCGCGCCAATGCGATCCCCGCCTTGACCACATAGTCTGCCTTCTTGCTAAGTGAAAGATTCATTTTATCGAACTCATTTTCAAACTAAAAATTACCGATGTCTGTCATTCTCTGAACTTACGTGCCACCCGGAACTGCCCAATTCGAAAAAACACGCACCTGTGCTGCCGACAACCATCAAACTCCATCTGTGGTATGGCGCAATGACACCTACCGCAGTCACAACTCAGTTCCAAGCTGGATCACGAAATTGCCACTTCGTATTAGATAACCCAATAGGTCTTATAATAGTCCGATCTTTTGCGCTTAACGATTATTGGGTATCTAATCGATCGTTGTTTGCGTCGAGACGCTCTTGAATGTCCAATAAGGATGAAGATTTGGATATTTACAGACCGCCTGCCGGCATCCCGTGCACCGCGTCTTCACTCCAGACAACTCCTGACCCTGGAGATGAGCAGCCGAACAATAAAGATTGTTCATTGCCGGGCGAGCCGAATTGCATCAATAGATAGGATCTGCAAATTTGAGTTTGGCTGTGACTCCCCTGTTCGGATCTTTTGGTTGATCGTCCGCAAATCCTTGCATCGAAGATGCTGCAATTCACTCTGGAGGGTTGCGTTAAATTTCCATCCTGAAGCCAATTGGAACCCTACCCCTTCTAGCTGGTCCGATGCCAAAATGTCCTACCTTTTAAAAATTTTCTCGATTCCATTTTGATTTACTTTACGTTAACCGCTACAGTAACCATTAACTAGAGGCGCTAGGAGGCTGAAAAATGGCCAAGAGTATTGTTACTCAACCACGGTCAGATAAGAAGTCGGAACATAACGATCCTATCTCGTCGTCGATCAGACTACGGGCACCACGGCAAACCGGTATGACGGATCATTTCGTCAAGACCGATCCGGGGATCGATTTAACTGAAAATAGATTCTTTGGCCGGTTTCTAAAGAAATCGCTCCGGAACAGAAAATTTCAGTTCTTTCTGATTCTTCCGAATCAGATCATCTTTTGGATAGTCATAGCAACCGGAATCTTCGGTGTCACCGATCCTGGAAGAAACTTTGGGCCAGCGATCACATGGTACCTATGGTTCGCTTTGGTTTTCGTCCTCATGGCTGTGATAGGGCGCGCGTGGTGCGCGATGTGCCCGTTCGGCGGCTTTGCAGAGTGGATTCAAAGAAGGACGCTGTTCCAGAGAACTCAAAAGTCTCTGGGGCTTGGCAAAAAACTTCCGGAATCCTGGGCAGGACACGGTCTGCTGATTTCCTCCATAGTCTTCGTAATCCTGACCTTCTTGGAGGAGTTCTTCAACATAGCAGGCCCGGGTGCACCCATTGCAACCTCCATTATGGTTCTGTCAATCGTAGCGTTCGCGACTTTGAGCTTCCTGCTCTTTGAAAGGCGGACGTTCTGCCGGTACCTGTGTCCACTTTCTTCAGTGATTGCAACTGCCGGAGCCATGGGAAGCGTCGCCGGATTCAGAACGAAAGACCGCAACGTCTGTCTGAACTGCAAGACAAAGGACTGCATGCGTGGCGGCGAAGACGGATTCGGATGCCCCTGGTATACATGGCCGGGAAGTGCAGATTCGAACTCCTTCTGCGGCTTGTGCTCCGAGTGCTACAAGTCATGCCCCTCCGACAACATCGGACTTTTCGTTCAGAAGCCGCTGACTTCAGTCATTGCTCCTACCCGCAGGCGTTTCGACATCGGAATCTCGGTTGCAATCTTGTTTGGCTTGGTGTTATACCAGCAGTACAACGCTCTCAGCTGGTTTGGCGGCATAGACGACTGGCTGAACTCCCAGATCAGCTTCCCCCACTACCCGAATCCGATTGACTACCTCGGCGGAATAGCAGCTGCCGTTGGACTCATCTGGCTAGGCGTTGTGGGAGTTCAGAAGCTTGGCGGTCTAAGAAAGATAGTCGGCCAGAAAACGAGCTGGTTCGTTGCCTTCGCATATGCGATGATCCCGATCACAGGCATGGACTACTTTGCAAGGCAGCTGCCCAAGGTCTTTAAGCACGTTGTCAGGGTTCCATCAGCCGTTGTTTCTCCTTTAGGGATCAACCTCGGCATATACAAGGTTCACTTGCTCACCGACCCGAGGATCGTAACGGTCCAGGTTGGCGTGATGGGACTTGGAACCGCTCTGACACTTTGGTCTACTTACAGAATTGCCAAGACTGACATACAGCTCAATGCCAGCCGGCCAAAGCTTGCACTGGTTGGCGCAATGGGATTTGCCCTGGTGATTTGCGTAGTCGCAAGTGTCCTGTACCTGCCAATGCACGCGGCATCCTAACCGAGCGACATTTCAGAGACTGAGGAAGAAGGGAACTCAAAGTGGTTAGCACAAAAACTCCAATAGGGCCAGCCAATACAGAATTAGACACTGGACCAAATGTACATATCCTTAAAGATCGCTGTGCCGGGTGTCAGGAATGCATTATCAGGTGTCCTACGGGCGCTTTGACTCTGGACTCGGAACAGTGGATTGCCGTGGCAGACAACTCGCTTTGCGTCGGATGCAGGCAGTGCTTCCGTACCTGTCCGTTCTCCGCGATATACGTAGATGGGCCGCTGAAAGTAACTCCGGCCTACCCCGTGCATTATGAACTAAAGGGTTCTCTGGTCGGACAAGTGGACGAGGTGATCCCCGGCTTTGAAGACTTCGCCGAACTGGTCAAAGCCACAGAGCGCTGCCTGCAGTGTCCAGACCCGACCTGCGTAAAGGGATGCCCAACGCATAACGACATACCAGGGTTCATCCGTGCCGCGCATGATGGAGACCTCGAAAGAGCGAGGGAGATTCTCGGACTGACAAGCTGCCTATCGGCTGCTTGCTCGAGAGTATGCGACTGGAATACCCAGTGCCAAGGGTCCTGCTCTTGGACGCTGGCCGGCGGAGACGCCGTCGAGATCGGCCGTATCGAGCGCTACATTGCAGATCACACATCTGCTCCGGCGATTGCTCCGACCGCCAAGAACGGCCTGAATATAGCTGTCATCGGCAGCGGGCCCGGCGGGCTAGGTGCAGCCTACGAACTCCGCAAGGCCGGCACGCAGGTCACAGTGTTTGAACGCGATAGCGAGCCTGGCGGAATTCTGAGATGGGGAATTCCCAGCTATGTCCTGCCTTCAGAGGCATGGCGCCCAAGCGTGGAGAATCTCAAGGAAGCCGGCGTCACCTTCAGGTTCAATGAAGGAATCGATCCGGCATCGGCAACGAAACTGCTCAATGAATTCGACGCGGCAATCTTCGCCACAGGCGCTTCACAGCCTACGCAGCCCCGCATAGGCGGGCTGGACCTGGCCGGCGTGGAGGATGCAACATCGTTCCTCGAGATGGCCAAATCGCTGATCGGCAGCGAGGGCTTCAAACCAACTTTGAATGGCAAGAAGGTCCTCGTGCTCGGTGCAGGAAACACTGCAATGGACGTGGCACGCTCCGTACTTCGGTTGGGTGGCACTTCCATCGCGATCGACTGGATGGATGAGCGCTTTGCGCGCGGGCGGCCAGACGAGATTGCGGATGCGCGCAAAGAAGGAGTGGACGTCCGCTTCCTGACAACTGTCACCAAACTCATTGGAGACGGCTCGGGACACGTCGTTGCAGCCGAATTGAACTCTACGACGCACACGTCGGCAGAGACCTTGCCCACCATTAACAGCGGCTCGGGAAAGACCATCAACGTGGACATGGTCGTTCTGGCAATGGGATACCGGGTCGACGACGAATGGAAAGCCCTTTCGAACTCGATCAAACTCGGTGCCATGCCTAAGAAGGGCGGATACAGGCTCATAGACCGCAGGTGGCTGGGAAGCGGCTTCTTTGCTGGCAAGCCAAGTCTGGCTGCGCTTTCTTACGACAGGGAGCACCTCCGAGTAGAGTCTGCATTCCCGGTGAGCGACCGAATCTGGGCTGTTGGAGACCTTCGTATCGGACCCTCGACCGTGGTAGCTGCCATGGCACAGGGTATGAGCGCCGCACGGGGCCTGCTGGCAGATCTCGACAAGGAATTCGGGCGTGAAACCAAAGGCAACACCGGCGATCGTCCAGTCTATGTCGGCTCGGCATTAATTGTCGATGACGGAGCAAGCGACGCTGTCAAAGAAGCTTCAGCGCAAATCGGCGAGTCCTTGTGGGGAAGTGGATGGGAAGTCAAAACATCGGACATAGCCCACCTGGATGACCTCACAATGCTTGGCACCGATCTTTTGATCTTCGGTGCCCAGGTTGAGGGCATGCCAATGGCACGCCTTTCGCGCAAGGCGAAGACCCAGTTTCCAACTTTGCCTCCTATGCATGGCAAGAAAGTGGCAACCTTCGTGGTCCACTCTCTTTCTGCAGGGAATTCAAAGCAAGAACTGGCTGACCAGTTTGCCTCAAAAGGTGCGAAGGTCATGGTTTCAGGCCAGATTCGAAGCAGGAGCCTGGTGAAAGATTCTCAGACATTTGCCGGAGAGATACTTCGTGCAGTATACAAATAATTAATTCAGCGCTACTAGCTAGCCTCAGTGGATCCTCCCACTCGGGAGGATCAGATCGGAAGAGC
>SCQM01000209.1 GCA_004298555.1 Actinomycetota bacterium | reverse complement strand
GCGCGAATCCGTAAGACATCCGTACGGGCTCATTCCCGAAGGATCAATCCAAGATAAAGATTTGCAGTAGGTGGGTCCGAGCCAAACGTGAAAAACAAGGCGAATAGCCAAGTGTCTCTTAGGTGGTGCATTATCCTTTCACAATGAACGATTGTCGAGTTTTTGCTCGGAAAGTGCAAACCTGTAAAGCGATTGTTGGAAACCCAGCCAACGGAAAAGACCCTTGTCGTGTTATCGGGACCCAATTTGATCGTAGGATGGCGTTTCCACCGGATCGAAAAGCCCGAATTTTGACCCCATCGAGCCAAAGTGTCCGGGTTGGTGAGCATCGATGTTCTCCCATTGGGACTTCAGAGAAAGCGTCTTTCAAGGCGCGTTGGCGGATTAACTAGAGTGTCTCTAGCGAACCGGAAGCCCAATCAGCTGCTCAATTAGGTTCGTTAGACTGGAACTTTGTAAGCTAGGGGGCTCAAAGCTCCTCGGGTAGGACCGACCTCCGCGGTTAATCCAACCCGTGACGAGTCCGGCCTTGGCGGCTCCATGAATATCCCATGGGTGAACCGCTATCAAGGCAAGGGCTTCAGGAGGGACACCAGCTTGGTCAGCTGCATAGTGGTAAGGTTCGGGTCTTGGCTTCCAGAGGGCAACCGCATCGACAGAGAGCCTCCTTTTAATGAAATCTTGCAATTTGGCCTGACCAAGGAGCTTCTCAGTTAGAGCAGCGCTCCCATTAGTGAGGGTGAACATTGGTATTTCTGCTTGGGCAAGCAAGGCAAATGACTCCGCAACATCTGGGTGAGGCTTCAATTTAGAAAATTCGGCAAGCATTGCCTCTGTTGCACCAGCGTTAGTATCCATTCCTGAGGCCATGAGCACCTCTTCGAGTGCTGATTCGACGAGAGTTGAAAATTGAGCGTAATCACCAGTGGAGGCTAGAGCGAATCCATCTCGAAGAATTACCGCGAACCACCATTCCATGGCTCGGACCGGGAGGCCGAGACCAGTGAAATTATCCCGGAGGGTTTCAAGGTTGAATAGAGTTTCATTTACGTCAAACGCTACGGCTAGCGGTCTTTTGGGTTGAACTGTTGGCACTGGTTCTAACCTCCATTAGGCATTGTAGCCTCGATTTTTGTATGACTCTCTGTGGTGACCCTTGTATTATCCGCCTTATCTGGTCACAAGTCAATCCGATTCACTTGATGGGGATCTGAGTGACTATACATGTTCAGAGAAGAACTTTAGTCTTTCCTTGATTAACTATCCTCCTAAGGCTAAACAATCAAAGGCATGAAGTCTTTCATTTGCGAAACGAACTAGAGAAAATAACCCCAGCATTACAATTGTTGGGCAAAAGCCTGGGAGTCACAAAGTGCTGAAAATGGGTACCCGTAGAGAGGAGCGTCGGTGGATAGCGCCAGGAGCCGCTATTTCTCTGGCGTTCATAATAGATTTAGTTAGTAAACATGCTGCTGAGGTGGCCCTAACCAGAGGGCGGCAGATACCAATGTTTGGAGGGGATTTAACCCTTCGCCTCCTTTTCAACAAGGGAGCTTCTTTAGGGGTGGGATCGAACGTGCCCCTTTTGGTTTCGATACTGGTTGTATGCGGAACTGCCGCATTAATTATCTGGTCCTTTCGCTCACCTCACAAGTGGCTTAGGCTTTCACTTGGCCTGGCAGCTGGCGGTTCGCTTGGAAACCTGGCCGATCGTGTCTTCCGTCCCCCAGGACTCTTTCGTGGCGCTGTCATTGACTGGATTTCACTTTTCCACGAAAACATTGTCTTTAATTTGGCTGATGTGTTTATTAGGATTGGGATAGTCGTCACAGTTCTTATATTGATTTTCGACCGATCCCTGTGGTTTCGCGATAGAACACGACTATAGCTGAACCTTATAGGTCAGAGTTTGGTGTGGAAATTACTGGAGTATTGGCTAGATACACTTGGAAAATATTCCGTGGAATAAATGGGGACCAAGAGGGGATTCCGTAACATGCCCGATCTCGGTACGCAAATGAGTAGCGAGGACTCATTTGAGCTTTATGTCATACCTGAACTAGAGGTACTTGCTCGGGTGGCTTTGACGATCACCCGTAACAGTGCGGATGCCGAGGATCTGGTACAGGAGACACTTTTGAGCGCGTATCGTGCTATCGACCGTTTTGATGGGACTCACCCCAGAGCCTGGCTGCTTACAATTATGCGAAATACCGAGAAGAAGCGTCATCGCCGGCGTCGACCCAACCTACTTCGCGACGGAGATGCCGTTGAACGTCTTGCTTTTTCAGCACCTGATCAGGTCGATAATTCTCCCGAACAAGCGTATATCGCAAATGAGTTCCTTGGAGTCGTCACTTCTTGCCTAGTCAACCTTCCTGATCGTCATCGTCAAGTGGTCGAGCTCATTGATATCGACGGGCTGTCCTATGCAGAGGCAGCTGAAATCATTGGTCTTCCAATAGGTACCGTTATGAGCCGTCTGCATCGTGCCAGGGCACGGATTCGTCAGCGACTCGGTGATGCCGGTGTAGCCCCGAAAAGGAGTCTTCTATGAAGCTGGGGAGTAGGATCGCGGTCCGCATGCGCTGCATGAGGACGAGGAGAATATTGCAGAACTATTGCGACGCAGAGCTTGACGACGCATCCACGAATCGCGTCGCAGCTCACATAGAAGAGTGCAGGAGATGCGGCCTTGAAGTCTCGGTTTACAAAGATATCAAGCGATCACTTCAAACTAAATCCAAGCAGGTTAACCCCGATGCCCTTGAACGGCTACGGATCTTGGCGGAGCAGCTAGCAAATGTCGCAAAGGCGGATGGGTTCGACTATGACGACTGAGCAAACCAAAGACGATTACGTATGTTAAATCTCCGATCGCCCAATGCATTTAGCCCGCTTCCATCCGAGTATAGGTCAAGTCAATGAGTTATGATTTAGTGGTTATCGGCGGCGGTGCCGGTGGTCTGGGTGCCGCACGTGCCGGGATCAGGCGAGGTAAACGGACGGCCATGATTCAGGAGGGCCGCATAGGTGGCGACTGCACATTTACCGGCTGTGTCCCGTCGAAAACCCTCATCGAAGCGGCATCCCAAGGGCGAACATTTGAACAAGCCATGGCAAAACTAAATGAGGTCGTCGAACAGATCGCTGCGACCGAGAATTTCGATGTCCTGAAAAGTGAGGGTATCGACGTC
>SCQM01000208.1 GCA_004298555.1 Actinomycetota bacterium | reverse complement strand
CCGCCAGCATCTAGCAGTGCTAAAAGACGCTCATTTAGTGGACGAGCAGCTCGAAAATCGCTCTAAACCCGGACGTCCAAGATTGCAATATACCTTGAATTCTCAGATCTTAGGAGCCTGGGGGACAGAAGGTCCCTATCAAACCGTCGCAGTGCTTATGGCTGAGATAATGAAGTCCAAACGCTCCGCCAGAGAGGTTGGGCGCGATGCAGGCAAAAAACGCATCCGGGAAACCAAGGACCATGAACAAGATGTTTTAAGCATCTTAAACGAAAGTCTCAATGCGGAGGGCTTTAGGCCGCGTGCTGTTCAAACAGACAATGGATGGGATTTCGTTCTAGAGAATTGTCCATATGTTGAGGTTGCCTCCGTCGATCCCGACACGGTCTGCCAAATCCATTTGGGCTTATTGGAAGGACTAGTTGAAAAGCTGGATCCTAAAGTGGAGCTGGACCTCACGGTGCGTGATCCCAAACGGGCAGGCTGCAGGGTAAAACTCCGGCCTCTGGCAGGTACTCTCAGGAGCTTTTGACCCTAGAAAGTTCGAAGGTTAGCTGCTTCAATGAGATCCCAGCTTTCACCTGGCAAAACCTGCCAAGCGTATGGGAAAAGATCAGTCTCTTCCAACTCCGCATGCTCGAAAAGTTCCTTCAGTAATTTACGAAGCTGATCCGGTTGCGAAACTGCAGCTGGGTCACCGAAACCATTTCGAAACTTGATGTGATCTGCCAGCAGCTTTTCCACTTCTTCGACAGCTTCGCCAGCCAAGAGTAGCTGCCTAAATAATCCGTTTTCCTCGGATGCGCCATGGCGGTCAAATAGAACTGCAAGTTCAGACGTTTGCAGTGCTGCTGACTCAAAGTTTCCCTGGTCAAGGTCACTGATGAGATGTCTGGCCAATGAGGCAATCGTTTCGTGCTCGTCAGTAAGTGCTTTCATAACCTTCTCTGCCTCACACCCACAGTAGCTGCACATTCCTCCCACCTCCTCGAACCGACTCCTGACAAATCAATAGTGGCCCACTCAGTAAAGGCGCTGCCGATGCGCTAGCATTCCGTTGCATCGAATGGTTAAAGTCTAGGCGGACCTAGCTGATTATGGCCAGACCAGTGGATTCGTGAGGGCCAAGTTTTCCCCGTGCCGACCTCCCTCTCCAATCTCGAATTTAAGCATAGTAACGAAGAATTCGGCGCCGAAAATATACGAAATAGCCGGGAAAGTCATATCGCTCAGGCACCGAATCTTCGATGTGATATCAATTCAAATTGGCCATGGTGAACTTCTGTTCCGGAAATAACAGGCCTCTCATTAGGCCAGTTCCGGTGCAGTATTAAAAACCTGGTCTATAGCTCTGGATAATGTGAGCAATTAATTTTGGAAAGACCGATCAGACCTGTGCTGGCCATACATCTCTGCCAGCACAGGTCTGATGTTGATTGACGGGTAGTAGAAGATCTAGGAACTGCCCGCGTGGTCATCGCCATGTGTCGGGGCGAAGACAGCAATCCCATAGCCCGGGATGGGCACAAATACTTGGCCATTCATGGAATTGGCTGCCACCGAGTGTGCCGACACGGCCGTGGGGAAGTTCTCCAGCCATCGGTTTCCGTGAGAGCTGATCACACCCAATACCGGCGCGTGATATCCGCTCGAAAGTCCGTTGGAGGTCATGTTGCTCGCAGCGAGGTAGTATTGCCCAGTGCTAGGGTTGTACCAAACCTCATCGGAGCCACCAACCTGCGCAAACTTCGCAACAATACGGCCGGTCTTGACATCCATGATGTACGACACTGCAGCATTGCCCGGATAGGTGACTCCATTGACAGTGTCGCCGGCGATGGCATCACCACTGCAGCCGAGGAGCATCTGCTGGAGCTGGACATTGATTGCGAGGCCTCCCGGCGAGCATCCGGGAACAGGAAGCGTAGTGGCAACGTTCATGGTCCGGGGATTGATGACGGCCACCTCACCCATCCAGGATCCATCTGTTGTTGGGATCTGTGGGATATTTACATAAAACATGTCATTGGCTGGATTCCAAGCGGGCTGCTCAATCCCATCAATTGCATTCGCAAATGGAATCTTCCCGACAACCTTGTCATTTGCAGGGTTGGCGTTCACCGAGATAAACGTTAGGTATGGTGGCGTGTCAACATCATTGGCAATGACCACCAGATTGTCCACGGGATCATATGCCAGCTCGTCCGCACGGCATTGGCCTCCAGTAGAGATGCTCGCCGCAAGCGTACCCGAACTCGGACTACTTAGGTCGAAGACCTTGACGGTGCTAGTAGGTGACGTAGATGTGACACCATCACCAGCCCATAGCTGGGTAACACCACCCACGCGCAGCACAAGATCGCCATTAGGGCCTGCAACGCCGAAGGGGCCACAAGTTGACTTTTGCGCTGAAGTCGCAGTGGCACCGGTGCCGCTAAAGTCACCGGAGCCGATGGTACCTTCGAACGTGTCCGTAGCTGCGTTGATCGCATCGACAGAGTTGTTAGTGCGATCTGCAAGGTAATAGGTCTGTGTTTGAGAATCCACCCAACTGATATCAAAACTCTTAGGATTCAAATAAGGCGACGGGAACTTTACGGTCACAACTTGCTGGAGAGATCCAGGCTCTCCTTGTGTTACGGCGACACCGGTTCCCTGCCCACCTGGAGAACCCTCTGCAGCGGCCGCGCCGACTCCCGTGAGAGAAACGGTTAATCCGGCAACGCCGACGGCAAGGGCGGCTTTTCGCAAGGATAGCAAACTCACGCTCAATACCTCCGTGTTAAATAGGGTTGCTTACTGCACTCCCCCTTTTAGAAGTAGTCGCATCAAATTTCCCATGCAACTGTGGGTAGGCTGAATTCTCCCCTCCACCGCGACATGACATCGGTCAAACGAGCACGAACGTTACACCATTCTGTGCGAGAGTTCTTGCAGCCAGTTGTTTGCGAAAATCCCCAAAAGTATTCATTATGGAAAACGATTCGCTAAGTCGTGAGCCGTTATGGAGTTCTCACTTACCTTTGACGAGCGTGCATATAAGGTCACCAGTTGCCGGATGGTAATCAACTCAGCCCTTAAAAGCTAACGGGCGCGGGATGCTCCCCAATCTGAGAAGCAAGCCCGCACCCGTCACCAATTTAGATTTCAATGCTAGGTGATGTTCCTGATATTCCCTGGCTCTAATCCCTTGTTATGGTGACCAATCTAGCCAGACCCCATGCAATCAGAGCGTAAATTACCATAGCCACAAGGGTAAATATTTCTAGATGTGACACCCCATAGTGAAATGAATACCCAAAAAGATTGAAAAATGGTGACACAAACGGATAGCTGACCGAGTAAATAAAGTTTGCAAATGCGTTTGCCGGGTTTGCTCCAAGCAATGTGAATATGAAACGCAGTGCAAGGATTGCCAGCAAAACGCCAGCAAGCCACCAGATAATCCGTGCTGCAACGATCTGGCCTTTGCCGCGGCGACGACCTGGCTCGTAGACTTCCTGAGTGGTCTGGGTGGTGTTACCTGCGCGAGTAGTGGTCTCACGAACTTCTTGAAGTGGCTCTTCCATAGAAATCACCCCTTTCTTGAATTATCTCCACTATATCGGAATTTTTTTAGTTAATGGCATCACCGATAAAAAAGCTGCCAAATCCCTGCGCAAGGCATATTTAATCTAATTGTACTCTGTTAGAACTCTTTCATTTATGTTTCATATTTGATGTGACATTCCTGTTCAATGGTCATTTTACTCATTGTTATTCGCCGATAAATTACATGGATCCCGAACTAACCTTCATCAGTCTACTAATCTTATAGGTGGCTGCTCAAACAGATAATTCCTGCATTTCCTAAATCCTCTTTTGTGAGGCAGTACAGCTTTCTACGAATTTTCTAAGTCCGTGATCCGGGGCGCGAGCAACGCCAGCATAAAAACAAATGAGTGACTTTTTCTTAGCATTGCTACCAGCCAATCAGCCTAATATTTACTCACTTCCGGGAATTGCAGATTAAGAGCATTGTATGCAGGTAAGCCCTACTGGCGGATTCTTGGCTCTCCAACATCGGGAATCGGATATAGAGGTGTGTCCTTGGGCTAGGAGACCTATTCAGCCGGTCCGGCCTGGTAGTTCCCAGTTGACACGGGTCGTCCCCTTAACTTCAATTCCTCAATTGCACGGGTCGGAGCTGGACCGGCCAGAGCTGATTGGTGGGAATTTTGTGGGATAACTTCAACGTTCTTGTTCACCACCGGTCGAGCTTTGGCAACCTGAGGAAGCACCCCCAATGATCCTCTCGCGTAGCCACTGCCGAACTTCTGGCACCCTGTTCTCGATCAGCTCCTTAACCAGTCTGGATGCGCCTCGGCGGGACGCCATCGGCTAAGAACTGTGAGCGGACTTTAATTCATTTCCCTCGGCCCTCACGGTGGCCTGTGGTGCGAGTCGCCTCCACGCATACACAGTCAACGGAGGTCAACACGATGGCCCTAAACGGCACACATCGTAGTGATTGACACCAATATCAACAGCGGGTACAGTGATCACGCAAGGTTGATTTGGTAGTCATGATGCACCACTGTCACAGGTTCGGCTGGCAGAGGAGGGGCAGGATATGGGCAGGCGAACGGTCGGACGGCGAGTTATTCGTGTCGCAGTTCAAGGGGTCATCGTCGCTGCGGTCATCGTCGGAGGTGCAACCCCAGCCTTCGCTGCGAAGCCGGTGGGTCACTCCGGCGGTGGAGGTGGGAGCTCGGTATCGACCGGTAATGACGTCTCCTATCCGCAGTGCGGGACCAGTCTTCCGGCGAGTCCTGCATTTGGCATCGTCGGCGTGACGGGCGGACTGGCCAACGATATCAACCCGTGTTTTGGGCCATCGTCCTCGTACCCGAACTACAGCTCGAGCGAGTTGTACTGGGCAGTCACTTCCTCCATCGGAGGAACTAGCCAGCCCAAGGTATCGCTGTATGTCAATACGGCCGATCCAGGAAACGTATACAACGGCGCAGTGATAGCTGATTGGCCCGTCTCGGGAAGCACCCCGTACGGGTCTTGCACAACGACGACAGTGTCTCTCGCGAGTGGCACGTACAACGTTGGTACCAATTCTGACGCCTGCGCCTGGCAGTACGGATACAACAAGGCAGCCCAAGACACGAACTGGCTAGCCGCGGCCGCAAACGCCATCAACAAACAATCACCTCCAGTGGTTGTCGCAAGTACGGCAGGGAGCTACCCCTGGTGGCTCGACGTCGAGACAGCGAACACATGGCAGTCCGACCAGACGATGAATGTCGCTGACCTTCAAGGTATGATTGCAGGACTCGAGGACGCTGGGGCGATTACGATCGGCGCATATTCAACGTCCAGCCAGTGGGATACCATAACAGGTGGCACCAGCTCTGCAGCGGGATCGCTTTACAAAATCCCCGACTGGATTCCCGGAGCACGGAGCCTCTCCGGCGCACAGGCAAACTGTGCGCAGGCATCCTTCACCGGAGGCGCGGTCACGGTGACGCAGTGGTTCAGTCATCCAGACGGCGACTACGCCTGTTGAGAGCCATTTCAACATTATCCTCATAAACCGCCGCATATAGAGCCGGTCTGTCAAGCATCTTCACGGGCAGCCGTGAGACTACGATCCTTGCGCTTGGTGGCTCTTCATAAAAATAATAATAAAAATAATTTAGACAACGTTGCAGAGAACAGTTATTTCGGAAACAGAAGAGCCGATCCCTAAAGACCGACTCTGACCTGCATATTTGATGGTGGCGTGGATAGGATTTGAGCCTATGACTTTCTCGGGTTATGAGTTCTATATGAATGGTCTATGAGGTTCGCCAGAGTCCTTCGCCATCGCCCCGATTTAGTTCTGTACCTGGCTCTTTGTCCAGGGTATTCGATCTAGGCAGACAGACGTTTTAACGTCTTGTCGCACAATAGTAGGGATATAATCCATGCACCCTAAGTTGACCGTTTGGCTGAGCCGCAAGCAGTACGCCCAGCACGGTTGCCACTTGTGATGTAAAGTGCCCTTGGACGCGACAACGATGCCGCCAGGAATCAAGCTGTACACAACCCTACTGGGCAAGCTATTAGCTCAACCAGTGATGGATGTCTTTTTCGCCCGTGGGGGTTTCAACTCGCACAAGCCATCCGATCCGATGCCGAGTCCGATGTTGCTCAGGTTAGCCAAGTGCTCGCTGGCGATGAGCCATACCATGTCGCATATCTCCCGTTCGCTGTAGTGGTCGGCTAGGCGAGCGAAAGTATCTGGAGAGACATTCTTGTTGACCGTGAGTTCGGTTGCGTAGTCAAGTGCCACACGCTCGGCGTCAGTGAACTGAGGACTGGTCCGGTACTCCGGCAGGGCATCAATACGGACGGCATTATCTTCCGACTTTCTAAGGGCGAACCACCGACCTGTGTCCATACAGGCAGAACAGCCATTGCTGCGGGCCACCTGTTGACGGATCAGCAAAGCGGTCCTGTGGGCAAGCCGCAGCTTCTTGTCCAATCTGTAGCTCTTGTTGTAGAAAGACATGAATTTAGTTGGCATTCGCGCCGTAAACACCTGGGTTCCCGTCGGTACCTTACCGAACATCCGGCGAGTGACCAGGTACACGACTTTTATCATCAGACTCCGTGGCTTCTCGATCGGGGGAAGGTAGGTTGCCATATGTTGGTTACCTCTCTGGTAATTCATCATGTGCTCCCTTTCAGTAGCGTTTGTCACATAGCTTGCATGTGAAGGGTCATCTATATGACACTTGACGGACGGAGGATGTGACCAATGGACGAGAATGAGTGGCTGGCAGATCGCTTCGAAGAGCACCGTACCCATCTGCGGGCGGTGGCCTACCGGATGTTGGGCTCGCTCACCGAGGCCGACGACGCCGTCCAGGACACCTGGCTGCGACTAAGTCGATCAGGGCTTGACGAGGTCGAAAACCTCGGCGGGTGGTTGACGACGATCGTCGCCCGCGTGTGCTTTAACATGCTGCGCTCGCGCAATATCCGGCGCGAGGAGTCGCTCGGCGTGCACCTACCCGACCCCGTCGTCACTCAAGAGGGACAACTACAGCCAGAAGACGAAGCGTTGCGGGCTGACTCGGTTGGTCTTGCGCTCCTCGTCGTGCTCGACACTCTGGCGCCTGCCGAACGGATCGCCTTCGTGCTTCATGACATGTTCAAACTGCCTTTCAAGGAGATCGCTCCCATGGTCGGTCGGACCCCTGCAGCAGCGAGGCAACTCGCGAGTAGGGCACGACTACGCGTAAAGGGCGCCGAGATGCCTGTGCCTGACCCTGATCTTGCTCGTCAACGAGAGATCGTCAATGCCTTTTTCTTGGCAGCACGTGGGGGTGATTTCGAAGCCCTCGTCGCGGTGCTCCACCCCGACGTGGCATTGCGAATCGACGCTGGAGCGGGCCGGCCCACAGCCTCGATGGTGATCCATGGCGCCACAGCCGTAGGCAGACAAGCGCGCAGTGGGCTTCGGGCGTGGTTCACGCGACCAGATGTCCACCTGCGGCCTGCACTGGTGAACGGAACAGCAGGCGTGGTGGTCACGATGGACGGGCAACCCCTGACCGTGATGGGCTTCACCGTAACCGAGGACAAGATCATCGGGATCGACGCGATCGCCGATCCCGAACGCGTCCGCAGAATCGTGGCGACCGTCATCAGCAGCGACTAGTTATATCAAGAGTCGACAAGTCCGTGGAGCTCAGGCGATGCGATTTCCCTCGGTGCCGCCGAGTCAAACTCGATCACTGCGGAGCGGAGCGACTGCAAAAGTGCCGCGCACCGATCCTACTCCGCACCTCGTTGTTGTTCCCCGAACGGCATCATGGTCCGCCATTCCGATCCACGTGGTCCCTGACTGGTTCAACCGCTCGCAATAGTCGAGCCCCTTGAATACGTAAAGAAAGTTCTCACACACACCCACACAATTGACATTTGCAAGCGATGGGCGACTTCGTCTCCCATCGCTTGCTATCGCTTCAATGCATGGGGCCACTGTTGGCGGAAATACGTACGACGATTCTTGCTGAGCAGAAAGCGACGAGTCAGTCAATGCTGGTGCTACAACACGTGCGTAGCAGGAGAGTCGCGTCTGCAAGGAGTCTGAATTTATTAGCAAGCATTCTCGTTCTCGGCTGGGTCAAACTCTCAATCTATCTTGCCATCACCGAGCTAATTGACGCAGCCAGCGTCTTATACGGAATCGAAGCGCCACATTAGCAGCCAGCGAGACTGTCGGGATCGTTCCATTTGGACCAGGCTTTCCCGGTCCGGCTTCTTTCGCCAGACGCTGATTTCGTGCATACTGCTCAGCCTGACGTAGTTGTTTCCTTCTGGGCACCCGCCCATCCCTCCGCTAACTGTGGACTGTCTCGCAAGGATGTCCTACAAAAACAATCTTAGAAATCTTACAAAAATCTTAGACCGTTGTAGGGATGAATGTAGGGATGGATATTTGGGAAACAGAAGAGTCGGCCCCTAAAGACCGACTCTGACCTGCGTACTCTTTGGTGGCGGGGATAGGATTTGAACCTATGACCTTCGGGTTATGAGCCCGACGAGCTACCAGACTGCTCCACCCCGCGATGACAGCTAATTACCTTAGTAGATGAAACTCTCGAATCAGACCACTCTGATCTAATTAAGCTGCCCCAGCACCAGCGGGCACGGTCGTTGTTGTGGCTGGTGCAACGGTGGTAGTTGTAGACGTCGTGCCAGATGCTGACGTCCCACTTGCAAGGGCCTGTGCCCGAGCTATTAGTGACGCCATTTCATTTATGGCAGCCTGATACTGGCCGAGATTTCCGGCTTTCAGATCAGTCTGAGCCTGGTTCCACAATGTCTGCGCCTGACTTAACAACGATGCAATTGTGGCAGTCGCGCCGCTGGCGCCGCCACTACCCGAGGATGGTGGAGCCTGCTGATTCACGCCGAATGTGCCTGGAACTGTCACTCCAAAAATATCGTTCAGAGCAGCTGTAAGAGTCGGCTCCATGGCTGCCTGGGTACCATACACCACTATCACCTGTTTCAGTTCGGGAAGTGGGTTTTGGGCTGACTGCACGTAAAGCGGCCTGATGTAGAGCAACGCCTTATGCACCGGAACCATCAGCATTTCTCCGAAGGCAACCTGCGAGCCATGCTGATCAAGCAACGAGATTGCCTGGGAAATGCTTGGCGATGCGGCTATGGCGGCATTCACGAGTAGTGGCCCGTCAACCTGTTGAGCCCTGGGAGAGATGTACGCTGTCAACTTTCCATAAGATCCTGGATCAGAGCCTGCTGACAGAAATCCTGAAAGTGTTTGGAGCTGATTGTTCGTAGATACTGGCACAAACGGTTCGGTGAGTACAAAACTCAATCCGGCCTCTCCGGGCAACCTCAGCAGTTGGTAAGACGGCCTCATCCGTGCAGGCTGAGAAGCTGGAAGGACCAGACCCTGGGCATTTGTCGTTTGCGTTTGAGAAAGCGTCTGGCTGGGTGAACTGCCTGGATCCTGAGCCAGAGCCCACGCATCTCCAGCATTGTAAAACCCGGTTGGATCGGTGATGTGATACCGCCCATACATCGTTGCCTGAACTGTGAATCCATCCACCGGATAACGGAAGTGGGCAACTATCCCCGCAGGTGCCTGTGAAGCTGGGGTAAATATATTGGGAAAAGCCTTTTCGTATACTTTTATTATCGGATCGGACTGATCAACGACATAGAACTTCATAGCACCCGAATAGGCATTGATCACAACTTTAACCGAATTACGAAAGTAATTGAACTGCGAATTCAACCCCGAGGAGCTGCTAACACTCGACGTGTTGGCAGCCTGGGCATAAGGAAATTGCGACGTGGTGGTATATGCATCTATCACCCAATAAATTTGGCCATTATAAAGAACCGGATACGGCTCTGAATCGTAGTTCAGGAATGGAGCAGCCTTTTGCACCCTTAAGGCTATGTCGCGGTTAAACATGAAACGAGAGTTTGAAGTAATCAACCCGGAAATCAACGGGTTGATGTCGCCGAATCTCAACGCGAAAGCGGCGCGGCGGACGAACGACGAAAGCTGGACCCCCCCAGTCCCTTTGTAATGGGTTTCAACCGACGAGCCTGAGTTGGTTTGATAGTCGATCTCCGGCTGCTTGGTGTTAGCTATCACGTAGCCGGGATTATTGGTTCCATAGTAGACCTGCGGGGCGGAGATCTTTGGTGCGCCTCCTGTGGATACTGGAGGCAAGTCCTTGATCAAAAACGCCGGATTTCCGTTGGTAGAAGCAGTATTCGCGGGTGCCAGTACTGCACCGTAGCCATGCGTGTATTGAAGGTGCAGGTTAATCCACGATTGAGCTGGCAGGTCTGCAGCATTGATCTGTCTCACACCGACGATCACCGGAGTCTGCACTCCATTAATAACGTAGCGGTCCACTGCGAGACCGTTGAACTGGTAGTAGGAACGGATATCTTGAAGCTTGTTGAAAGTCTGGACCGGCGTTAATGGATCCCATAGCCTTGCAGCGGCCAGGGTTGGCGCATCCGTGATCAGCGTTGAACCGGTTATCGTACTGCTGTAATCGAAAGGCTGCTGAGCGATGTTATTTATTCCCATCGCAAAGCGAGTGGCAGAGATGTTTCGCTCAATATATGGCGTTTCCTTTGACACCTGCGACGGCTGGACTACAAACTTCTGAACAATAGCGGGATATATTCCACCGAGGAGGATTGAGATGAGTCCCCATAGACCGACCGCGACTACTGGAAGTACCCACCCCTGACGCCGGATATTGACAAGCAGGATAATCGCTGAAACAACAGAAATAAAAAGGAGAAGCGTCAGCGCCGGCAATACGGCATGGATGTCGGTATAGCCGGCACCATTCACGTAGGCGCTTGTGGAGTTGACCAGCTTGTATCTTTGCAGATAGTACCCAACTGCCTTGACTAGCGCTATCAGAGCCAGAATGAAGGAAAGGTGGGCTTTCACGGCTGGACTCACCCTTGAGCCCTGACCTTGCAGCCGAATCCCTCCATTGAAGTAGTTCACGACAGCTATCATCACGAACACTACAACCAGCGCAAGGAAACCCCACGACACCAGGTAGGACAGAAAGGGCAGTCTGAAGACATAAAAGGAGGCATCCTTATGGAATTGAGGATCCGTCCAGCCAAAGGGCACTGAATTTGAGTAGAGTATCCAATTTTTCCACTGGCCCGACGCTGAGGTGCCAACAATAATTGCGAGAACAGCTGAGACAACCGTACGAGTGAGCCGCGGAAATTTACCGGCAGTTGAACGGAATCGGAGGACTAATTCGTCTTCGCCTGATCCAAGTGCCGACAATGGCGGACTCAGTTTTGAAGCAACCGTCAAATTGACGAATGCAAGAAGGAAAAAGACAATATCGAAAACGATCGCGAGACCGATCCTGTCAAGCAAGACTCCCTTCCAAATTTCTGTGAAATGGACATTCGAAAACCACAGAAAATCGGTATAGAAGACTGCGATGCTCCTAAGAGACAGCACAATAACAATGAAAATAATTACCGAGACGAAGAAAAGCAACTGTCGCTTGGACACTCGTCTTCTCTGTGGTGGCAAATCAGCTGGAATCCTCATGGAAATGAGATTAGGCGATAAATGGCACTAAAAGGCATCTGCACCCAGAATGAATTCCAGGATGGTAGTGCCCGGTTGGAAACTGCTCACCGCGCATCGTGGCTCCTGCCAGGGCGTTATCAAGACAATCTGCGCAAGGGACATCCTGCGGATCGGTCGCCCAAACAAAAGATTCATATCCTGACTCGAGCATCACGGTCGCGCAAAATACGGTGTTGGCATACTGAGAAATCAATGGCTCAAGTCTGTTAGACCTGACATCCCTGTATATGGCACCTAGAGCGCCGGCAGTCGATTGATCCTCGGCGGTCACATCGACAGACAAAGCCTCCTCAATCCGTCGTCTAAGCGGCAATATCACTTCTTTCGCAAATTCTTCAGAATACTGGACAGCCTGCTTTGAGATATCACGCCTGACGGAACTCCCATTGGTTTCAACAAACAATTCCGCCACACCCAGCCGCACCTGCTCGAAAAAGTCGAGTGATGCTATAGCCAGTGCATCAATTTGCTCTTTCTCGTCGAGCAACTTCTCCAACACCACTTCTGAACCTGAGCTTCTTCGCACTTTGTCCAGCAGATCGTTTTGCTCATCAGACAAGAGCCTTTTCATCTTTTTAAACAGCATCGTGGCAACGGGGGCCAAAAGCTCTTCGCGCACATCGAGCAGCTCTTGAGTTGCGGCATCTGTTTCACGAGAGACTCCTTCAACTTCACTGCCCCGAAAGCCGCCTTCCTCGATTCCAGATTGGGGCGCATCGTCCTCATTTAGATCTTCTGATCCAGCAACGGAAATAGAATCGCCCTTCGGCGGCGTCTGCTCAGGAGACGCATCGGTTGGAACAGGCTCAATTTTTGCGGCTGTGGCGGCGGGATGCGCCTCGCCGCCACGTTCCGAAACATCGGAAGCCTGCTCTCCGAGTCGCAACGATCTGATCCTCGCGAGTATCTCGTCGGCTTTGCGCGAGCGCTGTATCTCATCTGTAATCGAATGTGGAGTTGAGCCGGTTGTATTTTCGGCTACTGGAGGAGGAACATCCTGTTCAGGCTGGATGGATTCCGCACTTGACTCTTGCTGAATCATACCTTCCGAGGCCCGATCAACTGGACTCGCTGTGCGGGACACGCCACCACCATCGGAATCATCGGATGTTGTTGGCCCCGGGTGGAGGTCGGACAGTCCCCTAACAGCTTCTCGATCCTCGTCAGGCACCACCTCGTCGGAAGCCACCTGGCTCGCTGCCTGTCCCTCAGAGAACATGGCAGGATTATCAACGTTTTCTGCTGAACTCAATCCGATTTCGACGGAGTTGTCTGCAACGGCGCCAACCTGCTGGTTCCGGACTGGGTTTTCAGATGCCGCGGCGGGCAATTCCTCACCTGCACCTCGATCATTATCTGGTGTTCCAGCCTCCATTTCCTTGTGGAAGACCCGCACAATTCCTTCTTCCAGATGGTTGCCAATCTCAATCTGAGAGCTGGATATGGCGGCCTGATATCGATCTAAATCACTCAGGGGAGACCTGGGCTTCTCACTTCCGGGATCAGACATGGTCAGGCTCGCCTGTTCAGCGGAATTATGGGAGGTTTGGTTTACCTCTGGCTCTTGAGTCGGAGGCTCCGTCTCATCAGAAGTTTCTGCCTCTTCCGATTCTTCGTGCCCGTTTGAAAAGATGATCGTACCGGCTTCGCTGATTAGCTGAACTGCTCTAGCCAGACTTTGATAGGCTTCGATCCTTCTAGTCGCCAGGTCGGCAATCTCACTGTCAAGCACCGAGCGCTTATGCCTTAAATCTGCCAGAATCTCGTTCCTTAGATCTCTGGCCTGATCGATCATCGCCCGCCCTTCAGCTTTCGACCGCTCGATGATTTCCGCAGCTTTGCGCCGTGCCTGTTCAAGCTCCTTCCTTAAAGACTCGTCGATCTGACCTGAAACGTATCCATCTGAGGGAATGCTGATGGTCCCGGATTGGGATCGGGCTTGCTCCAGAAGCTCCTTCGCCTCCTCCTCCGCCTTTTGGCGCACAGACTCAAAATGTTGACGGGCCTGATCCCTAAGAGCTTTGGCAGCGCTATTGGCATCGTGGAGAATCTGGGCAGCAGTCTCCTCCGCTTTTAGGACTTGCTTAGAAAGAGCCCCGCCGCTTTGTGCGTCATTCGCAGCCATTTCCTCGATTCTGACACGAGCTGCTTCAAGCTCCATCGAAAGTTCTCTGACCTCAAATGCAACCTGAGCCAAATACGACCTGACATCCTCTATGCGATAGCCCTTCCATGCCGTAGAAAAGGCCTTATCCTGAATTTGATTAATGTTGATGCGATTGGGTTGAGCAGGCTCGGAGACTTCAAAACTCATAAAGACAAGACTATGTAAGAAATTGCCTCATTGTTCAATATGTTGCAAGTTTCAGAACAATATAGGGAAACTCACTGTAAGGGAGATGCACCACCAAATGTGATAGGCGTAGCGCAAGCCCAATCCCGTCAAATTTGTCAAAACTACAGAATAATCAAAGCGGCATCTTTCAGAACCTAAGCTACTTCGAGGAGTTTGCAAAAGCCTCTATATCTGCCACCGCCTGTTTCAGCGTGGATACAGCCTCAACTTTCAATTCCGGTGAAGCCTTGGACATTGCTGCGTTAAATTCCTGCGGCGGCACCAGAAAAAGCTTCGCACCTGCGCGCTCTACAGTGATCGTCTTCTGCGGCACTCCGCCGACATCCCCCACAGAACCATCAGGAGAGATGGTGCCGGTGGCCGCTATCGTGTTTCCTTTGGTCAGACCTCCGCCCTCAATGCGGTCGATTATCCCCAGAGTAAAGGCCAAACCAGCCGAAGGTCCTCCAATACCCGGAGTCGATATAGTGACCTTGAACGGAGTGTTGTAGCTTACTCCGTCGGTAATATTTATGCCAAGATACGGTTTGGATGCATCATCTGGACGGGAACCTAGCGTCACTGAAACAGTCTTGGCCACGCTGCCCGAAGATCCCCTATTCGCCACGAGTGCCGCGGGAATGTAGCTGATCTTTACTGAATCTTTGGGCTTGAAGGTTGATACCACACTCACAAACTGCCGTGCAGAGGTAATCGTGGTGCCGTTCACATCCGTAATCAAATCTCCGACGTGCAAAACCGAGGAAACTACCGATACCTTCGCAATTCCGGCGATAAGCGCTCCATTGATGATGTTGAGGTCGTATCCCAAATAGCTCAATGCCGCAACCGTAGCCGCCTGTTTCGACTGCTTCATTTCGTCGAGCTGGGTAGGAATAAAGGACGACGGGGGAGAATTACCCAATATTGCCGAACTCGGAACCAGCTCAACATTGGAATTCATCTTATCCAGGAGCCACTGGACCGGTGATACGGGTCCAAGTGAAACATCGGTCATGAATATATGCCCGGATTTCGGTGTGTTTGAAGCTCCCTCAATCTTTATCAGACTTGCAACTTCTTGCGCTTTCCCAGGAGCAACTGCCCAGATCGGCAAATTCACGAACGATAAAAGAATCAAGACAACTACTACAATGGCAGCTATTACGATCTTCCTCTTGTTCTTTGATTTCACCTTCGCTCCTGAAATAAAATTAAACTTTTCTGAACCGGTTGCTTTCATATTTCGCCAACTCATCGGCTGAGGGTCAAACTACCCAATCTGACAAGTCCAGATCCTTAAAGGTTTCGCCTATGACCACCAAAAAAACCAAATCATCTGAAACACTAAACCGCCTTGACGTTGCACTTGCTTCCTACAACGGCAATGCGGAAACTGCATTGGCGGCGATTACCTCGTCTGACCCAAAACTACGGGCTTCCGGACTTTTAGCGTTACACGCTCTCAAAAAGCTAAACCATGAAATGCTAACGGCTGCGCTTAGTGATTCAGACTCAACGGTTAGAAGACGTGCATGCGAGCTGGCGCCGTCATATCCGGGACTTTCGCTTTCCCGGGCTCTAGAAGATCCTGATCCTTTCGTAGTGGAGATGGCACTATGGGCAATCGGCGAACGCGGAAAGACAAGCGAGCTGTCCCAGCTCTGCGAAATTGCGTCCAGCCATGCCGAGCCACTGGTCCGGGAAGCCGCTGTGGCGTCACTGGGCGCCATCGGGGACCGTGCCGGACTAGAAACGGTCATATCCGCCCTAAAGGACCGTCCCAACGTCAGGAGGAGGGCTGCAGTGGCGCTTGCAGCCTTTGAAGGCGAAGAGGTGACCGAGGCTCTACGAGCAGCCACGCAGGATCGCGACTGGCAAACTCGACAAATTGCAGAGGATCTTTTGGAAATAACTGAGGGATCCGAAGTCCAAACCTAAGCGTGGTTCGTCATCCCATGAAAGGCTAACCCGCGTGCGGCCGCGTATCGCGGCTCATCAGCGACACGGACCGGGATCTTAACCACTTTTTCAATTGCCTGCGTTAGTCCTAATAGCTGGGAATATCCGCCACAGAGGTAAATCCCAGACGATACAAGATCCTGTGCCAATTCAGCCGGGCAATGCGAGAGGGTGTCGAGCATCACGTCCATCGCCAGTTTGATCGGATCGGCAATTATCTCTCGGACGCTTGCCTCATCAATTTCCACCGTTACTGGATCTCCCCGGGTCAAATCCCGCCCGATCATGGAACTCAAATACTTTGGCGGCTCCTCACGAACGTTTGCCAGGGCAAGTTTTACCTCCTCAGCTATAGACTCGTCAATCGAGACATGGCTGCCATACCTGAGAAAGTCCATGATCGCCTGGTCTAATGCGTTGCCACCGCAAAACGAATGGGACTCAGTCACCACTCCTCCGAATGCAATTATTCCACTCAAGGCAGTTGCAGCTCCAAGGTTGACGACCATAAGCCCAGTTGGCCCGTAGATGTCCAGTCCAATTCCAATTGCGGAAGCCAGTACGCTGTCGAGACCTTCAACCTCGCTGAATCCTGCATTTTTCATAGCCGCCACGAGAGACCTCGATTCAACGAGGGTGGCTGATGCGGGCAATGAAACCACGGCCTTGCGGCGCGAGAAACGCCTCACGGAAAGCACCTTCATCAGTGCTTGTATGTAGTGGTCCAAAAGTTCGGAACTGGTGACTCTTCCATTCTTGATCGGCCGTTCGACCACGACATAGCCCGAAACCCTTCCCACAACATCTTTGGCATCGTTGCCGATTCCGACAACTTTGCCTGAGCGCTTGTTGTAGGCAATCAAAGTTGGCTCGTCGAAAACCACATCTCCGCGGAAGTTGCATACAACCGTATTTGCGCTGCCTAAATCTATTGCGAGCAAATTAGCCAGCGTCGTTGCCTTTCGATTGCGAATTTGGCCGGGCAAAACGTGACGAGGAAAGAGCATTCATCGATCTCGCGAAATCGTCAACATCAGAGATAATAGGACGCGGTCTCCGCTCTTTGAGCGAAATAATCAGTCCGATCAATGCCAGAATCGCTACAGGGACTCCTAGATAAAGTAGGTTGGCCATCTTTTACAACTCCTCCACTGAAACTATCTCATGGGAATCGGATCCCCAGTCACTGCCGCCCGACCACCGCTCTTTCTTCCAGATAGGTGCCGAGGCTTTCAACGCGTCTATACAGAATTTAGCAGCCTCAAAAGCTGCGTCTCGATGTTCAGCTGAGACTACGATAAAAACAGAAGACTCCGACACCGCCATCTCACCCACCCGGTGCATAACGACCACTTTGCGCACTTGGGACCACTGTTTTCGCGCAGTTTCCACTATTTCCGAGAATTTTGGCACTACAAATTCCTCATACGCTTCGTAGGCGAGAAGTTCAACGTCGGGCCTGCCGTCG
>SCQM01000207.1 GCA_004298555.1 Actinomycetota bacterium | reverse complement strand
CTCCAACCGATTTGCAAAGGACCCACAGATGCAGCACAACCAGGCAAGGCAAACTCCCATCGAAGAGTACCGGGCTGACAGCGAACCGTTTTACCTGCCAATAGCAAACGAAGTTGAGTCGTTCGAAGCGGCATACTTGAACCATATACCTGTATTGCTAAAAGGCCCCACGGGCTGCGGAAAGACGCGCTTCGTTGAATACATGTCTTGGCGGCTCGGCAACCAAAACAGTGGCGTGGCTCTACCATTGGTGACGATCAACTGCCACGAGGACTTGACGGCCGGTGATCTCGTGGGGCGGTTCCTTCTTAATAATTCAAATACGGAGTGGGTTGACGGTCCCCTGACCAGAGCAGTGAAACATGGCGGCATTTGCTACCTGGACGAGGTGGTTGAGGCCCGAAAAGACACGATTGTAGTCATACACTCGCTCACCGACTATCGCAGATTCCTGCCAATCGACAAGCTCGGCCTAATTATCGATGCCGATGACCAGTTTCTACTGGTGGTATCCTACAACCCTGGCTACCAATCGACCCTCAAGGATCTCAAGCACAGTACACGCCAAAGGTTTGCCGCAATCGAATTCGGGTATCCGCCGCCGGAAACCGAGGCTGCGATTATCGCCCATGAAGCGGGGGTATCCAACGGGGTCGCCGAGTCATTGGCCCATCTGGGCGCAAAGCTTAGGAACCTTGACAGCCTGGAAATGTTGGAGGGGCCTAACACTCGCCTGCTTATTTATGCCGGAAAACTTATGCGCCACGGTATGCCTTTCCGCGGGGCGGTGGAAATGGCTGTTACACAGGCGGTAACTGATGACCATCAGCTGCAGAATGGAATCAGGGAGGTAGCGGAGGCCATCTTCAGTGACTAGCAGCGTCGATCATAGCGTGCTTTTGGAGGAAGTTCAGCATAAGCTCGCAATCTATTACCAGGCGCTGGCAGGACGGCGTGTGCACTTAGTCCCTTTGGCGGAAGATGAGATGAAAACTCCGCCGCCTGATACTGGATCAACCGTGCGCCTTCCGCCGAAGCAGGCGAGTGACCAGTGGTACAAGCTTGCTGTGAGCCATCGCGCTGCCCATTATGAGGCTGGGACGTTCGGCTTCAGCTTCTCGACGCCAGGCCTGTATTTTGACTCACTGCGCCCTCAAAGCCTGGAGAAAATCCCCGTTTATGACGGTGACTCTGAGCTTGACTGGTTCTTCAGACTCTTTGCACGCAGGGAAATGGCTTTGGATCTTTTCAACGTGCTCGAAGACTTTCGTATCGATGAATGGGCTGCTCGAAGATATAGGGGCTTGCGTGAAATCTTCGTCAATACGCAGCGGAGCGAACTGGGCCGGCGCCCTGATATCACCCTAATGCCTCCGAGACAGGCTTTCGCCGAAGCGATTGTCCGACTAAGCCTGAATGACCGCTCCGCCAGTTTTGGGGTTTCAAGAATTCTAAAAACTCCGGCAGCCTGGGCAGTCGGCGTCATGGAAGCCCTTGGCCAGCCCGGTGCGTCGGTGGAGGACTCTGCTGAGGCAACGATCCGCCTTTACCACTTGCTAAGCGGTCTTCCCAATGTGGATGTTCCTGGTGCCGAATCGGCGCTGATCAGCTTGTCGGAGCCGGAAATACCTATTAACGGGATGCTATGGCCGAAAGAGTGGCCGGAGCCTGATCCGGTCCATTTAGAAGGCGACCAGGTCCTGGAGGTCAACTTCGAACCGGTGAGCTATCGGGAGCAGCTCGGGTTTTGGCTGCGGAACTATGCGCCTTCAGCCCCGCCTGAGCTGCAGTCCATCTTCACATTTCGCGAGATGCCTTCTAAAGCGAAAGCAACGATGAACGATGACACCTTGGCAATGCAGGATGACGAATTCGAGCAGGATCTGCAGCGTCCTTTGAAGCCTTTGCCTCATGATCATGGATTCGATGACGAGGCACATGAACATTCTTCCGAATCAATTCACAGTCACGATCCAAGTGTGTTTCTCTATCCGGAATGGGACTACCAAAAAAGTCTTTACCTGCGCGACTGGTGCGCGCTAAGAGAGCAGAACCTGGTTGGCGCGGATCAGAACCAGCTCTTCGATGAAACCATCAGGAGAAATTCCCATCTCATTCCAAAGATCATGCAGGTCATTGAATCGATCGCTCCGGAGAATCTTCGAAGAGTCTACCGCATGCCTTACGGCGACGACTTGGACATCGATGCATGCATCGATTCGGTGACCGACCTTTTTGCAGGAGTCGGATCCTCTGAAAACGTTTACAGCAGCCGGGAGAGAATCTCCCGGGATGTGGCAGTGGCATTTTTACTTGACTTGAGTGCCTCCACGGCAGAGAGCATAGCAAGCGACAGGCGAACAGACTCCACAACCGGTCAGACTCTGACGCGGAGAATTATTGACATCGAAAAGGAAAGCATGATGCTGCTGCTAGCCGTGACTTCTAAGATTGGCGATGCCGTCGGAATTTACGGGTTTTCCGGTACCGGACGAGACCACGTCGAGTTTTACTGCCTCAAGGAGTTCCGGGACCATTTTTCCCAGGAGGTTATTAACCGCATTAGTGCACTGAATCCGGTTCATACCACCCGGATGGCACCAGCTATCCGCCACAGTATCAGGAAGCTTGCTAGACAGGAGTCCCAAACGAAGATCTTGATGATCATATCCGATGGCCGGCCTTTCGATATTGACTATGGAATCGAATATGGTGAGGAGTTCATGCTTGATTATGCGGTGCAGGACACCAGAAAAGCGTTGGACGAGGCCAGAATAAGCGGAGTCCGTCCATTCCTTTTGACTGTCGACGAGCAAGGCAACGACTATTTGCGCGAAATGTGTAATTACATGGGCTACGAGATACTCACGGACGTCAGTCAACTCCCCATGAGAATTGTCTCGTTATATAGAGAATTGCGAGCCGTCTGAGCTTTGCCCGGCCCGCTCGAA
>SCQM01000206.1 GCA_004298555.1 Actinomycetota bacterium | reverse complement strand
CCAATGCTAAGAAAGCCCCATGCTATCAGGGACCATCGCCGGGTTTCCGTGACCCAGTCATCATCTAGCCGATTCGTAATAAGGCTGGCAAGTGCAAACGCGAATGGAATCGTGAACCCAACGAACCCCAGATATAGGAATGGCGGATGAATGGCAACTAAAGGATGGTCCTGGAGCAAGGGATTTGGCCCAATGCCGTCGGCAGGTATCGCTCCGGAAATTCGTACAAACGGGTTTGCCGGACCTAACATCAATGCAAAGAAGAATGCCGCCACCGCATTGGTTATCAGTAGCGCCCAGCCTGGTAACTCATCGCCAGGACGCCGCCGGGTTCGTACCACTAAGCCAGCAATGTATAGCGACAGAACCAGGCCCCAGAGAAGGATCGATCCCTGCAGCGCCGACCACATCCCTGTGATGGTAAAGAGAAGCGGAGTCTCTCTCGAATTGTTGGATGCCACGTAGGCCAGAGAGAAATCGTGGGTCAATAGACCGCGTTCCATGGCAATCGTAGCAAGGATTGCTCCCGCTAGAAGAACAAAACTGTAGCTTCTGCCGTGGCGAATTACTCCCGCCTTGTGCTTTGTCAGCCCATACCCCAAAACCGAGATACCGGCTATCGCCCCAACAAAACCAATCAGAACACCAGTTTGACCCAGAACCTCGTTCATAGCTTCTTTCCGTTGACAGTGGCGACCCTGTCAGGATGAGCTGCTACGTAATTTGCCGAGTGTTTCACCATTATTTGATTTGAAAGAAAAATATTTCCTTGGAAGTGCCCGACTAGGACTACTGGAATGTTGGGCTGAAACAGCTGAGGAGGATTCGCGGTGTCATGGACTTGGACAAAAACATTACTTGATTCGACTGAAAAATCCACTCCGGTACCAGTTGCGTGAACGCTTCCCGGGACCACCACGCCTTCGAGCCGGAATGTCCTATTTCCCAGCTGTGCGCGATCCTGAACGGCCTCCGAAGCGGTGCGGAAATAGACAAGCGAATTCCCTAGACCTTTGTACAGCAAGACGCCGATTGCAACCACAACAATACCCAAGGTCAGCCACGCCCTTCGTGCCCGTCGCCTTGACGGCAGCACACGAGGCTTGGCCTTACTCGAGTTGGCTGGCTGATCGGAGCCCGTCCCACCTGAAACTGATTGAACCATTGATTACAAAGGCCTCGATTCGTCACGGTCATTCTTGGTCTTCACCGGCAAAAGCGATTTTTTCAGCTTTTTCGACTTGCCAAGCAGCAGTGCCGAGTAACCACCCAATCCACCCAGCACTGCCAGATACCCAGCTTCAACATAGCCATTCATTATTTTCCTCCGATTTCCTTTTCAAACCTTGGAAGGCTGGTCGGCATTGTCGACGTCTTCAGTTGATTCAATTTGACTGGATCCCACCCCAGGCTCATTCCGGCGTTCCTTAATGAGCTGTTCCAATTCCACATCCAGCACCCTCTGCTCCAAATCGGCAATCTGATAACGCTGCATGAGCATCCATATATATACAAAAGTGAAAGAGATAAACCCTATCAATAGCGTCGTTGCCATCTCTCCGTGAATCTTGGGACTTAGACTCGGGTTCAATACTGTGGCACCCTGGTGCAGCGTTCTCCACCAGACGACAGACTGGTGAACAATCGGCACGTCAATGAACGCAATCAATCCTGCAATCGCCGATCTCACTGCACGCTGATGGCTGTCTGCTGGCACTCTGCGCAGCGCCAAATACCCAAGGTAAAGAACGAAAAGCAACGCGGTCGTAGTGAGCCTGGCATCCCATGTCCACCAAACCCCCCAGGCCGGCCGACCCCAAATAGAACCCGTGATCAAAGTCAAACCGGTAAAGATGACTCCAACTTCAGCCGACGAGACCGCCAGCAAATCCCATCGCAGGTTCCTTGTCCGCTTCCACAAATAAAGAATGCTGGCTATGGACGTCACACCATAGGCGAGATACGCTACCCATGCTACGGGCGGATGAACATAGATCAACCTTACTAATTGCCCCTGTACCACGTCAGGGGGCGTAACCCACAGACCCAGAATCACGGTTACGGCTACCGATAGCAAAGATGCAATGCCGGCCGCTCTTCGCACCCGTTTATATCTCTTGGATTCCATCAACCCTCCAGAATGCTGCTGTAAAAAACAGACCCTAATGCAAGATAGACCACTGCGAAAACTATAAGTAGTCGCAACCAGGGATCTCCCAAAGAAGAAGTACCCGCGAAAGCATCCTGCCACGATTTCGTAGCTGCTAGCAGTACCGGAGATGCCACAGGCACCAAGAGCAATGGCAATAAAGTCTGCTTTGCCTTTGAACCGCTCGCCAGCTGAGAATACAGGACACCAGCCGCGCTGATTCCCAAGGTCGCAAAAACAGCCGAAAGTACAATAAGAAGCCAGCCACCTATTTTTGGCCCGTACAACACGACCATTCCAAGAATTAGAACTATCTCTAATAAAAATAGTTGCACAAATACAGAAGCGGCCTTGCCCAGGAAAATTCCGCCCGGGTCGACTCCGTATACAAGAAGCCCCTCTCCGGCGCTGTCATTTCTCTCAATCGCAACGGCGCGATCGACACCTAAAATTGAGGAAAACAAAACCGCAAGCCAGAACAGCCCTGGAGCAACCTCCTTCAACGTATCCGGCGAAGTATCGAGGGCAAAGGCGAAAACTATGAGCACTATAAAAGCAAAGGGAAGTATCTGGTTGATCGTAATCCTTGACCGTAGCTCGATTCTCAAATCTTTGCCGGCAACCAACAATGCATCACGCCACATTGCCGGTACCCAATTTCGCGGACAGCGCACTTCCACCAGATCCAGATTCTCGAACGTCACTAATCACCTTTCCGCCTCCAACCTCTACAACGCGAGTTGGAACAAGTGCCCCGTGGTGAGATTCATGTGAAACGATGAGCACAGCAGAACCGTTGGCAACCGCAGCGGCCAGCGTCGAGTCGAGAACCTCTCTTGTCCATGAGTCCAACGATGCGTGCGGCTCATCCAGCAGCCAAAGTTCAGGTTCCCTCGCCAGAAGCGATGCCAGTGCCACTTTCTTTCTTTGGCCGGCTGACATTACTGCGACCTTCAGGTCAGACAAACGGCCGGTAAGCCCAACGGCGGCAAGAGACGGCATAACTTTTGACGTATCCGACCTAGTCGCTCTCAGGACAAAATTTACGTTTTCCCTCGCAGTCAGATCTTCGTAGAGGAAGCCTTCGTGACCCAGCAAGCCGACACGGTGCCGGACATCAGCAGGATTAGAGACAAGATCA
>SCQM01000205.1 GCA_004298555.1 Actinomycetota bacterium | reverse complement strand
CCTGTTTTTAGCCAATTCCGTTGCGGGTCTGGCCTTGGCAATCGCAGTGTTATTTTGGCGTAAACCGTTGCTTGGATTGGTAGGCGTGGTGTTTTCCCTTGCCACGTTATTTTCATTGTTCTACAGCATAAACTTTAGTCTTTTTGGGTTTAAGGAATCTTCTGGCGCTTCATTCGTAACCATCTCAATAGTCATTGAGATAATGGCCAGCTTCTGCCTGCTTCTATGGTGGATCTTTGCATCTTGGTATTGAGGCATCCAAATGGGTCACTCTCGCATTTTGTTTTTGGTAGGTTCATTGGTAGTAATTGTTTTTGGGATAGCTGAGATTCCGACTATTACGGATCAATATTCTTCAAACTTTGAGCTGAGGGCGCAGTCAAGACCTGGGATATTTAATTGGCTTAGGCCATCGCCAGTTCCGAAGGACTGGAAGAGTGTTACCATACCCTCGGGTACGGCTACGCTTGCATACCCCTTGAATTTTCATCGAATAGCCGGAGATCCAGGTTCCGTTTCCGCTGCCGTCATTAGCGGTGCAGGTCACTACTTGGCCTACCTCAATGTTACGCCCAAACAAGGTGACGAGGGGCTAAAGAATTGGCCCCAAATTCGGTTAAGTCACCTATCACAAGATGACAATGTTTCTGTTCATGAGGTGGCGCAGGTATCAAACAAACCTTTCAACGGGGGATTAGGTACTTGCATAATTGACGATTATGTGACTGCAGTTGGACATAACCATTTCAAAGAAATATCGTGTTTTGTCAAAGGTTCCAAAGGCGGAACGGTAGTCGTAGCTGCTGCCTCTAGTCCTGCCTGGAAGGACTATGTCGATCAACTGAAAGTGGCGATCGCTTCCTTTAAAGTCAGCTAGGAAGTATTTTCATCAATGGGTTATTTGGTTTAACACTTAGATGCCGTAGAAACTATAAACCCAGTGATGGTGGTCGAGACATTTTCCGTTTTGGTCCCGGGTACTCTGGTAAGGGATTTGGTTCGTTTCCTCTTGTTGTGATTTGAGTCAACTTGACTATGGCGAGCGAATTTCGATTGGATTTGGAAAGCCCCGGCTGGCTGATCATGGGAATCAATTCTTGGGGAGCCGATCAGATTTAAGTAAGGAACTTACGGCAAGAATGCTTACTTTGCATCGGAAAGTTCCGATCCGCAAAATCGGATTAAAGCATCGCGGGAAAATCGCCAAGCTTTGCCAAGTTGGACTCCTGGCAATTCGCCAGCGCGAGCCATCTTTTCGACGGTCTTGTAGTGCAGGCCCAACAGATCTGCTGCGCGTCGGGAATTGAGCACCAATGGGAAAGACGATGGATCAGACACATCTGAAGGAGCCAAACTCATTGATGATCACCCCAGTTCGTAGAGATCGGAGCTTTTGAAATTGCTGCATTAGTTCTCATGTTATATATATATGCATGAGCTACAGATGTCCACGGAAATCGGTTTCTTGGTCGGATCGAAAGCGGGTTAGAACGATCAAATCTATCAAGGCATTCCCATACTTTTTCGGCCAGTTCTACTGTTAGTCGTGACATGGTTTGTGACATGGAATGGGGTTCCAAGGGTGTCTGGCGGCTTCCGGTGTGGGAGTGGCATAGCCTCTGAGCTGCTAATACTTTCTGGCGACTTTGTCCTATACCCATGTAAAGATAACTCATAATCCCTTGGTCGTGGGTTCGAGTCCCACCGGGCCCACCAAGTTTGACCAGGTGAGAGCATATTTCTTGGATATTCTGATGCCTCACTTGACAGTATTACATAAGAATTACATAATTGTGGAGTGACAGGACATAAGAAAGAGGTCCAACCGGGACTGTGGCGATTGCGCGTGTCCGCTGGGAAAGACCCCGTAACTGGAAAGTACAAATATCTCCATAAAACAGTGAAGGGGGGTCCGCGCATCGCGGATCAGGAGTTGGCTCGTCTTGTTGCTACAAGTAAACAACAAGCTAGTGCGAACACTTCGGTCACGGTCGAGCGTGTCCTTGACGAATGGATGAAGGCCCCAGTCAATCGAAAATTGGCACCGTCGACGGTCCAGGGCTACACGAATCTAATCAAGTCTCACATAAAGCCAGCCGTTGGTTCGATCAGAGCGGAGGATTTAACTGCTCGGCATCTTGACGAACTCTATGAAAAAATGCTCGACAAGGGACTTTCGAGATCGAGGATCAGGCATGCTCATGCCGTGATGCGGCGTGCACTTGGTCAGGCAGTTAAGTGGGGGTGGCTGGATAGGAATGTGGCTACACTCGCCAGTCCTCCTTCGGTACCGAAAGCAAAAACTAAGTCACCGACGCCACTAGAGGTAAAACAAATACTGGAAGCAACTGCCGTAATCAACGAACAGGTTGCAGCTTGTTTTGCACTAGGGGCGCTCACAGGTGCTCGTCGTGGGGAGATCTTGGGTCTTAGGTGGTCCGATTGCGATCTTGAGTCGCACGTGCTTTGGTTCAGGCGGTCAGTATCCTACACGTCTTTGTCAGGCGTAATTGTGAAGGACACAAAGACCCATCAGGAGAGAAAAGTGGCAGTGGGTGACGTAACAGAAACCGTTATTCGATCGCAGATCAACTTGCTGCGATCCATGTGCGCCAACGGTTTTGAGATCGTCTCTGATCCATATCTCTTCTTCGCGTTGCCAGACGGGTCAAGGACTTTCCACCCCGACACACTTTCAAAGATATTCAGGAAGGTGTGTGATCAACTTGGCTTGTCATATAACCTTCACGAGTTGCGGCACTTTACTGCTTCACAACTTGTCGCAGCGGGAGTGGACATACGGACGGTGAGCGGAAGGCTAGGCCATGCGGATCCTTCGATTACGTTGAGGATTTATAGTCACGTTCTCGAGGCGCAGGATCGTCAAGCAAGCGAGCACATGGAGAAGATACTGGAGCACTGAGCTATCCCTATACGTGCCTGCTTGTCGTTTTATTCTATCTTTGGGCTCCGCGCATATATATGGGTTATGGAAGCAACGAATTTACAATTATCGACAGGCCCTCGACTAGACGGCGACATCACGGAATCTCGCGGAGCTAGTGAGGAAGAGCATTCGGCGGGGCCAATGCAGCTTCCGCATGTCTCTAGTGTGCTTACTATCCCTGAAGTTGCTGAGATCTGAATCGCCCCGGGAATCTTGGTTATGCCGAATTCGGCATAACCAAGAAACTCGGGGCGTATCACAGTTAAAAAGGTGACGCCGCGTCACATTTCAACAAATTCTGGGAGGCACAAGCCCTGGTTGTTGTGCATCACTATGTTTGGGTCAGACCTAACTGGACAGATTCTCACCTATGCGGTTTGCCAGTCCGATGCGGAAGTGTTCGAGCCACTTCACTTCGTTCTTACGGCGTGATGTCCCTGCTCCTCTGGTTAGTCAGTTCCCTG
>SCQM01000204.1 GCA_004298555.1 Actinomycetota bacterium | reverse complement strand
GGCTCATTGGGCATTTGGAGTAAGGCCAGGTGTCAGTTCAGGAAGAGCCGTGTGAGTCGAGAGACTCACGCACGGTTCCGTGAGAGCGGGAGGGGGAAGTTCCTTCCCGCCACTCGACCAACAAAGCCGTTTCAGTTAATACCGAATAGTTGCACGTTGTTGCAGCTCACGTGCAGAAACAACGATTAGACCAGCCTGTATGCAATAATCTGATGCCACAAGGCACCATTTGAAACGAGATATATCTATCTTCGGATCAGAGGGTTGGGGGTTCGAGTCCCTCCGAGCGCGCAAATCATATGCAAATCATATGCAAATTATATTTCGAATAATGAAGATCTGGCTCTTCGAAAGATTTGTATTTTCACTGGCGATGCCGGCCTAGACCTTCTGCTGAGACGATTAAGTTAGGACGCTTTTCCTTGGGAAAGGTGTCGTTGGAGTTGATTAACGTCTTTGACCAAGGAATCCAATATGGCATCGACATCCGATCCGTGCTTTTCATTAGCAAGTCCTTGTAATACCCAATCGCGTACCAGTGCCGATGCTGGAATATCAGCAGCATCTGCGACATGCTGTATTTCATTTATTTGTTCGGGAGTAAGCCGAACGGAGTAGATCACTGACTTGGTCCTGCTTTTACGCACGGCCTTATCTGATATGGGGACATCGTGTGCCAACTCAGATGCCTCTGTCTCTTGGTTTATAAGTTGTTCAAGGTTTTTATTATTCATGATCTCTCCTCCAATAACGGCAGGCCTGAGTTTCGTTTGCCTTCCATGCATTTACTCCAATCTTCTCGTCTCGTAAGTAAATTACGACAATTACGATACGCGCAGTCTTCGAGTAACCGATAAGTCGATCGGTCCTGCCGGATTTGGAAGCGGGGTCAGGCGACTCGATTAGAGCATCGTCATCGCTAAACGCCTCGTTTGCCCAGTCAGGTTCGATATCCTTATCACCAGGACGTCTTAACGAACGACTTCGTATGTACTCTGTCCGATATTTCCAGTCCAACACATCTGCATCGCTCACCTATCTAGTGTAGCACGAACGTATTACACTCCCATCTTCGGCGATTAGGTGTTCACAAACAGACAAAAGCTAGTTGAGATCGAGAGCTTTTGTGATCGCTTTGAAGTCTTCGTTGTAGATGGGAGGTATGAGGTGAGTCTTCCTTGTGTTTCCGATAATGGCGGAGTTGGTCTTGTCGATTATTTCGATTGCCGCTCGGTAGGTATAGCCGTAGGGCTTTAGCTTCTGCTCCAGTATCCGCATCACGCAAAGAGAGATCATGCACAAAAGCACGTGCGACTCGATTCTTCGTGTACGAAAGTGGAAGCTCGGTCTTATTTTGAGATCCGATTTGGTCATCCGAAATGATTGCTCGACCATAGGCAGCTGGCTGTAGTGGAAGATAAAGTCGTCTGGACTCATCTCCAAGTTGTTGGTCAGATAACCTTTGAGTCCATCGAACTTACTGGCCCGCTCTATGGCTCGATCATCCAGTTGCACTTTGCCATCAAGGCGAAATTCTAGGAAAGGGTGCCTTCTTAGGGCCTTGTTCTCTGCGATGAGCCTTCTAAGGCGTGCAACCGATCGCTCCCTGCGCCTCCTGTCAGCCCTGGCTCTATTCTCCGAATAGGTGACGATCAATCGGTCTTTGTTGTACCTTGTCTCAAATAGTGCGGAGCCCGTAAAGTCATGGGATAAAATCTCAGACGTTGTCGACTGGTCCAAGTTCTTTATCCGGGCTGAGATGACAAAGCTCAGATTCTGCTCTTTTAGTAGAGCGATGTTCTTGGCACTTAGCATCCCGGCATCTGCCACCACCGTGACCGGCCTGTTGCCGAGCTGATCTCTTATCTCTACAACAGAGTCCGTCAAGGTGGCACCCTCGTAGGTGTGGCCCGGGTAGAGCCTGAATGACAGAGGCATCCCCAACTCATTGACACAAAGGCCCAGGACAACCTGGGGGAGGTCAGAATGGTGATCTTTTGAGTAGCCGCGCTTTCTGATTCCGTCGTCATCTTCGCGGTCAGTTTCGAAGTAGATGGTGGTCACGTCATAAAGCAAGTAGCTCATAAACGAGGGGTAAGAGGTCGTGACGAACTCTTTCATCGACGAGACGATCTTGGATCTGTTCTTATATACCGCATCTAGAAATCGATATATCTGATCGAGTGAATACCCGGACCCAAGCGAGTCCTTTATCCAGGTGGCGGTATTCCTCTTTGATCCGGGATGGATGATACGCGCAATGGTCAAAAGCCTAAGAAGCGGAGTAAGTCTTCCAATTGAGATACCCAGAGAGTCGAAGATGGCGCCTAAAACTAATTCCGAACCATAGTGGTGCACACCGATGGTGAAAAGCCCTCTTGGGACTCCGTTGGAAAAATCGAAACGGAGCTGACTGGCTTCCTCGATCCTCGACCTGTCGGTCTCCGCGATCATCTTGAGGATCTCCAGCTCTTCCTCGTTTCTTGCCGTGCCAATATGTTTCACCAGCTTCGTAGTGGGGCGGCCGTTGACCCTTTCTCTCTTTACGATCCTCACCCGGCTGCCACCGCGATACTTAGACACCTCTATATGCACGCCCAAAGATTCTATAGGTGTACACAGAGAACACCTAACCTAGACAGCCATATACACAGTAACCTGGTAAGACACGAACAATGACTTACTCAAAATGTGGGATTCTGTGAAAATCGCCGAAGATGGGATTTAGTGCCTCGTTGAAGACAGACCTAGTCTTGGCAGTCGTATTCTTTCTAATCGATGTGGCCCTGATTTTGCTTGCAGTCGGAGCTGCTGGTGGGCGCTGTTGCGCGCTGTTGCGCGTGCCACCGCTGCATAAACGGAGATCTGCCGCCCTGTCCACGCCGGGCGATTCCTAAGGCGTCAAGTCTGCGAAGCACAGTGGGGACCGGGTGACCAGTCAATAACTCAATGTGGAAACAGGCAAGACCGCATTCGACGTACAATGCCTTTACAAGTTCCCCGGTAAGGGGTTTGGGGTTTAGGAACCTTTGCCAAATTGGTCCTGGTTCACGCACGATTGGAATGCCATGTGCAGTCAGAATTTGCCTTACGTCGACATCATCATAGAGCACCTCGATCAGCTGGATGTCGAATATTTTGGAAGGACGAGGCGACCCTCCGGCGCGCACCGGGACTCCATGACTGTGACCAGCCTGCAATACGACACGACCAGACACACCAAGTTCTTCACCCACTTCTGATGCCGCCAGTTCCTTGTCGACATATAGACGGTCGAGCTCTTCGGGGGTCACATCGGTACGGTCGTGGCGATCAAAGCTTCCCCTGGTTCGTCGTTCAATTCCCCAAAGTGCTAACCTGCTTCGCACAGTTCGATCCGAAATACCCAACGTGCGCCCAATTTCGATCGAACTCATCCAATGGTCAATATAGAGAGAACGTAGCGTTTCTTCCGACAAGCCGTCAACTACCTTAAGCGGCCTCGGTCTTCCGGATCCTCGTGCTGCGATCGTCACTCCCTCTCGCCTTAGAATTCGCACAATGCGCTGGCGGTCAAGCTTCACTTGTTCGGCGATACGATAGGTTGAAAGACCAAACTCCGAGTAGAGACGAACAATTTGAGCGACGATTTCTGGTGTGACAGTGCTGTCTGCTTCTTTGGTTGACGCAGTGAATGGCTCGCCGGCCCTAGCTACAGACATAGTAAGAAACTCCTTTGCTTCTCGTTAGCCGCTGACAAGGTACACATCTGGCTTACAACCATGAGTACACTCGGATTACTTCGTACTGGCCGACATTGTCCAGCTCCTCTCCTTGAAAATCTGGTTAGGGTTTAACATCTCAGAAAAAGGTAATGCTGTTGACGATGGTGCAACTGCCTCGGCACCCGCGTTCCCATTCCCATGCGACACCGCTCCGCAGGCAAGTCCTTGGCAAGAGGCATCTTCGCTTTCGGAGTTAGACTGCCCGCTGGCTCGGCAATGCGATACCTTTTAAGGCCATCGTGGACGTGACGCCTTGTTCACCCATGATGTGGCTCCACAGATTGCTCGCCTATGGCATCAACGATCTGCTCATCGCCCATGCTCTGTTGTATCAAAGGTATCCCATTTCGACTCGGGTAACTATTGACACTAAGGACGGACCAGTCGTTACCTTGCAGTTCAATTATGTTAAAACAGCCGGTTTCCTGAGGGGTGGAAGCATTTTCCAATCGGGTATCTAATGCGAAAAGTAGGAGACGGTTAACTGCATCGTGACTAACCATAACGGCAGATCCATTAGGCACTCGGTGCGACACGTCTATCGTCGCCTCGAGTGCTCGAGCTAATACTTCGGACTCTGGTTCAATATCTGGCGCGGCATTGAGCGATCCCCATGTAGCAATTACTGCCTCTTTCGCTTTTCCTGCCCATGGCCCATAGTCGCGATCAACAAGTCGAGGATCGAGTTCTAACTTGACACCTGAGCACTTCGCGATTTCAGCGGCTGTCTCGACTGCTCGTTTCAATGGGCTCGACACGATTAGCTGAAGTTCCTCTCGGCCAAGCACCTCGCCGAGCAATCTAGCCTGCAATATTCCTAATGCGTCTAGCTTCGGATCAAGATGACCGCGCAGAACTCCGCTCACGTTGAGTTCTGTTTGGCCATGTCTCACCAAATAAATCCGCGTAATGTTCGTGGATCTAGAGGACCTTGCTACCCGCGGTCCTGATTGATTAGTTTCGATGGAGCCGTGTGCAATGCCATTGGGATCCGATTGAAAAGGCCCCAACAAATTCGTAGCGTCGTTCATACGACCTCCTAACTATGACTATCACCGTAGTTAGGAGCCATCAGCCACTTTGGCAGTTAGGGCGAGCTCCATCGCCTCCATAACAGTTTAGCTCGCGCATCCCGTGAGGGCCTCCCAAGGTGCGACCGTGCAAGGAGCAAAACGCCAAGATCCACTGATCGTAGTCGAAGGAGAAGTAAGTATTGATCGGGTTATGAAACTTACAGCGATCCGTTATGAGGAACTGAACAAATACCTGGAGCCAAATCGCCATCCATTACCAGAGTCGGTTGTGAAACGAACTGCCCTCGTTTGGCAATGATGCCAAACGTAGCAAAATCATCAAAGCCGGGGCAATCAGTTGAAAAATCGACTTTATTGCTGCTTCTTTGGATTCCGCTGTCCATGACCCTGTTTTTTGGTGACACCTAGGTTTTACCGCGGCGGTGGGTCGCGCCGTTAATTGTGGAGTCTCAAGTCACCAACGGTCCCTGCCAGAAGCAATGACAACCTTGTCTGGTAGGAGTATGGGATTGAACTTGTAAATGCAACCAACGCCACCTGTCGAGAGGCGATGGACAATTTGTTTGCGGGTTTTAATTTATTGGTTGGGCGGATTACGCAGGCTGCTTGAGTGGCTGGTGAAGAAGTGGTAGCAAGAACATAACCTTAGGTTATCCAAATCATCGATACATAACTCCACATCTTTCGGTTGTTGACCCAGGTATTAAATTCTGTTAATGTGGATCAAAAGTTGAACTGGCGATGGGGTTCGCCAAAACTGCCAACAGCGGCTAATGACTCCTAGTTGTGGTGACTTTTTGAAGCTAAACCACACGAGGAGGAGTATTGGCAATCAGCCCGATTCTGATTCAGGTCGCACAAGTTTTAGTTGTGTTGTTCGTCGCCCCGCTTCTGCATGGATTTATCTTGAAGTTCGAAGAAAGAATCCGGAGAGGACAAGGGCCTTCGATATTTCAACCTTACCGCGACCTTCTAAAATTATTGAGGAAAGAAATCGTTGTACCTGAATCCGCCTCGTGGGTTTTTTGGGTTGCTCCTGTCGTGGCATTCACGACAATGCTCCTCGTACCTATGCTTATCCCAGTCTTGACAAATTATCCACTGCCACTTTCAAACATGGGTGACATCCTTGGGGGAGGACTGGTTTTAACACTTGGAAGTTTCGCGATACTGTTGGCTGGACTCGACAGCGGACAGCCATTCGGTGGGATGGGATCATCAAGAGCTGTAATGCTGACCATTTTGGCAGAACCCACCTTAATTCTTATCTTCGTCGGAATCACGTTTCTGGACCATTCAATGCTCCCATTCGTGGCGAACCACGTGCTGGTTAGAAATCTTGCAACGTACTGGAGCCCAGCTCATCTCTTTTTGGTATTTGGGTTCTTTATCCTTCTGACAGTTGAAACAGACCGCCTGCCAATTCACTCCTCGATCCACTACGAAATTTACATGATCGATGAAGCCAGAATCCTCGAATATTCTGGGCCGCTGTTGGCAGTTTTGAAATGGTCAACTTGGATGAAACAGTTCATCCTTTATACGATCTTTCTCAACGTATTCTTCTTCCCATGGGGATTGTCCACAAGTGGATCATTACCCTCATTGGCTTTGGCACTGGGTTTCATCATCTTAAAATATGGAGTAGTTGCCGTTGCCATGTCGATTGTTGACACCATCCAGTCCAGACTCCGCTTCTATCGTTATCAAGAGCCCCTGGCATTATCGTTCTTGTTCGCGATAGTTGCCCTGATAGCAAACCAGATATAGACAGAACCAAATGCTTACAGTACCCCTGGGTTCTCTCGCTGAATCACTTTTCAGTTTTCTAATGACCGCAGCTTTAGTCTTGTCCTTCGTTATGGTGGGATCTCACTGGCTTAGAAATCATATTATTGCATTTGCCACCGAATCCTGGGTCATAGCAGTGTTGTCGGCATCTGTTGCATACTATGGCCATTACCAGGAACTTTATATAATTGCGGTCCTAACAGCTCTGTTCAGAGGTATGTTATTGCCTTACCTCTTGCTGCGTTTGGTAAACAGGCTTGATATACATAGAGAATTTAGGCCACTATTCCGGCCAGCATCCGGCATGCTAACTGGCGCCCTATTGATAGTCGTGGCATTTGCACTCAGCAGCTCGATTGGAGACAAGCTTAAAGTTTCCAACAGCATTGCCCTGATGGCACTTACTGCAATGTTCGGATTGATGCTGATTGGATTCTTGCTGATGGTGGTGCGCTCCGAAGCGATCAGCCACATCCTTGGGCTGTTGGTTATCGAAAACGGGATTTTCCTCGGATCTCAAATCCTGATCCCCGGGTTCGCCATCCTCCTGGAACTGGTGATTCTGTTCGATCTCCTGATCATTGTCATGACTTTTGGAATCCTGGTCAGATATCTCAAGACGCATGCAGGAACTACTTCTTCCCAAGAACTCCAGAAGCTGGTGGGTTGAAATGCTTATCGCTTTGGAAATACTTTGGACAGTACCCGCACTTGCAATAGTCATTAGCTTTTTCCGAGGCGGGCGGGCTAGGCATGAATACGTTAATCTCCTTTCAGCCGCTGCCGTTTTTGGGGCTTCTCTGACTCTGCTAATCATCGCACCAGCGAGGCCACGCGTTGTGGCTTGGGGTTACATCATTATTTCACCATTTGGGAATTGGGTGGTGTTCTGTGCAGGCACGGTCTACTTACTTACTTCCATATATTCAATCGGCTACATGCGGATCCTGAATCTGACTGCTAACCAGGCATCGAGGTTTTATGGTTTGCTCGAGGGATTTGCCCTGTCCATGCTTGTAGCCCCGTGTATGAACAATCCCGGACTCTACTGGATTGTAATCGACCTGACAACCATAATTAGTGCCTTCCTGGTCGGATTCGAACGCGAAGCCGAGAGCATCGAAGCTTCATGGAAATACCTGATCATCGTTTCGTCCGGCCTATCTCTATCTCTACTGGGGATTGTCCTTTTTTACTGGGGGGGAACTTTTCACCTCGGTCCCGTCTATTCGATGACGTGGGCTGCCTTGCATTCGGTCGCCGGCAAAGTACCGCCTTCTTTGTTGCTGACATCATTTCTTCTGGTTCTCATCGGCTTCGGTACCAAAGCAGGGCTAGCGCCAATGCACACTTGGCTACCCGATGCGCACAGCGAAGGGCCTGCACCAGTTTCAGCAATGCTTTCCGGAGCTCTTCTAAATACCGCTGTCCTTGGAATCGTGCGGTTTTTGCACATCCTAGATGGAACTAAAGCTTCGGTTCCAGCACATTTGGCGGTGGTAATAATCGGAGTATTTTCGCTATTGATCGCCGCAATGTTCATTGTTCGCCAACAGGGGATCAAGCGGCTTATGGCCTATTCCAGTATTGAGCATATCGGCATCATTACAATCGGATTTGGGTTCGGCGGAATCCTCGGCACGGCCGGAGCAATGTACCAAATGCTGAATCATTCACTCAATAAGTCTCTGATGTTCTTTGGCGCCGGCAATGCCATGCGCAGCTACAAGTCAAAGGAGATCGATAAGATCCGCCGCGTACTGTCCTATTATCCGGTCACTGGCACGCTTTGGCTTCTGGGTGCAATTGCAATTACAGGTGCGCCTCCATTTGGGTTGTTCCAAAGCGAGGTGGCAATTTTACGAGCTGGGATCACAAGCACCAATTCTTGGTCGGTTTGGCTGATCGCAGTGTTACTGATTGTAATCTTTGTCAGTTTTATGAACCATTTCCGATCGATGTATTTTGGCCTAGAACCTGAAGCTAACGGCCTGCCAACAATGCAATTCAGTTGCTGGTTGGAGGTACCGATGTGGCTCAGCCTGACCGCCATCCTCGTACTTGGACTTTGGTGGCCATCTGGACTATTGCATTTCTTCATAGAAGCCGGAAAGTCGCTCTAATGAACGCGGTAATCCGAACTTACGTCAAATCAGCTGACCTTCACGACTCCACCAGGGAACTCTTAAAGCTTGGTTGCCGGTTCCAGATGGCTTATCTGCGCTACGACGGTTCGATCCCGGAAGTTGTTTATCTAGTGGACCGGGGACCAAAGCTTGAGTTTTTAGAACTGGTAGTCAGAGCAGAAACAGAATTGCCTTCGCTGTCTGAACTCGTACCGCTGCTTAGCTGGTATGAGCGAGAAATCATGGATTTGTCTGAAATAACTTTCACTGGAAATCCTGAACCATTTCCTCTTGTCCTCATGTCGGGCATGACCCTTTCAAGCTTTCCCTTCGATCCAACCAGTAAAGAGATTATGCAGCTCTTTGGCAGCAGCACGCCCCCCCAATTGCCGGAAATTCTTGCCACACAGGTGCAGGATCTTTTTTGGGGACCAATTCGGGCGGATGTCGTCGAAACGGGAGAATTTCATTTCGCATATATTGGTGAAGAAATCCTGCACTATACGCCGAGGCTTTTCTACAAGCACCGCGGAATAGAGCAAAATCTGCAACAACAGGATCCAGGATCCGGACTGGTTCTGGCTGAACGGGTATCAGGAGTGGGAACAATCTGCCATGGATTGGCCTATTGCCTGGCGGTCGAAGATGCTCTTGGCATCGAGGTTCCTAAAAGAGCGCAGCTTTTACGAATTATTCTGGCTGAATTAGAGCGCATCTACAACAATCTGCACTATTTCGGAATGTTGTCGAAAACTACCACACTGAAGGTTGGCGAGGCTTTCGGAACTTTGCTGGAGGAAAATGCCAAGCAAATTAACGCCAAATTTTCTGGACACAGACTACTAAGGAACATCCTTTCGGTAGGCGGCCTCAGGCGGGATCTAAATGCAGAGATTCTGCCTCCTATGCTCTCGGTTCTTAGACAAGAGGCCATTGATTATCTAGAGTCATTGGCTGGTACACAGAGCTATTTAGATCGTCTCATGGGAACCGGCCCACTGCCTCCAGGCGTTGCCTTCGATTTTGGAGCCACAGGTCCTGTGGCAAATGCATCTGGAATCAAGAGAGACCTCCGCGTTCAACATCCATATTCGCTATATGATTTGCTTTCCTTAGATATTCCAACTCGAACCAATGGGGATGCTCTAGCCAGGGCAGAAGTTCGAGGCGAAGCCCTCATAACTGCATTTGACCTCATTCAGCAGGCCGTCAATCTCCTCGAAGCCGGTGAAGTTAATGTCGGCAGTCAAACATTTACCGCTGAGTTTGCTGATGGTCTTGGTTGGTCCGAAGGCCCGAGAGGTGCATGCATTTATGCAGTGCGGATAAGGCACGGGATTCTCGAGCGGGTAAAAATCAAATCGGCTTCATTTTCAAATTGGAAGGTATTTCCCCTGACAGTCCACTCATCCAACATGATGGATTACGCAATCAATGAAGCCAGTTTCGGACTGACAATAGCTGGAGTGGATAGGTAGGTAGGTTGCATTGAAAAATTGGACATTCAAAGGACTCGCCTCAGGAAAAGCTACAACCAAATGGCCCTTATCAGGCGATGACGACGGACAGAGCCAGGTCTTTGGCTTCCCAACTTTCGATCCGGATAGCTGCGACCCGCAATGCAAAGAGTGCGTGAAGTCATGTCCAACCGGAGCTTTCATGACCAAAACCAGCGCAACAAATCAAGGATCGGTCTCGCTGGATTATGGCAGATGCATCAACTGCCAGATATGCGTCGAATCTTGCCCTACCGACGCGCTTCAAAGATCCTCAGATCTCGTTTTCGCAGCGAAATCCAGGCGTGACCTCATCATGGATGACATCTCCCACGATACGGAGGCCAATGAGTTAGCCTCTCGGATCAGGATATTATTCAAGAGCAGCTTGCATATCAGACATGTTGACGCTGGATCCTGCAACGGATGCGAGTCCGAGCTCCAAGCCCTCAACAATCCATTTTACAATCTTCACCGTCTTGGAATTTTCTTTACTCCGTCACCACGATTTGCAGACGTCTTGCTCGTGACAGGTCCAGTTGTTCCGCAGATGCAAGAACCACTTCTGCGCACTTACGAAGGGATGCCAAGGCCCCGCTTCGTAATTGCAGGAGGTACCTGCCCGATCTCGGGTGCGCCATTTGACTTCGGTTATTCAAGCGGATCAGGTCTGGATAAACATTTGCCGGTGGACGTTTTCATCCCAGGCTGTCCCCCTACGCCAGCTGCATTTATTCACGGATTACTGCTTCTGACGGACCGAATAAGTCAGCGAATACATCGAGGCCGCTATGAGTAACGACCTGGTCCTTGCTGGCGCCGCAACTTTGTTCGCAACAACTGTCACAGCCACGATGAAGCGGGCGTTCTACGTGACTCTGACTCTTTTCTCAGTGGGGGTTCTGCTGGTGTTAAGCGGAAGCGCCTCAGCTCTTCCTCACGGCACAAGTGCTTTTGAACTTCTCTCTAGCGGTGGAATGACGATCAGCTTCGCAATGAACCCATCAGCAGGCTGGCTGGTAATGTGGGGACTGACGCCAGTTCTGTTGGCCTGCGTTACTCTCCCAAAGAATGGAATCTCGCGAGGATGGCTTGCAGCTGGAGCATTAGCAGTCCTTGGTGCAATTGGAGTAGCCGGACTCCAAGATGGCATTTCATTTCTCATTTCCTGGGAGATCATGAGTCTAAGTGGGTCATATCTCTTGCTCAATGATCGCAGCGCCAAAATTGCGGTGGCAGGACAGGCAAATCTTTTCATGCTCTCCTTGCTTGAGGTTGGCAGCGTGTCCTTACTGCTCGGGATGCTGGTACTCGGAGCACGAGATCCAAGCTTCCTTTTCTGGCAAGAATCCTGGCTTCATCTATCCACTTTCGCTGGTGTAGGGCTTGGCATCCTCTTTCTCGTAGGATTTGGTGCCAAACTCGGTATCCTACCGTTCTACGAGTGGTTTCCTCCTGCCTATTCAAGTGGCAGCGGCGCGTCCGGATCAATACTTTCAGGGATCGTACTCAATGTCACCTGGTTCTCATTGGGCCGCGCACTCCTTGATTGGATGCCTGCATCCAAGACTCCGATAGAATTTGGAGTTTTGGTGCTTTCAGCAGGTGTTATTTCTGCAATACTGAGTATTTTGTACGGATTCCAACAAAACGACTGGAGAAAGCTCCTTTCTTTTTCCACAGCGGAAAATGCTGGCCTTGCAACGGCTGCCTTAGGCGCCGCAATAATGTTCCGGTCTGCCGGGCTTTCAAATCTGTCAACCCTCGCCTGGATCGTCGGCCTCTTGCACTTAGGAGGACATTCTTTGGCAAAAGGTGCACTGATGTTAACCGCCGAACATATTCACGACACAAGCGGCACCTACGAAATCTCCCAACACGACGCCCTTTCTAGAGCACCATGGACGCTTGGGGTAGGTGCCGTATTGGGAGGCATGAGCCTTTCAGCAATGCCGCCCATGGCAGGTTTCGTCAGCGAATGGTTCCTCTTCCAAACAGTCTTCCAGGGCTTTCGATTAGCGAATTCGGTCGGTAGGGTAGCCCTCGCTTTGGGAGGTGCAGGTATTGCGCTTATCGCTGCAATCTCACTTGCCACCATGGTCAAGGTTTTGGGTGTCGGAATGCTAGGAAAACGCAGACCCGTTCCCAATTATCACGTCGAGATGCCGCGGAATCAACAGGTACGCGCATACTCAATATTGGGACTTGGAGTACTCGCCCTCATTTACGCCGCAGGCATGACCTGGTTGATCAATAGCCTCTCTGACGCTTCATGGGCGCATTCTCCTCAAACCGTGAAACACATGGCTGACGGAGTACTGCTGATTCCACTCTCTTCCGGGTTTGCATTTATTTCGCCAATTCTCTTAGTCATAGTTGGCGCACTCCTAGCGATTATCCCAATGTCACTAATTCGCCTTCGCCGAGGTGGAATTTCCGGGTACCGAAGAGTCCCGATTTGGGCGCAAGGTCTAAAGAATGTTCCGGCTGAAAGCGGCACGACCCCTCTGGTGTTCTCCAATGCGATGAGACAGTTCTACAGTTTTGTGTACCGCTCAAAGACCGTCGTCAGCTCTGATGCAAACGATAAAGGATATTTCATCAAACAGCTCAACTTTGAATACTCCGAGGCGCCAATTTTCGGTCCGCTCCTCTTCCTCCCAATCATCCGTGCGATTAGATGGGCTGCAGACAAAACATCGAAAATCCAGATGGGTTCAATGAACCTCTATCTGTTGTACATCGGCTTTATACTGCTTCTTATCCTCATGATTGGCATCCTCTGGTAAACAGGCGGCAAAGATGAATACTTGGTTAATCAAACTAATTCAGACATCAATGCCGCAATCATCCCTGTGATCGGGAGATCAAACTCGCTCTCGTCGGTGGAACGCCGGTGGCCGCCCTCCGATGCAACAAGTTGAGACCAGATTTGGAGCATCAGAGAAGGCGTGGAAGCGGGAATCAAGACGGGCTCCAACCCCGTTCGGGAGGTCTCGTGACCATTATGGCGAGGACATCGGCGGCGGAGGTCTGTAACCAGAGCTTGTTGGCGGAGGTTATGCCTCCGGCTCCAGGAGGAGATAATTAACTTTTAAAGCTTCTCGAAACAAGTTGGTCAGACGCGGCAGCCGTGATTCAAATCACAGCTGCCGCTTTCGCCTGTATTAGAGCCATCAAAATCTCTCAAATGACTGG
>SCQM01000021.1 GCA_004298555.1 Actinomycetota bacterium | reverse complement strand
CAGTAGGGTGGGTTCGCAAAATGGGTCGGAGCCAGTGCAATGACGAGCGAATGGTTGGCAAGCTACCAGCTGGCTCAAGTGCAGCTCTTATCTTCAGGGCTGAAAATAATTGTTCTCGTGGTTGGTCTTTGTAAGGCGTGGCTTGGATTCGCTTGAGAAATATAGGCACTTCGACTTGCAGGTGGTAGAGGGTTTTCGTCGCATTTCAGCGTTGCCAAGCCGGGATACCAGGTACGGCCTGCAAGGCGAAGGTGCAGCTAGGAGTTAGGCAATATTGCCGCTTTGACCTCTCTCATCGACTTCATTCCATTGAATGCGTCGGCAACTTTGTCCAGAGGATAGGTTCCAGAGATCAAATCCTGAAAGGGGAATTTTCCATACTTCAGGAACTGGAGAGCTTCATAGAAGTGCCTGCCCGCTCCGGAGCGGACGCCAATGATATTCAGCATCTTTACGCTCATCGCCCTTGGGGTAATCGAGATGTCTTGGTCGGTTCCTCCTTCTCCGATAGAGAGATAGCGGCCCCCGGCTCTGACCATGTCGATTCCCTCGGAAACAGCCATGCTGCCGGCGCATTGGATGACTACGTCAGCGCCTCGGCCTCCAGTTTGGTCCATCACCCATTGGACACGATCCTTGCGCTGGGGAACCTCGTCGATGTCGAGTGTTGCATCAGCCCCCCAATCCTTGGCAACCGCGACCCGTGAGACTGGAGCGCCTATTGCCAGCACCTTTTTGAAGCCGCGGCTCTGGGCCACCGCCAAAGCATAGAGCCCAACAGGCCCGGTGCCCTGGACCACCGCAGTCTCGTGGGCAGGCACTCTGCCGAGCCGTTCAAAGCCGTGCATGATCGTCCTAAGTGCGCACGAAGCAGACGCGGCCAATTCGCTCGGCACTCCGTCTGGAACCTTGATCACCGAGGACCGCGCCGGGATGTACTGATGCGTGGCGCACCCGCCTAGAAGATGCGGGTAGACCGCGACGGGTTCTCTGCCGAATCTGAGCGCATTGGGGCACATCGTCGGCTGATTTGCCACGGCACAATAGAAGCACTCTCCGCAAAATGGGTAGGCCCAGATAACCCGGTCGCCGATTTCCAGAGGTTCACCCGTTACGTCGAAGCGATCTCCCGACTTTTCAACGATAATTCCGCAGGATTCGTGACCGGGTATGTATGGCGTCGCTTTCCCGGCGGAATGCCATAGATGAATGTCGGTTCCACACAGCGTTGCAGCTTGGATTTCAGCCAGCATCGCATTTGGTTCGAGTTCCGGAAGCTCCAGATTAGAGAGTTCCGGCGGCTTGTCAACTCCGGTGACAAGGGCGATTACTGCTTCTTTATTTGCTGGCATTTCTTTACTCCTCCTGTGCGACCAAGTTAAAGGGCGCAATGCCCGGTTGTGAAAAATTACTCACCGTTGCCCGTCACGAGCGAAATGGGGTTTGTATGAGACATTGTCTTGATGTCATCGGCGCTGACGCCTAATTCGAGCAGGACGCCTAGGTAAAGCTGGAGCTCATCCGGCTCCGGGAGGCTTGAGCGGCCGAAGACATCGGTTGTCAACACGCAGCTTTGTGCACCAAGCCTTTCGATCCACTCGACGATCTTCTGTGGCTTGGTTCTCTGGGACTTCGGCATGGTGCCGTGCAAAGTCCACTCGATGAATGCGCCGCATTTGGCTGATTCGATGATCTCTTCGTCGCTGGCGCGCACCGAATTGCTGTCCGGGTGGGTAATGACCAACTTTCTGAATCCAATCCGGTCGGCTTCCCGAGCAAGGAGAACGCTTTCCCTCCCGGAAAGGTGTCCGGTGGAAACCAGGATATTGGCCTCTTTTGCCACGCGCAGAACATCGCGTGCATCTTGAGAAAGGTCTCCGAATGCGTCCATCACGGTAAGACCTTCTTTCAAGAATGGTTCAAGAGACGGCAGCTCTTTTCGGATAGTCCTTGAAAAGCCATTGTTGTTGAGGTCGTTCGCGGAGCTCCACGTTGGAAAGCAAACCGACTCGGCCCCTTGAAGAATGGCAGCTTCCAACACTCCCGGTTGAATCCCGCCGATCACCGAGTTTAGGACGATGCAGGACACCACCCTGAGGCCTTCTACCCGCTGGCGAATATGGTAGACGCGGTCCATCGTTGGCCAGATGTGGGATTTGAGCAGGTAACCGGCCATTCCCCGTGACTTGGCGTATTCGGCTTGTTCAAAATCATCCAGTGCCATGCCCAGGCCGCGATGGATTTCCGGATAGCCGTGCGTATGAAGATCGAAAGCCCCGACCAGTAATTCTCTGCTCAGCTGCCGCATATTTCCCCCAAAACACCGTTCCAGTAATTGTCATGTCTGCCTGCCCTCCGATTTTTGGACAGGACATTGGACGGGTAGTACTGACGATTCCGCATCTTGCGCATTATTTTCAATCGATGCTACCAACAAAATTGAGATGCGAATGGCAAAGCCCGCATGAAATATTCAAGAAACTCTCGAGCAATTGCCACATTTGCCTGTCATAATCGCGCGGTGACAGGGAGCCAGATTGCCAGATGCAGCCTTCGCTGAACAGGTGAATTGCACAAATGCGGAGTCTCATCATCCATCGTTGCGTGGGTTTTATGAGGCGATTAATCATTGGGCAGCGGACGAGGCAACAGGAAGTTGACCGACACTAGCCGAAACTATATTTGGGCAAGGTCCTTGACATGATTTTCCGTCGATGATAGACAAAGCCTTACTGCTTTGTGGGCAAGGGGTATTGTTCAACTGCGGCATTTGTCGTTGAGTATTGTTTTATTTGGGGGAAAACCTGGAATTCAGATGCCGATTACCGCAGGCCGGAAGTTCCACCTGCGTCTGAAAAGTTCTTTTACTAGTTGCAGTTAGCCAGCTGGTGCCATGCATGGCGCTTCAGTTCTCAAGAATTGTTTAGTGGATGGCTGCAGACGGCATCAGTGGATAAACGCCGGGATAATTCGTTGTTGGCTCGGCAACTAGCCAACAACGGCACTGGCACATGGGAAGCTTCGACAGCAACTTTCTGAGCTAGCGCCATGCATATAGTTGGTGGCGCCAATTGACAATCGCAGATGCACTGCCTGCAAGCGGAGGAGTGTCTCAAATGGACGCTTTGAATTCAAAATATCTAAAAGGTGGAATTGAGGAAGGAAGGCTATGAAGTTGGTTTCAGTTTCGCACGCCAAATATTCAGGACGTTTCAAAAGGACTTCGTTGGCAGTGTCGCTGGGAGTTTTGGCAGCAACTGCACTTGCAGCTTGCGGATCGTCAAATGCGGGGTCTGCCAGCTCTTCGGCAGGATCAACAACGACCGCAGGCAAGGCCGCCAGCGGCACGCCGATTGTGATTCATGCGATTCTCTCCGAGACTGGAGGGGGCGCATTCCTCGGCAGCAGGCAAGCCAAAGCTTTGAAGATTCTGGAAAGCCAGGTGAATGCTTCGGGAGGCATTGACGGCCATCCGGTTCAGATGGACATTCTTGATAATCAAACCAGCCCCGCTACGGCTGTCTCGCTGGCTACGAACCTGATCAGCCAGGGTGCCCAGTTCATTCTGAATGGGAGCATCGGCGCGGTCGACAAGGCGGTAGACGCCCTTGCAACTCCGAACGGGCCATTCATCTATGACCTGTCCCCGGTAGAGCATCCGCCAGCAGGGAGCATGATCTTCTCAGCAGGATTTTCCCTGTCACTGGAGATACAGTCGGACTTGAATTACTTCAAATCGAAGGGGTACACGAAGATCGCAGCGTTGACATCGACCGACGCGAGCGGAGTCGCAGGATTCACTACGTTGCAGCAGGTTTTGGCTCAGCCGCAATTCTCTTCATTACAGCTTATAAATCACCAGACTTTCGATGACAGCAGTGTCAGCATTACGACGCAGCTGTCCGTTATAAAGGCAGCCAAACCTCAGGCGCTTATCACCTGGGCTACAGGTACGCCATTGGGA
>SCQM01000203.1 GCA_004298555.1 Actinomycetota bacterium | reverse complement strand
CAGGGAACTGACTAACCAGAGGAGCAGGGACATCACGCCGTAAGAACGAAGTGAAGTGGCTCGAACACTTCCGCATCGGACTGGCAAACCGCATAGGTGAGAATCTGTCCAGTTAGGTCTACTTGGTATGATACTGTTTTTAGCGCGGAAGACCAAGTGCGTAAGCGATCATGTTCTTCTGGATATCAATTGTTCCTCCCCCGATTGCCTGTCTGATCGAAAACCTCAAGTTATACTCGAATGCCCCGCGGCCTGGAACATCTGACAGGCCTTCCCCGAGTGCCGCAGCCGGACCAAAGATGTGCAATGCCGCTTTGCCGAAGTCCTCGTGGAGTACGGCTGATAGCATTTTCGCCATTGGGCCTTCAAGCCGTGCGCTTCCACTTGCGATCGACATTTCACGCACACTCAAATAAAGCAATACCCTTGTGGCCTGCAGACGTGACGCCAGCTCTGAAATAAGCGCACGCTTTGCCGATCCCCGTGTACCGAGTTTCTCGACAGGGTCTTTGCGGATTTCACAAAGCATATCATCAAGCAACCGAAGAAGGCCTGAGGTAAAGTTAGCCATAATCACTCGCTCCTTCACTAACGCTTTGGTGATTACCTTCCAGCCTTCGTTCACTCCACCTATGCGATCCGAATCTGGCACACGAAAATCATCCAAAAAGGTAGACGAGGAAATAGTACCTGATAACGACCTGTGTTGCTGGATCTCGAATCCGGGCCGGTCAATACGGGTAAGAAATAATGTAATACCTTTATGTGGCGGCTTGGCATCAGGGTCAGTTCGGGCGGCGAGCCAAATCCACTCAGCACGATGTGCACCGGTACCCCATTCCTTGCGTCCGTTAACAACCCACTCGTCACCATCGCGAACAGCTTTGGATTGCAGATTTGCAAGATCAGAACCCACCTCAGGCTCTGAATAACCTACATAAAACGGGAAGTTTCCAGAAGCTATCAATGGAAGAATCCGCTGTTGCTGTTCGGGGGTTCCATAGTAAATGATGGCGGTACCTACGAGGTCTGCAGCATCTTTACCTAACAGGCTCAGGCGGCGATAACCAAGTTCTTCGGTCAACACCATCTGCTTTTCTGCCGGACCATCCTGTCCCCCAAATGAAGCTGGCCAAGCCATAGTAAGATAGCCTCTCTTCACAGCTTCGATTGAAAATGCCTTATTGGCATCATCCCAACTGTGGCCTACTGGGACATTGTTGTCGAAACGGGCAAGAACCTGCGTAAGTTCTGAGCGAAACTCTTCCGCTTGGCTTCCCAACTCCAGAAAAGGCAACCTCACATTGCCTTCTACCAGTATGTCAGCAACCTGGCCTTCGGCGGGGGAAATGGATGAGAGCAAAGCAACGTCCGTGTTGATTCTGCGAAAGAGCCACGGAGCTTCGTGCTCTTCAAAGTAGCCTTGAGCGGCCAAAGTATGGTGTCCGCCGAATTGGGTCCTGATGGCAGCGGGTGCAGAAAACTCAACAGCCAATTCGCAGGATAAATGCCAATTGGAACGACCGAGCAGATAGGACTCTATTGCCTGGGAAATGAGACCTTCACACGCGGTCAAATCCACAGCGCCGTCTACAAGGCGGTGCGAAACCGCTTGATAAGAGCCAATTGGTTTGCCAAATGAAACCCTGTCCTGCGCATGCTGCAGCGACAACTCCCAGGTGCGTCTAGCGGCTCCGACTGCCCGCGCCACCAATCCAAGACGTAGGAGCACCTTTGCATCTTCAAATATTTCTTCTCGTGGGTCTAGGGTAATAATGGGCTGATCTTCTAGTCTGACCTCGGCCCAATCTGGCTTGGCCAGACCGGGAGTTGTGGTGAAGTCAACGATCTCGCAAAGTCTTGCCTCACCTGTTTCCGTAACGAGCTCGAGTACGTGAGTGGCGGCCGAAGCGGCTTCGACAAATTGCAGCTTTGTAGTAGGTTTGCGCGAAACAGCCACAACTGGCCGGATTGTGCCATCGACTATCTGGTCCACTAAATAAGAATGCTTCTCTAACATCATTGCCGAGACATAAATGTCCATTATTGGGAGCGGGCAGGCGACACGTCCCAGTCTGTCACAAGCGGTGATCGCTGCGTCCAGAGCTTTATACGACGCCAAATTTGTCCAACCTTGCTGGACCGCTGATAGCCATATCTGCCTTATGGCCGACCCGTCAGCGTCCTGCGAGGCAATATGAGCTGATGGCCATGCCTTCGCCAAAACCCCGTCAATTGAAGTAACAAACTCAGCCAGTTCCTCGGTAGACAAAATTGACATCAGCGAACCCTCGCAATTTTCTTTTTGAAAACTCACTCGCAAAATTCCAAACTGATCTATATGCTCAAATAATTTTGGTGCCCCACAAATTGGTGGTTTTAGGTGCTTCCTTCCCTATCAAATATGCTCCTCTGGTTCGCCAGGTTTGCCTTCCGGCCATCTTTCAAGGTCCTACGCCATCCTGGCAGGTCAGTGAAGAGAAAAGGTAAAGTCAATCTAGAAGGCGCAGCTAAGTATAAAAGGTCGTTTCGCTGCCCAAAATTACTCGTCGTTCCACTGCTCATCACGTGACCTGAAGGCCTCTTTTGTTCCATGGTCCCTCCTGTGCCGGAAGAAGTTGAACTCATCTGATTCAAACCTGATATTTGTACCAAGGGTGTGGCCAACATATCCGCGATAGAACTGTTGGGTCGCACCCAGTGAGTCCAGTGCCATCTGGTGAATAGCTTTACCGATCACGAGAGCGTCCTTAGGGTTACGGGCAACTCTTTCTGCCCATTCCTCGGCAGTTGCCTCCAAATGCTCGGCAGGCACAGAGATATTTGCTAATCCAATACGTTCTGCCTCTGTCCCAGAGAACTCAGAGCCAAAAAGTAGAAGCTCCCGTGCCTTTTTCGGGCCATAGAGGAGGATCTCAGTTGCCAGATGCCAAGTGTTCCCGGCAAAGCCGAGACGCTGTTCGGCATGGCTGAACTTGGCATCATCTGAGCATACAACCAGATCCACCAGCTCCGCCATGTACATACCCATTCCAACTGCCCAGCCATGGACCTGTGCTATCACCGGCTTAATCGAATATTGGAAAGCCATATAATTCTCGGCCAACTTTCGATCGATCATGATTCTTTTGCGTTGAGAGGGCTTGGATGGCCGTGGACCACCCTGTTTGGCCTCTATGCCATAGGCCTTAACAATTTCATCGAAGTCGTGACCAACACAAAACGAAGGTCCCCGACCCTTGAGAATAATAACCTTAATATCGTCGTCTTCTTCAAGACTGTGAAGACAACTAACCAGAAAGTCCGCATCGGCAAAGGAGAGGGCATTCCCTTTGTCGGGGCGGTTTAGCACAAGCCTACCTATCGGACCATCGCGCTCGACGATCACAGAGCCCTCGTTAGCCAACTTAATAACCATGCTCATCCTCTCCTTTGGTACTGTATGCTTTGGAGACTTAACCTTTGAGATCTTGGGACGCTTCCTTAGGACGAGTGTTCTCAACTTCCCGTAATACACCTGGCTCCCGCGGGTCTGTGACCCATGGTCGTCCGGGAACAACGAATTCGTTTCCTTTTTCATCAATAACCCGTTCAAAAAATCCCCGGTACTGCAATTGCTCATCTGATTCCAACTCATGAATTCTTCGTACAGGTCCGATCGGTACCTGAAACTTCTGTGCCAACGCAAGCAACTCATCTCTTGTGTGCTCGGCCAACCACGGCTCGACCAACTTGTCGACTTCTTCTGGATACGTAACCGCCATGCCATAGAGGTCCTGATAACGCGGATCTTTAGCCCATTGGGGATTCCCCATCATCTTCACGAAGCCCTCCCAATCCCTTGCACTTCGCGCTATCAATGACACATACCCATCTTTGCAAGGAAAGATTGCATAAGGATACCGGCCTCCGGAACCGGGTGATCGACGGCCATTCCGACTGTTCTTGATGCCGTAATATGTAAACACATTTGCGTAGCTCAACGCGTAAGATGCCAGAACTTCAACGCCGATAACTTCAACGCGGTTTCCAGCTCCGGTCTTAGAGCGGCGCCGGACAGCGGCGGTAGCAGCGGCTGCGGCATGCAATCCCACCTGGAAAGATGCCAGGTTATAGGGAATGGAAAGTGGTTCTCGGTTCGGATCACCGACCAGGTGCATCAGGCCGCTCATTGCCTGCATGGCCAATTCGCCACTGTGATAGGTGCCACGGATACCAGCTCGGCCGAGCGGCGAAACCACCGCCAACACAAGATTTGGGAATTGGTCCCGGATCTGACACCAGGCCAAATCCAATGAAGTCAGCTCTGAATCAGACAAGTCAGTGACCAATATGTCCGTACTGGGCAGCAGCTCCTCGATAAGACTTGGACCGATGTCGGTTGTCCAGCGGAACCGCTCTTTTCGAACATCAACGTAAAGGGAGGCGTCATGGGAGTATACCTCTTCAGAAAGTGTGCGGATTGACGTGACACTGGCTCCGGTATCGATCAGAAACTTTCCGGCGTAAGCGAGCCCCAGGCTCCTGCCCAGTTCAACTACTCTGATCCCAGCCAACGGTTGAAAGTTCACTCGAATGCTCCCAGACTTTTATAGGTGGCATAATCAAGATCACTAACGCCCAATAAGCCGGTAATAACCTCCCGCGTATGGGCGCCAAAAATTGGTGCAGGGCCGGTTGCCTTTGGAACAACATCGTCGAGATGCCATGGGATTCCTGTAGTTGACACAGAACCAATAAGTGGATGCGGCATTTGCTGAAACAAGCCGTGTGCAGCGAAATCCAGGTCGGTCCGGACCTCTTCAATAGACAGAACCGGAATGCACTCAATTCCCAGCGCCTGGAGCCGCTCCACAAGCGCTTCCCGGCTCTGTAGCAGTTGGTCCTCTTCAATCAGTCCTTCGGGTGTGTTTTCCGGAAGGGCTGCTGCAACCCAGCTATCTTCGCCCTGGCAGCGGATCAGCCTCCATTCAATCCCTTTGGGTCCACGGTTACCACGGGGACCCGGGGCTGTTCCGGTGCGCTGCCATTCAATCATGGCTTCACCGACCAGGGTGGTTGTGGCCTCAATCTGAGATAAGTCAATGTGACATCCACGACGGTCTTCAGGGAGTCCGCTGAGTGCCGCCATTACCAAATAGGCACCGTAATATGCGCTATGAAGATCGGCGAGAGCCAGAGCCATGGTTCCCACAACGTTGCCATCGCTGTATCCTACGAGACCGTCGAATCCTGCAAGCGAAGTCATCACGGGAGCATATGAGCGCTGTGTTCTTAGCGGGCCCTCCTGCCCATAACCGGCTGCCGACAGCACTATGAGGTCTGGATTGGCCTTCATCAGTGCTTCAATCGAGAGCCCAAGCCTCTCCAACCAGCCTGGCACGAAGTTTTGAATAAACACGTCCGCATGCTTCAATAGTCGAACGAACAACTCCAGCCCTACCTCGGACTTCAGATTCAGTCGGACACTTTTCTTGCTTGAGTTGCCTTCATGCAACAGACTGAAGCTCTCCCGATTTGGGAAATCCGGCGGATCGGATTCACGTGGTAAACGGTTGCGGTTAACATCCAGCTTGTGTTCGGATTCCACCTTGATAACCTCCGCACCTAATTCGGCGAACACGCGGCCGGTCAAGGGAGCTGAAAGGCCGATTGTGGCCTCAACGACGATCAGGTCTTCGAACCAGTCAATTGAGCCCAGGCCGGATTTAGAAAGCTCAGGCACAGACTTCACCCTGCCTGGTATCGGTTTTCCCGTGGCAGGAGGAGACAATTCGTTCCGCAACGACGCTGTCTCCTTGAAGCTCGCACACTATTTTCCCGTCACGTAACACTAAAACACGGTCACTGAGGTTGGCGACGTCCTCATACTGCTCGGAAGAGAACAAGACGGTACCCCCGGAATCTGCAAACTCCCGGAGCATCGCAATGATCTCCTGGCTCGCACCAATATCGACTCCGGCGGTTGGCTGCTGCAGCAGTAAAATCTCCGGGCCGCTGCCAATCCATCTGCCCACCAGCACTTTCTGCTGGCTTCCGCCACTTAGCACAGAAAACGGTAGGTGGTGTGATGCAATCCTGACTTTCAATCTTTTTAGTAGTGACTGGACCAGCGACTTCTCTTGCCCGACACGAAGCCACCGGAATTTCCCGGTGAGGGTTGCAAGTACCGGGAGAGTTACATTTTCGGCAATTGATGCGGTCAAAACACCGCCAGCGCGGATGCGGTCACCGGAAATCAAAGCCATGCCAAGCCTGCGTGCATTGATCGGATCCGGTCGAAAAGCAGTCCCGCACACAGATACCGTTCCTCTTCTGGCCTTTTGGGCACCGTATACGAGAAAGGGGATCTCTTCATGGCCGGCTCCCATCAGGCCTGAAAGTCCCACTATTTCACCTTTGTTAACCGAAAATGAGACACCATTGAGCACGTTTCCAGCGAGGTCGCTTACGTTCAGAGCTTCTACATCATTGTTTAAATTAGGTTTTCTGGTTCTTTCGATAAATTTTTCTACGGCGTGACCTACTACCAGTTCTGCAAGTGTGTCATAGCTATGGCCTTGGATCGGACCGCTGGCCACCAATCTTCCGTCTCTGAGCACCGAAACATGATCAGCAAATTCCACCGCTTCTTCCAAATGGTGGGTGACAAGTAGAACCCCAACTCCCCGCGATGCAACGTTCTTGATCACGTCGAAAAGGCGCGTTTTCTCTGCCTCAGGAAGAGAAGCAGTAGGCTCATCTAAAATCACAAGACCGCCATTTGCCTCCGATGCATCTCCGCCAGAAATGTTCTGAAACGCGCGAACCACACCGACTATCGACCTTTCCGATGCCGAGAGTCTAGACACTGGCCAGTCCGGACTCAGGTTCAAGCCAAACGAGGACAGAAGATCAGAGACCTTTTCCCGCTCTTTGCGCCAGCAGATGTGGCCTAATACACCGGTTTGCAAAAGCCCAATCCTGAGGTTCTCAAGAACCGACAGTGTTGGCACCAAACCGATATCTTGCTGCATAAAACCCACTCCATAATCCTTGAGCGACAGCGCATTCGTGGGATAACAAATCTCATGACCATTTACACGGATTTTTCCGCAGTCAGGACGGTGGTAACCAGAGACAATCTTTATTAATGTCGACTTTCCTGAACCGTTATGTCCAAGCAAAGCATGGACTTCACCCAACTGGACCTGTAACGAAACGCCTTGAAGAGCTGTGGTGCCTCCGAAGGACTTCGTTACCCCCTCAACGGTTAATGCCTGGTTTGTAATCGTTGGACCCCCAAATCTAAAAATCCCTTCCTTACTTCGATGACAGAGATCACCAAAAACTCCTCCAAATTCTTGGCAAGTTAACTATTTCCCCACAAGAGTGGCAAGACCGATTGCAACGATAAGAATGGCCCCATCGAAAACATTCGTGACCCAGTCGGCAACGCCAAACAACTGAAGACCTGTGGTGCCAACAGCCAACAGCAAAACTGCTACAAAGGTTCCGATCGGGTTAAAACGTCCGGGCTTGATGGTGGCAGCGCCAAGAAATGTGGCTGCATAAGCCGGGAGAAGATAAGGGTCACCGGTGCCAGACTGTGCGGCACCGGTTTGGCCCAACAGAACTAACCCGGCAAACCAGGCACCAGTTGCTGAGACGAAGAGGGAAGTAATTCGGATTCGATTTACTTTGATGCCAGCAAGTCGGGCCGCTTCCCGCCCCTCGCCGGTAAAATAAAGATACCGGCCGCTCTGCATGTGATGCAGAACGTACCAAATTACGATGCCGATCGCCGCTGCATACCAAAACGGTAATCCCACTCCCAGAAATCGCTCTTGCATTATCAGCAGGATCCGATGCGGAATGTTTCCAATTGTAGATGAGTTTGAAATTGCCTGAGAAAGTCCGTCTAGAACTGTTCCCATCGCGAGAGTGGTGATCAGGCCGTTTACACCAATTCTGACGATTAAGAAGCCGTTTATAGCGGCTACAACAAACATTGCCAAAAGGGAGATCAGAAGTGAGAGTGGGATCGAGATGCCTCTTACCGAAGTCAAATAAGCAATCAGTACACTGGTAAATCCCAGCCCTCCCCCAATTGAAAGATCGATTTCACCAGCCCCAAGAGCGACTGTGAGCGTCAGAGCAAGGACAAAGAGCACAGCCTGGCCGGTAAGTATTGACTGGAAATTACCTAAGGCCAAAAAGGTACTGCTTTTGGAAATAGCAAAGAATATTGTCACAGTCACCAGCGCTAAAACGACCGTATAATTGCGGAAAAATTCCTTTGCTGTCGCATGCCTCGAATTACGGTCTCCCGGAAGTTTTTCAGCAGGCTTATTTTTGGTGCGCCTACCCTGACTAGTCATTGAACTCCGTGCGAGGTCTTTGAGTTCCTCGGTACTGTTCTTATTTAATGAGACCACTTACGATCAACTCCCCTTCACACTTCTATTTTCTGCGAACCCTTCTTCGCAAAGAATTAGTCTTGGCTCAAGGTGGCTTGCAAATGTCTTGCCTCGGCAACTAGGTAGCTTTAGAGAACCAATCTTTCCAGGACGTTCTTCACTCCCGAAAACACCAGAGGGACTGTTGCCACGCCCGTCTTGCAATATTCGCGGTGCAGGACGACTGGCCTCGGCAGCCGTAATTTTGCCCTGTGGCTGCCGAGGTGCCCTGTGTATTTCTATTTAGCCAAGTCCCCACAGTTTCTTGTAGCCCGCAACATAGGCATCACCGTATATGTTGGTCAGATCCTTCAAATTGGCTCCAGCAAGGTTCGACTTATCGAGATAACGGATCGGAACTGACGGATTGCCGGGCTGCATTCCACTCATTGCACGTAGTGCCTGATCCATTGCCTCCCATCCCATCCATGGAGTTGAAGCTCCAGGGTCGGCGATGAAAATTGGTCCTTGCTGTACCAGTCCCAAAGTTCCTGAGCTCGATCCGTCACCGCTGGCGACAAAGACTTTACCGCTGGCCCCTGCCTGGTTTACACCTGCCACCACAAAGAGACCGAGGGTGTCAGCCATTGGAAAGATGTAGTTCAGGTCTGGATGGGCTACTATCAGCGATGATGTTGCAGGTCCCAGTTTCGTAGTCCAGTACTGAGGCTCAATGTCCTGTGTACTGACAAGTGTGCAGAATGAACAGCCGCTGAGAACCGATTTCACCCCATTGACAAAAGCCACAGAGACTGGATTGTTAATTGTAAAGATTGCGGCATTGACGGGTTTTCCATTGGAGTTAACGATTGCCGCGTCTGCAGAGAGTCTCCCAAACGTCTCGAAGTTAGCACCAGCAGCTCCAAAAAAGTCCTGTCCAAGACCCTGGCCTGGCTGGGAAGTGTCAAGAGCTGAATCATCAACGCCGATAAGAGGTATGTTTGCCGCATGTACTGCAGCTACCGAAGAAGGTACCGCTGAAGGGGCTACCCCGATTATGAGGATGGCTCCAACTTTTTGGTCTATACCCTGCTGGATACCCTGTTCAATGGTGCTTATAATGCCCTGACCATTGAAAATATCGACAGTTATGCCCAGGAGTTGACCGGCATTTTGGATCGCCTGGGCTATCCCAACAACTGTGTCAGAGACTGTGTCATGTTCTACAACCAGAATCGTTTTGCCACGCAGCTTTGAAGCATCGATTGAAGGGCCAGGAGCGGTAAATGTTGGCATCGCCATGTACTTCGCAATTTCAGCCTTTGCCTGTGAAACCTGACCCGCGGCAGAAGAAGCAGTGGCTACCGCGGTTGTCTTTGGTGCAGTTGCACTCGAAGCTGCAGCAGAGGCAGAACTGCTCGAGCTCCCACATGCAGTGACCAAAAGTGAAAGAACTGTAAGGCCCCCCATAACTGCCGTAGGCCTTTTCCTATTAAATTTCATTTCCCCATCCTTAATAGAAGTATTGCAACCCAATAATTGATCTCTCGGTCCAAGCACTTTTGACAATGGACCAGTAAACCCGACCGAGGATAAAGCCCAAAAACAGCTAGAAGTGTTTAATCCCCAAGAAAATGTTTCAGCTGAAAGGTGAGTAAACACCAGTCGGAAAACTAACAAGAGAAACAAAGTTCTCTAAGCGGACTGCTAGATCTCGGAAATCGACAAATATCCCATAATCCCCCTACCAAAATGCCACTATAGATCAGCTATGCAATTGCCTAGGGAAGTGATGCTACACGAAGGTGGCATAAATAGATAGCTTATCTATGGAATATTTGTTCCATAGGCTGTCACGGAGGTGGGGAACGAAAAAATAGTCACAAATAGCAACCATATTGGGAAATCTTACACCAGAGCGTGGTGATAGATAGCACATCTATGGAATATTACAAATTATCTTGAGCGAATGCAGGGAACTGACGAACCAGAGGAGCAGAGACATCACGCCGTAAGAACGACGAGAAGTGGCTCGAACACTTCCGCATCGGACTGGCAAACCGCATAGGTGAGAATCTGTCGGTTAGGTCTGACCCAAACATAGTGATGCACAACAACCAGGGCTTGTGCCTCCCAGAATTTCTTGAAATGTGACGCGGCGTCACCTTTTTAACTGTCTTTCGTCCGAGAGTCTGAATCCCTTGGCTTCTTGGACACCGGTTTACTTGGGAACTCCATTGTTGCTAAGGCTGATTCGACACCCGCCGCAGACGCTTCGCCACTTGGCAAGCTCGATACCTTCAAGTTGGCGCTCACGGATAAGTGCCCACTCGAACTCTGCGTAGGCCCCCATCACACACAGCATCAGATTCGCCATCGGCGCATCTTGGCCGGTGAATGACAAGTGCCCGTGATCAAAGTGTCGAGCCGAACTACTTGGGCCGTCAACCTCCTGGACAATACAAGGAGATCGCCGAGGTTGCGTGCGAACGTCACCACAAGTGACTCGAACATCATGATGGATGGCTACCAGGGTCATTTCTTTCGGCAATCCCCCAAAAAGTGACGCGGCGTCACATTATTGACTGTCTTTCGCCCCAAAATCTTGAGGAACGAATTCATCTCCCCAGTCTCGAGAGCGTTTCGATCAACGTCGTTCGCTTCACACCAAAAGTTCGACAGATTGCAGCCTTAGACATCCCGGAATCAACAGCTTCCAAGATCGCTGTAAGCTTCTCAGAACTGATCGCTCTGGGTCTTCCGCCTATCCTCCCTCTGTTCCTCGCAGCTTCAAGTCCAGCGGTCACTCGTTCAGAGATGAGAGCTCTCTCGAACTGCGCCAGAGCTCCAAAGACGTGGAACAAGAGCTCTCCCGATGGTGTCGTGGTATCCATCCCCTCTGTAAGAGACCGAAAAGCTACGCCTTTATCCTTTAGAGAGTCGATGACTTCCATGAGGTGGAAAAGTGATCTTCCCAGCCGATCGAGTTTCCAAACCACCAACACGTCACCTTCTGTCAGGAAATTGAGTGCAGCTCTTAGTCCAGGTCGGTCATCTCTTGCGCCTGAGGCTTTATCCTCGAAAAGATGCCTCGGGTCAACTCCAGCGTTGATCAATGCATCCCTTTGAAGATCCGTGCTCTGCTTGTCTGTGGTGGAGACTCTCATATAGCCAATCAGCATGTGTGTAAAACCCCTTCTACGCGGTTTCCGTATACCTTCTCAATCCGACAGGGTTTTCGGTGCAAATATGACTCGATTGTTGCGCTTACAAACCCTGCCAGCGAGAGCATGTCGGAAATCA
>SCQM01000202.1 GCA_004298555.1 Actinomycetota bacterium | reverse complement strand
ATCAAAGCGTCCATGTCGGATCGACTTGAAAATCAGGTTCAGGATCTGACAGCGCTGGCGAATATTCCATTTGCGCAGGGCTTGAAATCCATCAGCGCCATCGTGGATGACTACTCACCCTCGAATTCGCAAATGACTCTGAATATCGATAAGGGATCCTCGCAAGGGGTCAAGGTTGGCGAGCCAGTAGTGGCTGCCCTGGGGCTTATAGGAAGGGTCGTATCGGTCACGCACTCTAATTCCACCGTCCTCCTAATTTCTGATCCGTCGTCATCAGTTGGTGTTGTGCTGGGATCTTCGACGCAAGTGGGACTCGCAGTTGGAACAGGATCCTATAGCTCGATCAAGGTTGATCTTGTTGACCCGGGGACCCCACTCTATGTGGGCGATCCGGTATATACCTCTGGAGTGCAGGGCGGCATTTATCCTCCGAATATTCCGATTGGGAAAGTTTCAAAGTATTCATCAGCTCCCGGAGCTTTGCAGGAACAGGTGTCTATAAGCCCAATGGTCGATCTGGCACATTTGCAGTATGTAAAGGTATTGGATTGGCTTCCAAGCGGGGGCGGATGATGAGGCTGCGAGTAATCCGTTCGGTGCTGCTTATTCTGACTGTGGTGGTTTTACAGCATTCAATTCTTGATGGGGTACAGTTTTTCGGGGTTCACCTTGATCTTCCGCTGCTTTTGGTGATTTGTGCCGGCTTTAGCGACGGCAGAGAAACCGGGGCGATTGTGGGATTTATCGTCGGGCTGACGACAGACGGATTCCTGCTCACCCCCCTTGGGCTTTCGGCACTCGTTTACAGCCTGATTGGATACATTGCAGGTCAAACTGAGAAAGGCTCGCTAATCGGCCCATGGACAATCAATGCGGCCTTAGCTTCGCTGCTGAGCGCATTTGGTGTGGTCGGCTATGAAATAGCATCGAGGCTGCTTGGATTTGGACAGCTGCTTCAAATACATTTAATCAAGGTGGTTCTCGTGGTTGCGATCACAAACGCGGTACTTTCGGTGATCATGGTGCCTCTCGCGAAATGGGCCTTTGTATCGAAGGAATTGAGCTCTCGGCCGCCAGTGATCAGACGTTAGAGTTGTTGGGGTAGCCAGCGCTATTTGCGAGGAGTTTAGTTGGCAAAGCGCAGATTGAAAAGAGAGGTTTCAAGGGGTCGAAATGACAAGGTCCGGGTCAGGGTTATTGGTTTTGCCGTAGCTGCTATTTTCTCAGCCATGTTTGCACGGCTTTATGCTTTGCAAGTTCTGCAGAGTTCCACTTACAAAGCTGAGGCGGTCGCAAACCAGGTTCGCCAGGTCGTTGATGCTCCTCCGCGGGGTTTGATCACCGACAGGAACGGGAATCTTCTTGTCGGCAACAAGGTCATTGAGTCCGTTACACTGTCTCCACAGGTTGCCTTGCAGCATCCTTCAGTCATACCAAAAATTGCCAAGCTGCTGGGTATATCAGTCAGTTCCATCAAAAGTTCCCTGTCGAACCTCGTGTACTCACCCTATGAACCTGTTCCAATCCAGCAAGGGGTTTCAAAGGATAAGATTATCTATATATCGGAGCATCAGTCTGAATTCCCCGGGGTATCGTACCAGCTGACCGCCCAACGCGTTTACCCGGAAGGGACCACTGCCGCACAGGTGCTGGGCTATGTCGGTCAAGTTTCTCAGTCTGATCTTAAAACTCTTTCTAAAAAGGGGTACCTTCCCGGTGATGCCATAGGGAAATCCGGTGTTGAGTTGAGTTTCGAACAGTTCTTGAGGGGAAAGCCAGGGGTATCTAATCTGGAGGTCAATGCGTTTGGGCAGGTTGTGGGAACACTGAGTCAGACCGCTCCGGTCCCAGGGGATAATCTTGAGCTGTCGCTCGATCTTAATCTTCAGCAGGTTGCCGACAATGCGCTGGCTACGGAGATAAAGAAGCTATCGGGTAAATATGATCCATACTTTCACCTCTATTACCCCCAGCTGACTGGTGCAGTAGTCGTGGAGGATCCAAACAATGGTCAGATTCTGGCAATGTCTTCGTACCCCACCTACAATCCAAGTGTCTGGGTGGGAGGAATTGCCTCCTCTGAGTACAAGACTCTTACTTCCTCAAGCTCGAATTATCCACTGATCAACCGTGCAATTGCCGGCGAGTACACTCCCGGATCGACGTTCAAGCTCGCCACTGCGACCGCTGCGCTGCAGTCGGGGCTGATTAGCCCCAGCTATTACTATTACGACACCGGATTATTTAAGATTCCCAATTGTACCTCCGGCATGTGTTCCTTCCACAACTCAGGTTTTGAACATTTAGGCCTGATCAACGTAACCAAGGCGCTGTCCGCTTCTGACGATGTGTTTTTCTACAATCTCGGATATATGTTCTATGCCAATCAGAACAAGTATGGTCAGAATCCTATTCAGCAAGCTGCCAACGCATACGGGTGGGGCGAACTTACCGGGATCAATCTTCCAGGCGAAGTGCCAGGGCTGGTTGATTCTCCTGCGACCCGGGCCCTTCTGCACAAAGAATACCCCTCGGCATATCCCTACGATACCTGGTACACCGCAGACCAGCTTGAAATGGCGTTCGGACAGGGTGAAACTTCGATAACTCCGCTTCAGATGGCAAACGCGTATTCGACTTTTGCCAACGGGGGAACCCGCTATCAGCCGGAAATTGCCAGCGGTATCGTCAGCCAGTCGGGAAAGCTCGTCAAGAAATTCAGTCCGATTGTCGAAGGGCATGTAAACCTCTCTCCTGCTGACAGGGCGGCTATGCTAAGCGGTTTTGAAGGAGCTGTTGAGAGTCCGAGCGGAACAGCCAGCGGCGCTTTTGCAAACTTTCCGTTCAGCGAGTTTCCCCTGGCTGGTAAAACCGGCACCGCTTCGATTACCGGTAAAGAGCCAAACTCCTGGTTTGTGGGATTTGGGCCGGTGCCAAAGTCGCAGTATGTGGTTGTAGCGGTGATCAAAAACGGTGGCTACGGCGCTAGTGCTGCGGCACCAGTAGTTAGGACCATCTTTGACTACCTGGTGAAGCACCCGATTGCTTCAAGTACGTTTGGTCCTGCGCATCTGGCACCGGGTGCCGGGAGTTCAACGAATCTCGGAGTGTCGGCTACCGCATCTCCAACAACTGCTGCTGGATGAGTCTTCGAATCAAGGTATTTCCACGATTTTATGCAGTCGCCGGATACCCGGGTTTATGAAATATATTTCCTTTGTTGGCGCCGTTGCCCTGCTAAGGCAGGCACCTAGACCGAATAGCGGCTAAACTGGACTGCAGATGCTGTTAAGTTGGCATGATTTCGGTTATTTCTTTGGCGTGGTATTACTTGCGACATACACATATGGCCGCGAGGTAAACCTACCTGACCGCGCGGATGAGCCAAGTACAGCATCAGAAGGATCTAATGAGCCAAATGCTGGCTCGGTATCTGCATTGGCAAGCGCGCCATTTACTTACAGCGGGGATAAATGCTTCAGTTCTGGTTGTAGAGAATCTTTTCCCGAGCGTGCTGCCGACAAATCAAGATTTAGAAGGGTGATGCCGTATGGCAGACAAGAATCCCTCGTACGATGCTACGAGGTCAACTCAGGGTTCATCCGAGGACCAGGGGAGAAGTTCCGGCAACTCGAGCCAAAGAAGGCGGCGCCACAGTGGGCCTAACCGAAGGGCTGACGGTCAGGCTGGCCAGGGAAATTCTGAAAAAGAAGTTACATTAAACGTTGCAGGGCCTTCTGATGGCGGGGCTCCGCCTTCAAGAAAGAGCCGTTCGCCCAGGCGTTCATACAGGCCGGCCGCGTCAAAGGAAAAAGAGCAGCAGGAAAATGTCGTTGCGGAACAGACCGCGAGCGAGATACCATCAGCGGCTCCCGGCTACATAGATCGTCTGCGCTCATCGTTAAGTGGAGCTACACAGGGGAAGAAGGAAGTTAGCGCTGCTCCCGAGAAGAAGAAGCGGTTGGGGATCCTTGGCACCAAGGAGCGCGAAGAGATACTTTCCAAAGGACCTGTCCAGTATCGTACCGACGAATTCTTATCTGAGCTTGCAGGCGTGGACACCAGGTCTCCGCGGCGTTCGCACCAAAGGTTTGGCCGACAGAGAAATGGCCGGCCCGTAGGGAGATACCTGATGTGTGTCCATGTTCAAAACGGCGTGACACAAATCGCAATTCTAGAGGGCAGGACCCTGATAGAGCATTACGTGTCAAAGTCCGACACGGACCCTAATGCTATCGACGGAAATATCTACCTTGGCAGGGTAACGAATGTCCTTCCGGGAATGGAAGCGGCATTTGTAGATATAGGTACTCCAAAGAATGCCGTTTTGTACCGTGGTGATGTCAGGTATGAGCGTGAAGATTTGCTCGATGCCGATCAAAGATCAGTGAGGATTGAGCAGCTTCTTCGCCCAAAGCAGACCGTAGTGTGCCAGGTCACAAAGAATCCGATTGGGACAAAGGGAGCCAGGCTTACCCAGGAGGTGTCGCTGCCAGGAAGATTTCTGGTATTGATACCTAATTCAGACAGCTATGGAATCTCAAAGCGACTGCCTGAAGATGAGCGCAAGAGGCTGAGGCGCATACTCGATGACATCAAGCCTTCAGGGTTTGGTCTGATCGTCCGCACGGCTGCAGACGGCGCCACTGCGGATGAATTACGACGCGACACGGACCATCTTATCGGGATGTGGGAAAGAATCGAAGAGAGGGCCAGAGTTGCTCACGCTCCAGCTTTGCTCTATCAGGAGCCACAGGTGGCCGTGAGGGTGATTCGAGAAGAGTTCAACCGGAACTACCGGGGAGTAATCATTGACGACAAGGACCTTTATGAAGAGGTCTCCATGTACGTGTCGTCGATATCGCCGGAACTGGCTGACCGGGTTGAGTTCTATGACAAGGAGCGCCGAGCGCTACCCCTTTTCGAGCAGTTCCATGTTCACGAGCAGCTTCACAAAGCCCTTGGGAGAAAAGTGTGGCTGCCTTCTGGGGGTTCTTTGATAATTGACAGGGCGGAAGCTCTGACAGTTATCGACGTGAATACTGGCAAAAATGTTGGTTCGCATTCTCTCGAGGAGACAATCCATAGGAACAATCTCGAGGCAGTGGAAGAGATCGCTCGCCAGCTGAGGCTTCGCGACATCGGTGGAATTATAGTCATAGACCTGATAGACATGATGATCAAAGCCAATCAAGAAGATGTAATGCGCGTTTTCCGAGATGCTCTTGCCAGAGATAAGACCAAGACCCAGGTGTTCGACATGTCCGAACTTGGCTTGGTTGAGATGACCCGGCAGAGGGTTTCCGAGGGACTTGTAGAGTCTTTTTCCACAGTTTGTCCAACTTGCGAAGGAAGAGGGCTTATTTTTGACCCATCTCTTCTCTAGTGCGGGTACACTGTTACACCTATGTATGCGGTGATCAAAACAGGTGGCAAGCAGGAAAAGGTTTCACAGGGTCAGGTCCTCAACGTTGAATTGTTGAACGCCGAGGAAGGAAGCGATGTCGTTTTCAAGCCGATTCTCATCGTGGACGGCGACAATGTGCTGGCCGAAGGTTCCGAACTCGATGCAGCGTCGGTGACTGGTAAAGTTCTTGGTTTGTCCAAGGGACCAAAAGTTGTCGGGTTCAAATACAAATCAAAGGCAAGATATCGCCGAAAGTGGGGACACAGGCAAAAGTACTCGGTAGTCGAAATTACTGAAATAAGCAGGTAGGTAGTTTCAATTCTTTTGCTGGCCACTATGGCACGGATTTCAGATGAAACTCCAAGGAGAGTTTAAATGTCAAAGACTAAGGGTGGCGGCTCTACCAGAAACGGTCGCGATTCGCAGGCCCAGCGACTGGGTGTAAAGATTTTTGATGGTACGACGGTCAAGGCTGGTGCAATCATAGTTCGTCAGCGCGGCACGAAATTTCATCCCGGCATCAATGTAGGTAAGGGCGGCGATGATACTCTTTTCGCCACTTCGGAGGGAAAAGTGAAGTTCGGCGACCATCGTGGCCGTCGAGTGGTTAACGTCCTCGCTGAAGGTTCTAGCTAAAATATATATTTATAGCTACATTTCTAGATCAGATACCAAATAGGCCTCGGAATATCTGCGCTGCAGAACTACCGAGGTCTTTTGACTTTGAGGTTGTATGTCAAGTTTTGTAGACAGTGCGCAAATTCATGTCAAGGCTGGCAACGGCGGTGCCGGCTCAGTCTCATTTCGACGTGAGGCTCATGTGGACAAAGGCGGCCCTGACGGAGGCGACGGTGGAAATGGGGGAGACATATGGCTGCAGGCCTCGACAAACGTAAGCTCGCTTTTGCGGTTTCGTGACTTTCCTCACAGAGCAGCTGAGAACGGCTCGCATGGGGCAGGCAAGAAAAAGCATGGGATAACCGGGAAAAGCATAGTGGTTGAGGTTCCTGTGGGCACTGTGGTAAAAGACCTAAATTCGGAAGTGATTGCCGATCTTGATGTTGAAGGCAAGAAATGGCTTGCGGCGAAGGGCGGGCAGGGGGGCCGTGGAAACACCCGTTTCTTGTCCAATTCCAAAAGAGCTCCAAGCTTCGCCGAACAGGGCGAGGTCGGGGAAGAGTTTTGGTACGACCTGGAGCTTAAGCTCGCAGCAGATGTCGCGATAATCGGATTTCCAAATGTGGGAAAGTCCACGCTGATTTCTGTCATTTCTGCAGCAAAACCCAAGATAGCCGATTACCCATTCACCACATTGGTGCCGAACCTGGGTGTAGTCCAGATTGGCGACAGACAGGATTTTTCAGAGTTCATTGTTGCCGATATTCCCGGCCTCATCGAGGGTGCTAGCGAGGGGAAGGGGCTCGGACATGAGTTTCTCAAACACATTGAGCGGGCGAAAGCGCTGCTTATACTCATTGATCCTTCTCCAAATGCTCCGTTGGCGCCCGAAGAGCAGTCAAGGGTACTGATGAAGGAACTTGGTACCTACATGGCGGATCTGCTAGATAGGCCCAGGTTGACTGTGATTTCCAAGATGGATAGTGCTGATCAAAGAGAAATTGACGAGTTGTTGAGCAGAGGCACCGCTGCCATGGCGATATCTTCAGCAACGGGACAAGGGGTCAATAGGTTGGTCAGCGAATTGGAGTCGATGGTAAGGGCAGGCCGCAAGGTGCAAGAAGTCGACGAAGACGAAATTGTCATACACCGGCCTATACCGCAGAATTTCCAGGTAGTTAGAGATCCTGACGGCGCCTTCAGAGTCAAGGGAAGGGCTGTCGAGCGCACAGTTGCGATCTCCAATATCACAACTCCAGAGGCTATCGACTATATTCAAACACGTTTGAAGAAACTGGGAGTCGACCGGGCCCTAAAGCGCAGCGGTGTGCGCGAAGGCGACGAGGTCAGGATCGCCGGCTTCAGCTTCGACTATCAGGAGAGCATGTAGGAGGTTTGGGTTGCGGATTGTAGTGAAGCTTGGGTCCTCCTCTGTGACCGGCGCTGACGGTGCCATTTCCCACGACACCCTTCTATCAATAGCATCGCAAATCGCCGCAATAAGACTTAGCGGCCACGCTCCCGTTATCGTTAGTTCGGGGGCAATTGCGGCTGGACTTCACACTCTGGGGATCATCGATAAGAGACCGTCGGACCTTAGCATTCTTCAGGCGATATCGGCCGTTGGACAGTCACGTTTAATGGATGCATACAACAGGGCGCTGGGTGAATACGGACTGATTGCCGGTCAGGTATTATTGACACCTCTGGATTTCATCAATCGGCAACAGTACCTTCACGCTAGGGAAACTTTGGAAACCCTCCTGGGGTTTAATGTGATCCCTGTAGTCAATGAAAATGACGCGGTTGCAGACGACGAGATCCGTTTTGGCGACAATGACCGTATCGCAGCCTTGGTGGCAAACCTGATTTCCGCAGACCTGCTTGTCTTGTTGACCGATCAGATTGGCGTCTATACCTCCGATCCCCGATTAGATGCCGCTGCCTCGCTGGTTGAGGAGATTGACGAGTTTTCTGAGGTTCTCAAAGAAGCAGCTGGCGGACCCGGAACGGAGCGGGGATCAGGAGGAATGGCTTCGAAGCTGCAGGCGGCATCGATCGCATCATGGTCCGGGGTTGACGTGCTGATTGCCAGCGCAACGCGGGAATCGGTGCTGGTGGAGGCCTGCGACAGGAAACCGGGGCTCGGGACATATATCAGCAAAAGGCAAATTCGGCTGAGTGCACGCAAACTTTGGATCGCATTTGCGAATCCAGCTGTTGGGAGGGTTTACGTTGACAACGGTGCGCGGAGTGCGATAGTCGAGCATTCGAAATCGCTGCTGAGCGTGGGTGTGCATTCCTTCGAGGGGTCTTTTCTGGAAGACGATCCTGTGGAGATTTGCGATTTGGCAGGGAATGTGATTGCCAAAGGGCTAGCGAGGGTTTCAGCGGAGGATCTGCCCCTGGCTTTGAAGCCGAATATTTCAGGTGCCCAAGGCTCTTCCAGTATTCTGATTCATAGGGATGATTTAGTGGTGTTGGTTTAGCCGCCTGCGGAAATATAAGTATTTTTCGGGTGGCCCCAAAAGGTAGGTATGACATGTCTAGCACTGAAAACGGTATCGGAAACAGCCCTGAACCTACTCTGTTGGAACAGGC
>SCQM01000201.1 GCA_004298555.1 Actinomycetota bacterium | reverse complement strand
GTAACACAGCTGGTGGCAAGAATGACATCTGCAAAGGCAATGCGCTATGTCAGCGACAAGCTGCTGGTGGCATGCGCCTGTATTGGAATGGCAGTCTCGGGATTTCTGGTGGCGTGGTCAGCTTTTGTGGTTGTCTTCGTAATATCTGAATTGATACAAGGGTTGGCTCGGGGGGTTTTTTGGACAGCTGCTTCCACCCACGTGGTTCGCCAGGATGGACCCTCAGTTGGCCGAATGGCTGCGGTGAACTTTCTCTCCAGTGCCGGCCTCCTCATCGGACCTCTTCTGGCAGGATACATAGCCCGCTACTCACTCTCGACGGCATTTTACATCGCTGGATTTATTGCGGTCCTTGCATCGATTCCGGCAATGACGCTGATCAAAGAGCCCCCTTTCTCCAAGGAGGGCCCCAAACTGGGCCGAGACATTTGGAAACAGCGCGAAGTAAGACTTGGATCGTGGGCTGGCCTCACTGCAGGATCCTGGCGGGGGATATTGAACTCTTATATTCCAGTTGTGCTGAAGTCGGTTGGTGAGAGCTACTTCTTAGTTGGCGTCATGGTCGCAATCGCAAATTCCGCAAGTGTCGCCGGTTCAGGGATAATGGGATTCCTGAATAGGCGGTCACCGGTGAAGGTCTTCGCGTTCGGAGTGATAGGTGCAGCAGCAGGCACAGCCCTGGTCGGTTTTACTGCACGGTCTGTGATTATAACTGTGTTCCTATTGGCCATAGGAGGAATCGGCGCCGGGCTTTTGCAGACGCTTGGGCCTGTCCTGGCGGCAAACGGGGTTTCTTCGCAGCGTAAGCCCGATGCTATTGCAATCGCGGGAAGCTTTCGAGCTGGGGCACTGCTGATCGCACCTTTCTTTACCGCCGTGCTTCTCGGCCCATTGGGAATGACCGGAGCCCTCTTCCTCGTCGGCGGAGTTCTGGGATTGCCTGTCCTCGCCGCGAGGGATGTGTTAAAACGGGCTTCGCGTAACTCACAAAAACCGCAAAGCTAATTCAAGGCGCCCCTTTCCACTACTTGTCGAAGCCATAACGGCGAAGCTTCGCCTGGTAAAACTTCCATCCTGCGTCAGGGCTAAATTTGCTCACCTTCGGCACCATTGCCTGATCTTCCTCGGGAATTGGCACGGCCCTTGAGCCGGTTTTAGCTATCTCCAAGGCTACCTGAGCCAAAGTATTGACATTGAGAGCGCTGAGCAGGGCGGACTCAAGGGAATGACCGACAACAGTAATCCCGTGGCCTTTCAGTACGCAGGCCCTGTGGTCACCCATGGTGGCGAGCATGTCATCTGCGATCTCCTTGGTGGAGATCAATATCGATCGGGGATAGACCGGTATGCCCTCAAATGCAAGCTGGTTAGCAGGTATATTGAACGATCCGAAGGCTGGCACAAGATCGAGGTTGGCCAGCGTGGCAGCCAACACTGCCGGTGGGTGGGCATGAACCACCACATTTGCATCGGACCTGTTTCGCAATGTCTCGCCATGCAACGGTAGCTCGACTGGCTTTGCAAACCCCCTGTCGGGTTCCCTGGGATTGCCGGAGAAATCGAAAAGACAGATCTCTTCGGGTGTCGCAAAAAAGAGCCCGCAATCCTCAGGCCCTCGGCTGCGGATCAGCATCAAATTCTCACCGACCCTCATAGAAATATGACCCAGCGTCCCCTCGACGATGCCTTCCATGGCCATTATGCGGCAGGCGATAGCAATACGGCTCCGCTCATCATAAAATTCCAAATCCGCCCTGTCAGAACTCATCAGGTATGCCTTTCTAAGCTAACATTCGTCTTTTGTAACGACCGTCGGTGAATAGATAGGGCGACAGTGGCTTCTACCACTTGTCAAAGCCGGCCCGGCGCAATTTCGCCAGGTAATACCGCCATCCGCCTACGTCGTTGAAATTACTGCCAAGGTCCGGAAGCGCGGCCAGATCCTCCTCGGGCACCGCCTCTGTCCTGCCGCCAGCCTGGGCAACCTCTAAAGCTATCCCTGCAATGGTGTTGAGATTCAGAGCCCGTATAAGAGTCTGCTCGACACTTTCTCCTATAACAGTGATCCCATGACCTTTAAGCACGCAGGCTTTATGATCACCAAGCGATGCCAACATATCCTGTGCCACCTCGATGCTCGAGATGAGCACGGATCTTGGAAAAACTGGTATTCCATCCGCAGCGAGCAAAGCAGCAGGAATATTGAAAGCACCGAAACTCGGAAGCAGGTCTAGACCTGATAATGCCGCTAAAAGGACCGCTGGCGGATGTGCATGCAGCACCACATTTGCATCCGGCCGATTCCTCAGAGTTTCACCATGCAATGGCAACTCCACTGGTTTGGCAAATCCCCGATCCGCTTCTTTTCGATTACCGGAAAAATCGAAGAGGCAGATCTCTTCGGGTGTAGCAAAAAATAGGCCAGAATCTTCCGGCCCTCGGCTGCGGATAAGCATGAGATCTTTGCCAACCCTCATGGATATATGACCGAGTGTCGCTTCGACTATTCCTTCCATGGCCATTATGCGGCATGCCAGCGCTATCTTCTCCCGTTCTGCGCGAAATTCCAATGCCGCTCCATTGCTCATCGTTTGAACCCCCTCGCGTCCACAGACTTATTAATCAAGTGACTGCAATATTTCGTTGGCTTTTGAAAATGCCGAATTTGCAGCCGGCACTCCGGCGTAAACGGCACACTGAATCAGCAGCTCTGCAATTTCCTCCCTACTAAGTCCATTCCTAAGAGCAGCCGGAATGTGAAAACTAAGTTCGTTCAGGTGTCCCAGAGAAACAAGAATAGCTAGCGTTATCATACTTCTAGAGCGGCGATCCAGGCCTGGTCTTGTCCAGATTTCCCCCCAGGCATACCTGGAGATGAAATCCTGAAAAGGAGCAGTGAAATCAGTCTTCCGGGCGTTTGCGCCAGCAACGTAATCCTTTCCCAACACCTGGGTTCGAACCGCCATGCCCCTGGTCTTTGGAGAGCCAACCAAATGTTCCATGACGGCATCCACAAAAAGATCGGGCTGCTCCAAATTTGCCAGGTGAGATGCGTCTGGAATCACCACGAGTGATGAATCAGCGATTGCGTCATAAAGGGAAAGTGCCGTAGCAGGAGGAGTCGCCGGATCGAATGATCCGGCAATCACAAGGGTCGGCGCACTAATGCTCGACAGTTCCGCCCGCAGATCGGCGCGTGCCAAGGCCTCGCACACGCCAGCGTAACCTTCCGGATCGCAAGCATTGAGCATTGAGGCGATCATATCTTTGGCGCCGGGATTCCTGACGTCGATTTGCCCGGTAAACCAGCGCTCCAGAAGACTGCCGTATAGTCCGGAAGTACCATTTGATCTAACAAATGCCGCTCTATCAGTCCAAAATTCAGGCGGGGCAAAGTTGGCAGACGTGCATGAGATAACCATTCTCTCAATTCGTTCAGGAGCATTTGCCGCCAGCCACATCGAAATCATTCCGCCAAGCGATAATCCGCAAAGCGATGCTCTAGCTGCGCCAACTGCATCTAATATCCCGAGGGCATCACTGCCAAGCTCTTCAATCGAGTACGGCCCAGGCGGTGCACCGCTGCCACCGTGCCCCCGCTGGTCATATCGAATAACCCTAAAATGCCCGGTAAGAATCGGGATCTGCTCGTCCCACATTTCATAGGTGGTGCTCAGTGAATTCAGCATGAGCAGCCAAGGAGACCCCTCAGATCCGTCAATGCGAACTCGAAATCTGACCCCGTTTACATTTACCTGCAAAAGCTCCATATCGTCCCCAACTCTAATTTTTCCTATCCGCAATCTCTTGCCATCGCGGCAGAACGTCTTGCCCCTGCGCAAGTGCTCCGTCTATGAAACTCTGAGCCGAACCCAGGTATGTCATTGGGTCAAACAGGGCCAGCCCCTCTTCTTCGGTGAAGCCTTCTCTGAAGGCCAGCTCCTTTCGCAGCTCATAAAGAAGAGTGGTTTGATTTGCAGTGCTGCGCATAGCGGCTTCGCGAACCAGATCGTGCGCAATTGACCGTCCCAGATTTTCACTCAGTCTCAAAAGGACTTTTTCCGACATCACGTTTCCGCGGCTCAGCTCAAGGTTATGCGACATCCTCGTTTCGTCTACTGCCAGGTTGGCAAGGCTGGTTGCGCTTCGCTGAGCGCTGGTCGAGGTGAGGGAAATCAAATCCCTGAGAGTCTGCCACTCCGCCTGCCATTCGCCAGCGCCACGCTCGTTCTCTGCCAACAGGCAGCCATAAAGCACCGGCAGCAAGCCCTGGACTCTGCGGAAGCAGGCATTGACTACGATCGGTCCAATCGGATTCGACTTTTGCGGCAAAGCCGATGAGCCTCCGCCGGTTCCTATAGACTCAGAGAACTCGCCAACTTCGGCCTGGCTACCAAGAATAATGTCTCCAGATATCTTCGCCAATGCGCCGACGATGAGAGACAATGCCGAACCAAGCTCAAATATTCGAACCCTCTGCGCCTGCCATGGCAAAATCGGAAATGAAAGTCCAAGAATAGAGGCAACCCTTCTGCCAATCACTTCTCCGTTGCCGCCTAAAGCGGCTAGCGTTCCTCCGGCACCGCCAAACTGCAATGCCAAGCCGCCATGATAGAACTGTTCCAATGGCAATGACGCCGATATAGCTCCTCCCAGCCAATTGGCGGCCTTGAGACCGAAGACCGTTGGCAGCGCGTGCTGCTGGAGCGTCCGGGCGACCATAGGCGTGTTGCGGTATCGCTTCGTTAAAGACGTCAGCGATGACACGACCTGCACGATGTCTGAGTAAATCACCGGGATTGCCTCCCTGACCACAAGCATCGTGGCGGTATCAAGGATATCCTGGCTGGTAGAACCGTAATGGATCCATGGCCGGGCTGACTCTGGAAGCTTTTCGGTAAGAATCCGCACCAGGGGAATCACCGGGGTGCCGCCCTCACGGGTCTTCCTGCCAAGTTCTGTTGGATCAATGCCATGATTTGATTTCAGTGTGGCTATCTCATTTGCAGCCTCAGCTGGAATCACTCCGTACTGCGCCTCGGCTGCAGCAAGAGCACATTCCACATCGACCATCTTCTGAACCCAGTTTTGCGACGAGACAACCGGCGCAATTTCGTCAGTGACAAAAACAGGCTCGAACAATCCCTCTGGCCCTTGCATCTATGTTTTCAATCCCCCGGATGGTCTTTTCTAATCGTCGAACGCAAAGAACTGGGTTTCGAGACCCCTCGAAGAGTCTTGAAGCCGGATATCGAATCTGTAGGAGCTGTTGCCGATCGCCCCGGCAAGCAGACTGGAACGCGCCTCGGCATCTTCTAGCGCGCTCAATAGGGGATCGCTGGCATTCGCTTCGGCATCGTCGTCAAAATAGACCCTGGTAAAGACCGGCTTTAGTAGTCCGCGTGCAAATACGACCATCGAAATATGTGGTGCCTGAGGCTCTCCGGACACGGCAGCCACAACTCCTGGTTTGACAGTGACGATCCTGTATTCACCGCTGGCATCCGTAAGTCTCCTGGCGAACCCAGTCCAGGACTCTGGCGTATCTGGTGGAAAGTTTCCATTTTCGTCGGCTTGCCAAATCTCAAGCATTGCGTCAGGAACCGGATTTCCGGCACCATCATACACAGCCCCGGTAAGCACTATGGCACCTTCGTGGTCTTCGGAAACGATGTGCTCATCAGCAATCCACTCTGTTCCGAACTTGAAAAATGGCCCGATTGTTTGAGATGGGGTGCGCCCAATTTGAGAATTCATTATGCCTCCGGAGTTGGATTGGAACCGCCTAAAACTATGTCCCAGCGATATCCAAGCGCTGTGCCTGGAATGGTCAAATCCCAATCAAACGTCGAGATGAGACGGGCTAAAACGTTCTTGTCGCGGATCGAATTAGCTATTGGATCATCGGCGATGAGAGGATCACCAGGGAAATACATCTGGGTGATAAGACGCTGAGTAAAGACAGTGCCAAACAGCGAAAAATGAATGTGCGCAGGCCTCCAGGCATTCGGATGGTTGCCCCAGGGGTATGCAGCCGGCTTGATTGTAACGAACCGATAACGGCCCTCGTTGTCGGTCAGCGTCCTGCCGCCCCCGGTGAAGTTTGGATCGAGCGGTGCGGGATGGTCGTCGAGCGCGTGCGCATAACGCCCTGATGCATTTGCCTGCCATATCTCGATAAGCTGGTGCCGGATAGGCCGCCCGCTCGAATCCAGGAGCCTCCCGGAAACTACTATCTTTTCACCCAGTGGCTCCCCCCCATGCTGTGCCGTGAGATCGGCATCATTTGGGCGGATCCGGCTCTCGCCAAATACCGCACCGTGGAGTTCGGTGCTTCCAGGCCTCAGTATTAGTGGTGATTTATTGGGACCCCGCAAAGCGGTGCTTTGATAAGGCGCATGATGGTAGGGGGGATCCTCTTCTTGCTGAGGCTTTGCGAGAATTGTTGCGCTGGCCATGATTCATCCTTTCCTTTTATGAGGCTATTTCCCCGCTGAAACCAGTGACCTGATAGCGTCGAGTTCTGATGCCGTAGGCGATTCCGTAACCTTGAGTTGATTTGCAATTCTCAATTTCCAGCCAGTTGATTCTATTACTTTTTCAACTGCGATGTTGGGATGTATGTGCGTTAGAACCAGTTCTCTAGTATCCGAATCAGGCTCCAAAACACCCAGATCGGTAATGACCATTACAGGCCCTGCACCTTTCAGTCCAAGTTTTTCACGGTCTCCAGGCCCGGCTCCGAATCCAACCGAGGTTACAAATGGAAGCGTGTCTACAAAAGACTTTGTCGATTGGCGCAGCATGACTATGACGCGTTTCGATGAGGAGGCGATCTCGGGCGCACCACCCGCGCCGGGAAGACGAACCGAAGGCTTGTTATAATCGCCAATCACAGTGGAATTGAGATTCGCGTACCTATCTATCTGGGCAGCTCCTAAAAACCCAATATCGATTTTCCCGGGCTGCAATAAATAATTGAATATTTCAGGCACTGATACGATTGTGTCGGCCGTCTCAGCCAACTCTCCGTCACCTATCGAAAGGGGGAGCTTGGTCGGCTTAGCTCCCAGAGTCCCGCTCTCATAGATCATTATCAAATCGGGCGCATGCAGCCGCCTGGCTAGGTTGGCTGCTTTGGAGGGTAAGCCAATGCCGATAAAGCAGATCTGATTATTACTGAGTTGTCTTGCAGCAGCGATTGACATCATTTCGTCACTGGTATACGTATCTGCCAATTCCATTATGACCCTTTATCGTTCACGTTACGCTCATTGGTATGCCTACCGCGCCACGCCGTCACAGTACATTATCTTTCATCCAACTGAGAAATGTCTCCCGGTCACGGCTTATCGTGTCCCAAGCAATGTAAAAATCATTATCCCGTTGGTAGTAACCAGCCGCGTAAGACGGCCTCGAACCCCCAGGAGAAACCGCTACGGCAGTAATCAGCCAAGTCGGAATAATAACATCACCAGGCCGTGGATCGAGTTCTTCAACGATTTCCTCAACCGTCACTAACGACTTTCGGCCCGCCAGGACTGCTTCTTTTTGCACCCCGGTAATACCCCACAGCTGAACATTTCCATTACGGTCTGCACGCTGTGCATGGATTACGGAAAGGTCCGGATTGATGGCTGCCACCGCTCTCAGCTCTTCACCAGTGAATGGACATGTAATTGGAGCAACCGTAGCGGTGAACATGTCAAGTCCGGTACCCCGATAGCCGCGCATAACCGCAAATGGGAGCCCAGATGCGCCGGCGACGAACCTGTTTGTCAAGCCGGCGTGACTATGTTCGTCGATTTCAAGCGGATGCGGCCATCCGTGTTCTACCGCATCCCTGAACCGATGCAGAGAGCCTACTCCCGGATTGCCGCCCCAGGAGAAAACGAGCTTTTTTACACAGCCGGAGCCGATCAGCTGGTCGGAAATCAGGTCCGGAGTGAGTCGGACTACCGTCAACTCTTCGAACCTCTGTCTAATGATTTCATGTCCTGCGGACATGGGAATTAGATGAGTAAAGCCCTCAAGCGCTACAGTATCCCCATTTTTCAGGAGGCTGCCGATACCCTCCTGCAATGACACAATCTCTGCCATCAACCTACCTTAATGCCAGTTTGGCCCCTGATTAACCCGAGTCAGCACATTATCCACAGCGACACGGCACTTTGCATGCGCAAAAACATCAGATATCTAACCAAGAGCTAATGAGTATCTGCAAACAAGATGATTTTAGAATTATCCTAAGCCATTCCAATCCTACTTTCGGCGCAGCGCGATCCAACTTTTTTGAACCCGGACGGTTCCAAAGCCATTCTTCGCCAATGTCCACCTGTTATAGATCCAAACGGATGTGACGAACGCGTGGTTTTGGTAATCAGGCCGCAAAAGGACTACATTTCTAAACTACAGACTTGGAGTGCTGATGGAAGGTTCAGATTTCTGATAGGACTAATGTATTTCCAAGTACAAGAATTCTCGCTAACAAGATTGGGAGGGGTTATGAGAGAGGCCGTAATCTGTTCGCCACTACGAACACCTGTCGGACGCTTTGGCGGCGTGCTAAGTACGGTTCGTGTTGAGGACATGTCAGCCGCCGTCATCTCAGCGCTGGTTAAAAAAACCGGCGTTAGATCTGAAGACATTGATGACGTGATCTTTGGGCAGGGCTATTCCAATGGCGAAGCCCCGGCGTTAGGCCGAATCGCCGGCCTCAATGCAGGACTCGGGGTAACAGTCCCAGGATTCCAGGTGGATAGAAGATGCGGCTCAGGACTGCAGGCTATTGTCATTGCAGCCATGGAGGTTCAAACCGGCGTAGCTGACCTGGTTCTGGCAGGGGGAGCGGAAAGCATGTCGCAGGCCGAGCACTATGTGCTTGGACTACGCAACGGTGTCAAAGGCGACGGAGTGATGATGCACGACCGCCTGGCCAGAGGCAGGGTGACCTCTGGTGGACGCTTCTTTGAGGTTCCTGGAGGAATGATTGAAACCGCCGAGAACCTTCGGCGCGAATACAACATTTCCCGCGAGGCTCAAGACGAACTAGCTTACAACTCCCACCAGCGTGCCGTAAGGGCCCAGAAGGAAGGCCGCTTTGACAATGAGATGGTGCCAGTTGAAGTCACCCGGCCACGCAGCGAGACAATCGTCGTCGATACTGATGAACACCCAAGGGCAGACACCACTGTGGAGCAGCTGGCCAAGCTGAGGCCAATCCGCATTGGAATCGATCCACAATCAACAGTCACGGCAGGCAATGCTAGCGGTCAAAACGACGCTGCTTCGGTATGTATTGTCACCACAATGGATAAGGCGCACCAACTGGGACTTACGCCCATGGCTAGGCTTATCTCTTGGGCAAGCGCGGGTGTGGATCCCCGGACCATGGGAATAGGTCCGGTTCCGGCTACTCAAAAGGCCCTTTCACGAGTTGACCTCAAACTTTCCGACATGGACCTCATCGAACTCAATGAGGCTTTTGCAGCGCAGGTTCTGGCCGTAACTACGGAATGGAAATTCACCAAATCCGATTTTGAACGAACCAACGTGAATGGTTCGGGCATCTCTCTCGGACACCCAATCGGTGCAACCGGCGGCCGGATCCTCGCCACGATGCTTAATGAAATGCAGCGCAGAGGCAGCCGATACGGTCTCGAGACCATGTGCATTGGCGGTGGACAGGGCATAGCCGCAGTATTTGAGAGCGTTGGATAGCAGAGAACAGCTGCAAACGGTGGGTGCAGGCTGGCCCGGTTCAGGTCATATGCAGCTATGTGCCATCAAAATAAAGTGCCGCGGGAGCTAGCAAGCATAAATTGGCCGCCGCAACCATTTACCCTGTTCCGAAGAAGATACAATATGAAAACTCACTGATTGCTTAGGGTATAATATGTGACAAATATCACCACATAGGGTGGGCGTATAGAAAAAATGGATCGAGGAATTAGTAGTCACACGCAAATAATGTCATGGTATAGCTGATCGGCAAAAGCTTCTATTAGCATCCCTTCAACTCCCTTGGGAGTGCACAGGAACAATTTTGCTTTATTAGCTATTTGGGAGATCGCTAAGACTGAATCTATGAGGAGATCGATCACTGTCATTGTTTAGAACTATCGCATTGATCTTTGTGGAATCGGCGGATAAGGAGAAGAGGGGAAAGAGGGAACCTAGAGTAAGTGGGCTTTAGATCTCCCGCTACCCATGGTATCGGACGATGACGGTTGGAATATTGGATTGCCTAAGTGCCGGATTCAGGTTTTTAATATTGGCACTAACTTTCCATGTTTCTCTTCGATGACTGCGATATTGGAGATCGCCGGTAATGCAGCAGCCAGCTCCAATGAAGTCTGATGTGCTTAAGGAAACGGTTGCAAAATGGTCGATGTCAGGACGTGGTTTGAGGAAATAACGTTCGGTGGATGGCAAAGATGCTGGCTGAAAGTTGTGGCGAGGAAAGGAAACATGGCCAATGGGCGTCAAAAGACCGGTTTTCAGCCTAACGTAAAATCAGCTGATACCGATTTTCTTGCTGCCTGATTGGGAGTTTCGACTCGGATGGCCGGGGCGATAATTTTATAACGAAATAATCGAGAGACGAATTGGGGTACAGTTTGGTACCTCTTGATTCTGGAGTGATTTGGGGATGAAAGCGTGACTGAAGCGCTCAATATCATTATTGGTGGGATCGTTACCGGGTGCATTTATGCACTATTGGCTGCTGGTTTCAGCTTGGTTTTCAGTGTTACGAGAGTACTGAACTTGACTCAGGGAGCGTTCGTGACTGCCGGCGCTCTGATCATGTTCAGTTTGACGCAGCATGCCCATTTCAGCTTGGGTGTCGCGTTCATCGTAGCCCTGGTATTGCTTGTGGGGCTCATGAGCCTTTTAACCTGGGTTCTCGTACGACCAGCAATGGAGAGAATTTCGCATAGCAGCCTATTAATGATGATGGGTGGATTGCTGACAGCCTTTCAAGGTATTGCATATCTCATCTGGGGCAGCAATCCATATACGCTGCACTCCTTTTCGGGGTCGCGCCCGGTAACCGTATTTGGTGCCGACATCGTAAGCCAAGATTTCTGGATCATAGGTACCGCGGCCGTCGCCGTGACTCTCCTTTATTGGCTGCTTTTCAAGACGCGCTTTGGCCAATCGTTGCGCGCATCCGCGGAGAACCCGACAGCCACCAAGCTGATGGGTGTAGCAGTCGACCGGGTAGTCGTCATTGCCTTCGCGCTCGCAACCGCTCTTGGAGTTATAGCAGGAGCGGTGATGGCACCTACCACTTCTCTCGACTTTGCGTCTATGGCGAACTTCACAAACCAAGGTTTAATAGCGGTGACCATCGGAGGACTTGGCTCCGTTTTCGGTGCAATTGCAGGTGGTCTGGTACTCGGCATCTTGACAGCCCTGATTACGGGTTATGTTTCCTCAGTGTTTGGTCCTGCAATAAGCCTGGGCATTCTTATTATCCTGCTGATTGTAAGGCCAGAAGGGCTTCTTTCGAGGCGCAAAGGACGCAGAGCAGATACGGCGGACAAGAGGAGCGGCCGACCCGAACTCAAACTAAAAGTCCCAGCCAGCTGGACGAAGATCGGTTGGGCAGTGCTTGCTGTCGCATTGCTCATTGGCCTGCCAAGAATGTTTTCCGCCTCTGGAACGCTTCATACTCTCGACCTGGTTGGCATCTTTGCGCTTGCCATAGTCGGCCTCGAACTCTTGACAGGCGTTTCGGGACAGGTCAGCCTTGGACAGGCAGGCTTCATGGCCGTTGGCGGATATACCTCAGCACTAATGACAGTCAATCATCACATTGCTCCGATCTGGGGCTTACTGTTTGGAATAGTGCTCTCTCTCATTTGTGCCTTGATTCTCGGCCTTGCGGGATCCAGAGTAAGAGGGATGTATCTGGCTGTGGTGACCCTGGCCTTCGGCATCTTCGTCCCGTCCATTGCGACAGGAATGGGCTCTACCGGCGGCCCCTCGGGAATCTCGGGAATACCATCGTTTTCGATTGCCGGATACGCATTCAACACCGATACCAAATTCTTTTACCTGATCTTTGTACTAGTAGCCATCGCCCTTTTCTTCAGCTCACGCCTTATCAAGAGTCACCGGGGACGTTTGCTCAAGGCAATGAATGAAGACGATGTCGGCATTTCCGCAATTGGCTTCGACACCAGAAGTGCCAAGATTACCGTGTTCCTTGTGAGTGCCGCAATGGCATCAGTTGCTGGCTCACTTTATGGTGGATTCTTTCACTTCCTTTCACCCGACATGGTCGGCTCGGGAGTGTCGCTTCAGCTGATCACCATGCTTGTGGTTGGAGGAACAGTAAGCCGGCTCGGGCCTCTAATCGGAGTCACGATTATCACATTCCTGCCAAACTTGTCTCAGCAAATGGCAAATGTCGGACCGGTTGTGGACGGGCTTCTGCTCGTCACGTTCCTGCGTTACCTGCCGGACGGCATTATCGGGGTTCCAATGAGGGGAATCAACTGGTTGAGCGTTCGGTTCGGCTTGAGTGCCAAGCTGCCGTCGGCGGTGCCAGTCAAAGTCGAAGAAGCAGTCATTTCGGGTCATCCAGCCGTGCCGGCAGCACCCGTTGTCGAGGCCGTCACGGTCAACCATGTACCTACTGTCCAGACGGCAGACCGACACGTGCCGGCAGTGGCGCTAAGCATATCCGGACTCTCAAAGAGCTTCGGTGGTGTTATGGCAGTGAGGGATGTGAGCTTCGATCTCGAAGAGAATACGATTGGGGCGCTCATCGGACCCAACGGTGCCGGCAAGTCGACATTGTTCAACCTGATAACTAACCTCTATATACCGGACAGCGGCACTGTGACACTTTGGGGTCGAGTCCTGCCTGTGACCAGACCGCACAAAGCTGCAGAACTTGGGCTATTCCGAACATTCCAAACCTCCCGGGTTTTCGAGCAATTGACAGTGGTCGATAACGTTTTGCTTGGTGGCTCCCGCCTTTCCCACAGCGGCATAGTTTCCTGTGGAGTTGGCACAATTCGAGCCCGCAAGGAAGAAAAGGAGCTGCGTGAAAGGGCGATGAGCATACTAGTGGCTCTTGGCCTGGGGCACCAAGCCTACGAGCCAGCAGGTAATCTTCCACTTGCCGCGCAAAAGCACCTCGACCTCGCGAGAGCACTCATGTCCGGGTCAAAGGTTCTGCTTCTTGACGAGCCTGGTGCCGGAATGAACGACGCCGAGACAGAAGAGCTGGGATCCATGCTTTTGGCAATTCGGGACGCCGGCCGTACCATTTTGGTCGTTGACCACAACATGGCGCTAGTTATGGGAATTGCCCAAAAAGTTACAGTGATGGATGTCGGCCGGGTCATAGCAAGCGGCCTTCCAGAAGACATCCAAAAGAATCCAGCAGTTATATCTGCATACTTTGGCTCAACGGAAGTGCGGTTAACCGATGCTTGAAATTAAGAATCTGTCCTCAGGGTATGACGGCCCGGATGTTTTGCATAATATTGATCTCGAAATTTCACCTGGATCGCTCGTCGCGGTCATTGGTGCCAATGGAGCAGGGAAGTCCACCTTGCTCAGGACAATCTCCTCGCTGATAAAGTCCCGCTCAGGGTCAATAATCGTGGATGGCAAGGACCTTACGAACGCCGGCCCTGGGAGCATGGTATCCCACGGCATCTCCCATGTTCCCGAAGGCAGGCAGGTCTTTGCAACAATGACGGTTGCTGAAAATCTGGACCTTGGCGCCTATCGAACCAGCAAGCAGGTGGCGGGCGAGCGACTTGATAAGGTCCTGGAGATATTTCCCGCCCTTAAAGAACGGCTGAGCAATATTGCTGGAGCGCTCTCTGGCGGTCAGCAGCAGATGCTTGCAATTGGCAGAGGCCTCATGGCTGAACCAAAATACCTGCTTATGGATGAGCCGTCATTGGGCCTGGCCCCAATTGTTGTACAGACGATTTTTGATATTCTTCCAAATCTTGCCAAAGGCGGAGTCGGGGTTCTATTGATCGAGCAAAATGGTCAGATCGCTCTTTCCATAGCCGACAGGGCAGTACTGCTTGAGCGCGGACACATAACGATACGGGGCACGGGCCAGGAGCTTCTGAAGAACCCTGAGGTCATCGAGCGCTATTTGGGCGTTGGCAATTCCATAGGCGCCAACCCGGAGAAGCAGTCTGTGATGTCTGTGCGAATACGAACTGCTCTTGGACCTGAAGACAGCGGGCTTTTCCTGCGGACCAAATCGCCAGTTTAGACCCGGTCTTGAGCCGGTATCCTTATTATTGCATTCTCCTTAGATATAACATTGGCATGCCACATACTCCGTACTCCGACACGGTTACATGCGCCTCGGCCGTTGCACCATGTAAACAATCAGTGCAGTGCATATAACTGATACAACAAGCGAAAGCCCTATCGCATACGAGTAGCGTGGTCCGAAAATCAGCCTTCCAACGATACCGCCCACAAATGAACCAGCCAATCCAACGAGAATCGTCGAAAAGATTCCCATAGGATTAGGACCGGGAACCACCAACCTCCCCAGCGCACCAATTAAGAAGCCACCAATTAATATCGCAATAATGAGACTCAGCATTTTACCCAGCCTAGTCCATCCAGCAAAATACTAAGTTGACCCGCTGGCTGAAGGCTTACGCACTGAGAAAAACTATGCAGTTGAATATGCCGACCCCGATCGACCGAGCGGCCCTAGTAGAGCGAGCTTGGCGCCTGGCTGGAGCTCGGAGACGAGCTGCTGCCGGCCGAAGTAGTAATAACTGTGCCGTCGACACCGACCACGTACCAGTAGCCCCCGAAATGATCGATCCCTTGCCCGTTCGTAAGATTAGGACCGCTATCGCCACTGAATGTATAGAGAGGATGCCCGTTGTACGTAACTTGTCTTGTCCCATCAGTACGCGTAATCGTTCCTACTAAAGACTTCTTCGCACCTCCAGACACTTCAGGACTCGCCGTTCCGGCCACCGTGACTGGGGGCCACGCCGTCGCACAGGCTCCGTAGCAGTCTGACGTTGTGGAGGTGTCCGGTTCAAACATGTAGTAAGTATGCCCTGAGCTCGACGCAAGGATCTCTCCGTATTTCGAGTTGATAGATGAGACCGAAGAGACCACACCTTGGGTAGCACTGCCCGATGCCGAAGCATTTCCAGATGAACCGGCATTTGCAGAGTATCCACAGCTCGTCAGAACTAACATCAGGCCTGCGATCGGCCACCATTTGCTGATCATGATTGCCCCTTAAAGCTCAAAATTGCACTTGATGCTATTTGCAGCCCATTACCTCCTTTAGAACAATTGTGACTTCTATTTTCGCCTGTACGAGGTCAGGCACGCATAATTTTTTGCTAAATCCGAAAGACGCCTCTTGGCACTGATATCCAACACTGTCTAGACACACCAGGAATGGAGCCAGTTTGTGGCATAAATGGCCAAAGTACTAACTGACGATGATCACAAAAAGATGTCTTGGACCGTGCACGCCCTCCACCCGCTTCAACTCGATGTCCGACGTGGCCGAGGGCCCGGAAATCAGGGTGATCGGATTAGCGATACTGACATGCTTGAAGAGGTCTTTCACATGCCTGATGATGACCTCGGATTTAACTACGCAAAAATGAAAATCCGGAAGAAGCGTGATGGCCCGGCGACCCTCGTCTGGCTGACACGAAAGGACAATGGTTCCCGTCTCCGCAATTGCACAAGCACATCCCGTTATAACGGCGTCGATAGATGCAAGCTCTACTGCTGGCCGCGCGCCATCATCGACAGTCAGATCGATGCCCCCAAGCCTCGCGTACCAACGGCTATCCAGACCCCGCGGTACAACAACACTTGAGATGTCTTGATCAGAGAAAAGCTCGGCTATTACGTTAGCGACCTGATTCTCCTCGCATCGCCGTACTGTGGCTCGATAGTCAAGAAGCACCTCCTCGAAAAGATCGACTGTGCTCAGGTCCGGGCGCCCCTGAACCGGCAAAGGCGTCCCGGGGGCGCCCGGAGTGGCAACCCCGGCGAGAGCCGCGTCGTGAATAACAGATTTCATGCCAAGTGCGGCCTTAATCGAATCAATAACCGCCATGCGCGACGACCTATCGCTGTCCGCTTGCACTGCCACCCCGATTCCTTTTCCACCACATTCGAAATGTCTCTTCAGGTACCACGGGGATCTCCCGTGCTCCGCCCCACTTGCCAAGCACGCCGGGCAGCGACCCCACCGCGGGAAAATGGTTTATCGGCCCACGGATTCGCGTAACTAGCCTCTGGATTAGTTCGAATCTGGGGCCCGCATGAAGGATCTCAGCCATGATTCGAAATGACAGCTCCTCAGGCTTCGATTTATGGCCTTCTGAAATGATTTTTTCCCGAAGATGCACCAGCACCCTGGGAATATCGATTCGCACCGGGCACACTTCGAAACACGCGCCACAAAGGGTCGAAGCCCAGGGGAGTGACAGCGATGCTTCAGTCCCAAACAGTTGAGGCGAGAGAATTGCCCCAATAGGGCCTGGATAAACCGACTCGTAAGCATGGCCTCCGGATCTCTCGTAAACTGGACAAACGTTAAGGCAGGCCGAGCACCGTATGCATCTTAGGGCTTGACGACCCACTGGATCAGCTAAAACGTGAGATCTTCCATTGTCGAGTATTACCAGATGAAATTCCTTTGGGCCATCACCTGCATGAACGCCCGTCCACGTTGAGGTGTAAGGATTCATCCGCTCTCCGGTAGATGAACGGGGCAACAGTTCAAGGAAAACAGCAAGATCATCCAGCCTGGGCAGGATCTTCTCAATGCCCATAACGCTTATGAGGACTTCTGGAAGAGTAAGACACATTCGTCCGTTGCCCTCAGACTCGACAACGCAAACCGTGCCCGTTTCAGCCACGGCGAAGTTAACTCCCGAAACAGCTACTTTCGTGGCCAGAAACTTCTTTCTCAGGTAAAGCCGGGACGCCTCCGCCAATTCTGCAGGCTTGTCGCTCAAGGCCTTTCCCTTGGAGATCGTATTTTCGAAAAGCTCCTTGATCTCAGAGCGGTTCTTGTGAATGGCAGGTACGAGAATGTGCGAAGGTTTGTCATGGGCAAGTTGGACAATCAGCTCCGCCAGATCAGTCTCAAATGCTGCAATGCCGTGATCAGCGAGAAATTCGTTGAGGTTAAGCTCATCCGTAGTTAGAGATTTGACCTTTATGACTTCGCTCTCGCCACGTTCCTCTATAAGCGAAAGGATGATCCGGTTAGCCTCGGTTGAATCGGCAGCCCAGTGAACAATTCCACCAGCAAGTGTTACTGACTCCTCAAGCTGAACCAAATATCGGTCAAGGTTAGAGAGTATCTCATTCTTGATCTGTTCGCCTCTTCTCCTCAAATCCTCCCAATCCTGCTTCTCACCGACTACCTTTGCCCGCTTTTCCCTTATCGCAGAAGTAGCCGACTTCAGATTGGCCCGAAGCTGGCTATTGTTGATCT
>SCQM01000200.1 GCA_004298555.1 Actinomycetota bacterium | reverse complement strand
GTGAAATTCCCACGGAGTGGCTGGTCCAAGACATTAGGGACTAAGCGGGACTATTAGGTTCTTTTCTACCCCGAACCCAGGTCGAAGCGGTATTTGGAGAGAATCCAGAAATTTAGGAGCTGAGGCGCCCTAGACAAGATTGCTCAGATGCGGTACGCTTTTTCTTTGCCGCGCCAGCGCCCGATGCTCATGCGGCGGCCGCGGTTCCACTTGGAGCAGTTGGGTGACTGGAAAGCTGTCCTAGGCTTCGGTCACCGGCTTTTGCCGGTAGTGCAAGTTCAAGGAGGTCAAGATATGCCTCAAGCAAGCAACTCCAGCAACATCCGCGTTGCATTTCTCGTTGCAAATGAAGGAATCGAGCAAATCGAACTTACGACGCCATGGGAGTTCCTGAAAAGTGAAGGCGCGCTGGTTGAATTGGTGGCTCCCAACGGTGGAACGGCTCGGGCGATGAATCATCTTTCTTTGGCAGACGAATTTCCGGTCGACCGTACTACCTCTCAGCTAAATGTGGATGATTTCGACGCCGTGGTGCTTCCCGGAGGTGTAGCCAATCCGGATCGCCTGAGGCTCGATTCGAATGCGGTGAATTTTCTTAAAAAGATGACGGCGGCATCAAAGCCGATAGCGGCAATATGTCACGGTCCATGGACATTGGTGGAGGGAGACTTGGTAAGAGGCAGAACGCTCACTTCATGGCCAAGTCTAAGGACGGACATTATCAATGCTGGCGGCAACTGGGTGGATGAGGAGGTAAAGATCTGCACATCCGGGAGCAATATCCTTGTGACAAGCCGCAATCCTCATGATCTTCCGGCTTTTTGCGACGCCATTTTGGGCGTCTTCACCAAAGGGATCAGCCACAGTGCATAGCCGGGAGGCGGCCGCGCGGGTTCCGCTTTCTTAACGGGATGCCTTGGGGGTCTCGGCGCGGGGTATTCATCCTTTTTCAGCTTCGGCGAATCCGGCATTTACCCAGTCTTTGCATGAGGCAAGTTTGAGGAATCCGGCTTGGCAGCAAACCAAGTACGAATCGTGCAAATGGGGTCCTCGCATCACTGCAGGTGCTGATGTAACTTTTAATGCAAAGTTACACATAACACGAATCAGGATCTATTTGGAGGATGCCTAAACATGAGTTCGCTTGAAGTGACACCGGGGTGGGCTTTGGAGCACTTCGATCCGTGGGATAAGCGGATTAATTATGGCAATGTGTGGCAAATGTATCAGGCAATGCGCCATAAAGGGCCGGCGGTTTACAGCGACGCGCACGGCGGCTTTTGGTCAATCGTGCGATATAAGGACATAAAGGCCGCAGCCCGGGATTATCGTGTGTTTTCATCAGCCCGCGGCACGTCCATCGGTGCCCGCGAAACTAACTCGCCGGCTCCTCCAAAGGCTCCAATTGAATATGATCCGCCGGAACATACCAGACTTCGCAAGGCGATGCAGACGCCATTTCTGCCAAACAATGTCCGGGGATATGTCGACGGCGTCCGGTCTAGCGTAAGGGAGCTTCTGGACCGAATTTCCGTAATGGGAAGCTTCGATATCGTAAGCGATCTGGCCGAGCCGGTGCCCCAAGAGGTGCTGGCAAAGACGCTTGGTTTTGACGAGGAAGCGAAGATAAAGAATAGGGAGCTGGTGCTCGCGGTAGTCCATGCAGAATTTGGCTCGGCTCAAGATGCCTGGAAGAACTTCCGCTCATTCCTGGCCGAGGAGATTAGGAAGCGGCAGGCAAGGCCGGGCGATGATTTTTTCAGCCATCTTTGCAATGACGAGTTCGACGGTGCAAGATTCACCGAACCGGAGCTGATAAGCATCCTTGTGGCACTGGCTCTTGCCGGTCATCACACCACAATCAATGGCATATCCTCCCTGCTGCGCAGAACAGCCGAATATGAGGTCAAAAAGGCATACTTAAATGACAGCCGGCTGGTCTCGAATCTGGTTGAGGAGACACTGAGATGCGATCCCCCAATACATCTCGAAGCCAGAACTACGACTGAAGCCGTAGTCGTAGGTGGAGTGAAGATCCCTGCTGATTCCCAGGTTGCCCTGGTCTATGCATCAGGCAACCACGACGAATCAGAATTCGATCGCCCTGAAGAGTTTGATTTCACTCGAGGCTCCAATTTGCATCTATCATTTGGCCACGGCATCCACAGCTGTTCCGGAATGCATCTTGCCAGGTTGGAAATGTCAATTGTCCTCGAAGAGACCATGAAAAGATTCCCTAACTATGCCCTAATAGGAGAGCAGATCGACTCCGGCCTGATCTATGGGCATCATATGGGCTGGGAATCAATTCCAGCGACAATTGGATAGTCGCAGTGTTACCCTGAGCTGTTGTCCTGCCTTGAAGCAAGATCCTCCATTCCGTCAGGCATGGGAGGCCAAAAGCTTCCTCCATGCCACTAGTGACGCTATGCCCCGCACAAGCAGCCATGATCCGAAGATTATCCAGACATCAACAATGCTGAGCGATGATCCTCGGACGATGAGCACGACTATGGCAAATACGGCGGCTGTTACGAACGAAATCAGCATTATTGTGCGCAGCAGTTGGTAGCGCTGGAATCCTCCCACAAGCCCGTCGATTACAAAGCTGAGGGCTGTTACCGGCATCGCCAGTCCGGCAAATGCTACTGATGCGCGTGCTGGCCCGGATACCGAAGGAATATTAGTGAACAGCCCTACTATCGGTCCTCGTGCCAAGACGACAATGGCTGCCAATCCGATGCCTCCGATCCAACCTATGTGCAGCAAGCGGGAGGTCCAGTGCTTCATTCGCCGCAATTGGCCAGTGGCCAGCCATTCTCCGACCAGAACTTGGGCCGGTACCGCGACCGCATCAAATGAAAGGCCAAATACCAGCCAGACCTGCTGTCCGACCTGAAAAGAGTCCAGAACTTCCGGGGTGCCCTGGGAGGCTACAAATACCAATCCAGAGAGAGCTCCAACAAGCGCGAATGTTCGAACTGCAAGGGCTGCTCCGGCGGGGAAAAATTCACGGAAGAAATCGAGAACTTTGGCCGCTAATCCAATGAAAGGACCCGGATGGCGCATAATCAAAATCATGACAGCTGCTCCGACTATTTCAGCAATGTCGGTGCCCAGTGCCGACCCGGCTACCGAAAGATGTGCGCCGAAGACGAGCACCACTTCAAGCAAGATGTTTACGCCAACGTTCAATGCGGTGACGGTGAGGACTCTTCCTGTATGGCCGGTGCCTGTTAGGAACATGCTGCCAGCCTGAAAGACGAATAGTGCAGGTACGCCGATTGCAGCCAGCTGAAGATACTCGGTTGTCGACCTAGCGATGGGCTGGGAGTGTGTCAGCAGGGGCGCCACGAATGGAGCCGCTGCTGCAAAGAGAATTCCCAGAATGAGACCGAAGATGCCCATTGCGGCAGCTGAGGATATCCCTAGGTTATTCCGGGACTGCAAATCTCCGGAACCACTGTAGAAAGCGGCACGGGAGGTTATGGCGAATCCCACCGAGGTGAATGGAAGCACCCAGAAGTTCAGGAACCCCATGGCGAGCGCAAGTGCAGCTAATGGAATTTTGCCGACGTGACCCATAATGGCTGAGTCTGTGGCGGCGTAGATCGGGGACAAGAGAACGCTTCCCAGCGAGGGCAGGCCGAGCCTGACGATTCGCCTCCAGGTCGGATCGGAGAAATGATCTTTTAGCAATTCCCTAAGGTCGCGATGCCGGAACAGATCGTCGGTCATATCCGGCCCATCGGGACCATGGAAGCACCAGGGATCACAGGGATCCATCGCTGACAGTCAGTCTGCTTGATAATGAAGGTACCCGCAGCCATTGGCATAGCAAACCGGTGATTTGTCGGGTTGTTCGCGTAATTCCTGCGCATATTTACTTTGTATTCTGCCCGGTCTGGGATGAGGTTGCTTTTGTCAAGAGGGGTTTACAGATTACTTTTTCAATTTAAGGGTAAGCGAGGAAAAGATCGGCCAGGCCGTCCACTGCGGTGAACATGCCTTTGCGAATTAATCGTCAGATAGGTTGGAAACATCTGGGCATTTTCTAATTGGCACTTCCCTGGTTTTGCCCCTTCGTGAGTGCTCACGAATTAAATTTAGCTGACCAGCGCCATTGCCTTGAGGATGGTAACCTAAGTTTTCAAGAAAAGCGAGTTGGACGTAACGCAAGAGTCGCAAGGGCGGTTGAATGGCAACTGGAAAGGACGGAATTTGGGGCCCTTCCGTTGTGGCTGCACTGGGCCAGGCCGTTTTGGCGTATGATCCACCGACTGCCCAGCACTGCGATAGGGTTGCAGAAATTACATCTCTCGTGGCCGCAGAACTCGATCTCGACGAGCGCGAACGCAAAGCTGCTCAGTTGAGCGGAGTGGTGCATGACATCGGAAAGCTGAGTATCCCCACGGCTATTCTCAATAAAGCTGCTCCGCTAAGCATCGAGGAGAAAGATAAGCTGGAAGGACATTCTCTTGTGGGTGCAGAGCTGCTTCTCTCAGTTGGCCCTCAATTTCGCCACATTGCGGATGGTGTTCGTTCCCACCACGAGCGCTGGGACGGGAAGGGTTACCCGGACGGGCTCTCCGGAAATGAGATCCCATTGCTCGGCAGGATGCTGGCAGTTGTCGACGTATTTGACGCAATGACCAATATCCGGAGCTATCGAAAAACTGTTTATCAATTCGACGCAGCCAGGGAGTACCTGATGGTTAACAGCGGAAGCCAGTTTGACCCGGACTGCGTTGCGGCGGCACTGGCGGTGCTTGAAAAAAAGAGCCGGAAGCGAAGCCGAGGTTCGCCGAAAACTGGTTCTGAGCCCAGAGATGACCTAGTCGAATAAGGTTTGAACCGGTATGCCGGCATGTCGGCGAGGCATTGTCTCATTAGAGGTGTTAGGGAAGTCTGGCCCACATGAGAATCCGCTTGAAAGTGAAGAAGTAAGGGCTCTGATCGTCAAGCTCTTTGATCACTCGCCGATGGTACTCCTGAAGAAAGTTCTCGTATTCTGCATCATCCAGTATCGCTTTGAATCGATTTAGCGTGGTTCCTTTCACCCAGTCGACAGTTTGAGAGGCCGACGAAAGACGGTGGCCATAGACGACCAATCGAACGTGATGGCGGGCAAAACCCAGTGACTCTAAAAGTTCCGAATACTCTTCCGGCTTTTTGACGTTGAGGGCAACGGTGTCTACAGGAGAGTTGTCTCCGAACCATTCGCTACCGAGTTGACTCGCCAGCCTGTAAATGACATGGTCGGCGTTGCTTGGAACCTGGATGGCTAATTGTCCGCCGGGGGCAAGGGATTCTTTCAGCGAGGATATTACCCTGGGGTGGTCCGCCACCCACTGCAGGCTGGCATTGGCAAAGATGATGTCAAAGGACCCAGGGGCACTCCATTCGGCGATATCTCCTCTTGCGAATTCTACGGATTGGTTGGCAAAAGCGGCTGTCCCGGCCAGCATTCCCGGTGCCGAGTCGATGCCCAAGGTATTCCCCGCTCTTAGATACGAGTGAAGCGCCGCAGTGAGCCGGCCGTCCCCGCAGCCGAGGTCGGCGAGCCGAGCCCCCTCTGCGGGTTCCAGGAGATTAGCCAAATCCCAAAATGGCTCTTCTCTTTGCGAAGAAAATTGATTGTATATGGCAGGTTCCCAAGTTTTTTCACGTCCTGATGCAGCTGTGTTTTCTGGAGTCATACGAGTATGATACAAAAAACTCGGAATTCCTGAGCGCTACTTGCCTAGGACTGCCGAAATGATTATTGAGTCTTGCCGGTCGGTCCCAGAAGCTTCCACGCGCTTTGCCAAGGCAAGTTGTCACGGATATTTAATGCGATGTTCAGGAGCGCCATCTCCTCCAGCGACCGGGCCATCCGCAGTCCGCCAGCGTCTATAACCCGCTAACCCAGGGAGCGGGCGAACTCGCCCACCTTTGCTTTGGCATCCGCGTCATCGGAGGCGATGAAGGCGTCCAGTTGCCTGCCTTCTTCGCTGGGACGGGCATGGCGGCCGGCAAAGATGGTGTTGAATGCTTTGACGACTTTTGTGCCTGGCAATTGCGCCTGCAAGCCTTCGGCGGCCGAGATGCCGCTTGTAAGCAGGTCGCGGCCCGTCTCATCCAGCGGATTGGTGGAATCGACAACTATTTTCTCCGTCAACGCATCGCCTAACTCCTGCGCGATAGCTTGGACCGCCGCGTAGGGGACGGCGAGTATCACTATGTCGGCATTGGCTACCACCTCAGCATTTGACCGGGCAGCAGTTGCACCGGCTGCCTGTGCCGCCTGTGCTGCAACTTCGGGACTGGAGGCCGAAATAGCGACCTCGTGGCCCCCGGCAATCGCAGCCTTGGCAAGCGCTCCGCCTACGTTGCCTGCACCTATGATCGCAATCTTCATGGATCTCTCCTTTTGAGCGATTTCAGTTGCCTCAATTGAACTTCTTACTCGGCGATTGTTATAGCGGGATTGAAAAAACCCAACGGTCCTTTGCTGGACGAGCATACTTCGCGACTTTGAACAGCGCTAGTAAGAATTCAACGCAGCGGGTTATGGCCCAGGACAAGCTGCAGGTCGTACAAATCACCAGCAATTGTGATTCGCGCTATAGATGTTGCCCTCTCATTATCAAGGCCTCAGCCAGGTGCTTGCGAGTTTGCGGTCTGCTAGTTTTCGAGCCTTGGTTGCCCTAGAAGCTGTTAGATTAGTTCATTCTTTCTGTGGCCTGCACAATTTTTTCATGCTATTCATGGGTGAGATTGGCTTTGACAGAGAAGTCAGGACCGTTTTTTCGCCGGCACTGCTTTGTGGCTGGTTGCGGCTGCGAAGCCTGGCTATGACTTGAGGTTGCTTCAACAGCGATCTTTGTTCCACGGAGCTACTACATTTGAAATATTTCAGGGGGATTAATTCGTTCTATTAACGTTTAGCTAGCAGAACCACGTCGGTTCTGGTTATATTTAGAAAGACCAACCGCTGGATTCATTCCAGTGATCACCATGAAATATGAAGGGGTGACGTTTTCAGAGGATGGGATCATTGGAAATTGGTTTCAATTGAATCGGTGGAAGAGGTTCATCTGAAAAGTTGATCTATTAAGAGGCCTGGGCATATTTGGGGTGCCCGGAGCAGAGCCATTGCTTTGGCGAGTCGAATGAGTTTGATATAAACGCTCAGCGTAAACACTGAAAATCGACTTGGCAAAGGCATGCGTTTGAAGCATTTACAATTTGGGGGGAAAGTGAAAAAGGTTAGTAAGGGGTCGCTGGCATTAGCTTGCGGCGTTTCGGTTATGTCATTATCAATATCCGCTTGTGGAAGCTCAAATTCTGCTTCCACTTCAGCATCAACGTCTGCAAAAGCTTCAGGAATCGGAAGCACTACGACTGTCGCGCAAGATATAGTTTCCCAAGCAAAGTCAGAAATAGCAAAATATATGGGTATCCCTCCATTCACCCCGCCTGGACCTTCTATCGAAACCTCCAAACTAAGGGGTAAAACGATAATGGTGGTGGACGACAACACAGTCGCCGATGCTCTTGTGCAGATCACAAAAGGTATTCAGGCAGCTGGCCAGTTATTGGGAATCAATGTTCAAACCTACAATGGCCAAAATATCATCAGCTCGATAGAACAGGGTGTCCAGCAGGGGATCAATCAGAAAGTTGACGCCATCATGCTGGTGGGGATCGCCACTTCTCTCGTGCCATCGTCTGTTGCTGCTGCGGACGCTGCAAAAATACCTGTCATAAGCGTGCTCCCCTCGCAGCCTGACCTGACGGCACCTGGCCAAGGATACGGAAGCGGTATCTTTGGGGGTTCCGGCCCGTCTTATATCGAGTTGGGTCGGCTGATGGCGGATACGGCAATTGTCGATTCGAACGGAGGACCAGTCAATTCGGCGGCGATCGATTTCAACAATCCCGGCGAGCTTGCGGTAATTAGCGGGATAAAGTCTGTGTTCAGCAAGTGCTCTAACTGCAAAATTTTAACCACTCAAGATATCGAGCCTCAGAATTGGGCGACAAAGATAAGTGGCGCCACGTCTTCCCTCGTTCTTGCCAATCCGGGTTTGAACTACATCTTTCCGACTGCTGATACCATGGCAATCTTCGCTGCGCCCGGAGTCAGCCAGGCCGGAGCCACCGGCAAGGTCTCTGTGGTGACGGAGGATGGCGACTCCCCGGTGCTGAGCTTGATACAAAAGGGTGCGGTTGTTGCCGCAGATCCTGGATATTCAACCCCCTGGATAGGGTGGGAAGCAATGGACCAGGCATTGCGGGCAATGAGCGGCATGAAGCCTGGCAATCCAGTCATACCCATTCGCTACTTTGACAAGTCAAATTTGAGTGGCGTAGATGTGACGTCATTGTCGACTCTTTATGGCGATGCATATGTCGCAGGATTTAAGAAGCTATGGGGTCTCAGCTAACGTGCGGCGACCTATAACGGCGTGATTTTGGTAATTCGACTTAAGACAATTCTTCTGACTGGAACTGGAGCCAAATTGGCAGGTCATATTGGATAAGCGGAAGTCGGTGAACGATGCAATTCGTGATGTGAGCGATGCAATGACGATTGCGGTCGGCGGCTTTGGGGGTGCTGGATTTCCAGAAGAGTTAGTAAGGGCGCTGGAGGACCAAGGTCGCAAAGATCTCGTGATAATCTCCAATAATGCTGCAAGGTTCGAGAGGCTAATTAACTCCGGAGCCGTATCCCAGATAATCTGTTCATTTCCCTTTGGCGGGGCATCAGCAACGTTGAGGGAGTCGATCGCAAATGCCGGAGTCGAGCTCAAGTTGTTGCCACAAGGAACTTTATCCGAATGTTTGCGGGCTGCCGGCTCTGGACTTGGTGGGGTCCTGACGAGGGTTGGTTTTGGTACATCGTTCGCCGAAGGTCGCAGCATAATCAACGTCGATGGCACTGATTTTATTCTCGAGCCTCCTCTGTCAGCGGATTTTGCTTTCGTCCATGCTGAATTAGCAGATCGGTGGGGCAACCTTTCGATGCGGGGAACGGCTCGAAATTTCAATTTAGTAATGGCCATGGCAGCGGCGACGACAATAGCTGAAGCAAACCAGGTGGTGGAAGTCGGGCATATTTCTCCAGATGGTTGTGATGTACCGGGAATATTTGTGGATGCAGTGGTTCAGTGCAGCAATCTGAGGGATGCGAGGGACATTCGATTTGGCTTGGACACGTAACGAGATAGCGGCTCGTATTGCTGCGGACATACCAAAAGGGTGGGTCGTGAATATTGGAGTAGGCATGCCTACGCTCGTTCCAGGATTCATCCCGGACGATAGGGAAGTGCTGTTTCAAAGCGAAAATGGGATCCTGGGAATGGTAGCCCTTGGCCCGAAAGAGTCTCCGGATCCAGAACTCATCGATGCCGGAAAGCGTCCGATTGCGGTTCGTCCAGGAGGAAGCTTTTTTGAGTCGTCACTGTCGTTTTCTATGATCCGTGGAGGACATATTGATCTTGGCATTGTTGGAGCCCTTCAAATTTCGCGTGCTGGCGATATTGCAAATTGGAGAACCGATGAAAAGATGATCGGCGGCATTGGAGGTGCTGCGGACGTTTGTTCCGGAGTGAAAAATCTATGGGTTGCGATGTTGCACGTCACAGATACCGGAGAACTCAAGCTATTGGACAGGTGCAGCTATCCATTGACTGCTGCAGCCGTTGTGGACCGGGTATATTCCGATCTGGCTGTACTTGAACGCAGCGATGATCAGTGGCAGGTGGTTTCGCTCGCACCAGGCGTTTCGTTAGCCCAAGCGAGCGGAGCCACCGGATTTCCAATAAAGGGTCCGGATTGATGATGTACCTGATGCGTGCCCGAAAAAGCCGTGCTGATAGGGATCGGCGGGATACCTGGGATTTATGCTTATTTGCAACCGCAGACTCAAGGTTCAACCAGCTTTATAGGAACTATTTCCGGATGCCAAGCGCTCCTAGGCCGTTCATTTAATGGCAGATTATTGGAAAATGCACGATGATAGCTCGGGCTCACCAAATTGCATATTTGCATTAGGCGTATCTGGAAGAGTAGGACTTTGGTTTTCATTTAGTGGATTGGGAGTTTCATGAGAGAAGTTCGCTTTGTCGACACCACCCTGCGCGATGGCCATGCGAGTTTGTGGGCCGAAGCAATGCGCACCGGGATGATGCTTGCCGTCGCGAAAGAAATGGATCGGGCCGGTTTCGTTGCCGCAGAAGTAATAGCGACCAGCCACTTCAAAAAGTGCGTGCGAGAGCTTCGCGAGGATCCATGGGAGAGAATCCGGGTGATGTCGAAGGCCATGCCCAATACGCCATTGGCGTCAATGGGCGATTCGCTTGCAACATTCGGAAATGCACCTTTGCCAATCATTAAGTTGTACATGGAAAGGCTTGCCGCCAACGGGATACGTCGGTCACAACTAATGAACGCCTCAAACGATATGTCAGGTCGAATCGTCCAATCAGTGAGATCTGCTCAGGAGGCTGGACTTGAAGTTGTGGTAGCTCTGGTATATTCGCAATCGCCAAAACACACTGACGAGTATTACATTCAAAAGGCCAAGGAGGCTGTCTCAATCGGTAGCGATATCGTCTATCTGAAAGATCCTGGCGGCCTGATGACTCCGGAGAGGGCCGAAACCCTTGTGCCCGCAATCATGCAGGCGGTGGATGGCGTGCCCCTCGAGTTTCATACTCACTGCACAACTGGTTTGGGACCGATGTCAGTTATAGCCGCAGTCAAAGCAGGTATCGACACGGTGCACACTGCCGTCCCGCCTTTGGCTAACGGGGCCTCCCAGCCCTCGGTATTCAATATTGCGGGCAATCTACGCGCTTTGGGATATGCGATGTCGATTGATGAAGAGCCTCTTGCACAAGCATCCGAGAAACTCGCGGTTATCGCCCACGATGATGGATTGCCAGCCGGGCGTCCTCTGGAATACGACTATTCCCAGTACCTCCACCAGGTTCCCGGAGGGGTGATTTCAAACCTTCGCCACCAGCTTGCCCAGATGGGCATGGTCAACAAGCTCGGAGAGGTGCTTGAGGAAAGCATACGCGTACGGGCAGAGCTTGGTTATCCCATAATGGTCACGCCGTTCTCTCAATTTGTTGTCAGCCAGGCGGCAATCAACATTCTGTCGAGGGAACGCTACGGTGTAGTGACTGACGAGATCATAAAGTATACCCTTGGCGAATTTGGAGTGGAAGCTAGTAGCGGCGTCACCAGCGAAGCTCGGAGCCGGATCTTGGACAGGCCCAGGGCGAAAATGCTTGCCCAAATAGAGCCGGATCAGCCAAGCCTGGAGGAGATTCGAAACTCTCTTGGCGGACCCGGCATCTCAGATGATGAACTGCTGCTTAGGTACGCGGCGGGGGGTGAAGCTGAAGTCCATGCCATGAGAGATGCTGGGCCTTACAGGGATTATTCCAACCGCACCCGTCCAATTGTTGGGTTGGTCGAGGCGGTGACGGCCAGAAAAAATATAAGTCATATATCTGTCCATAAGCCCGATTTGTCTCTCGTTATTGACAAAAAGCTGACATAGGATGGCAGTCAGCCTGGCCGCCTTGCGAAGCCAGCGTTTCTCTCATCGCAGAAGTTCATCCGCTCCATACCTTGGAGGACTGCGCGAATCGCCGAACGTGATATCAGAGATATTCAGCCGTTGCCGCTGAATATCTGCCAGAATGACTTTGGAGCAATACGCTCCAGATCAGGTTGCCCTGCGGTAAGCCCTGACCGCCAGAGGCACAAAAACTGCAGCTATGCCTGCAATCCACACTGCGCTTTGCCATGCGTGAAGGGCGAGAGGCCCGCCGAGAGCCAGGGAGCGCATCTCGTCTATCACTGTCGTTACAGGTTGATTGTTCGCAAATGCTTGGAGCCAGCCTGGCATCGATTGGACTGGCACGAAGGCTGCACTTACAAACGTGAGTGGGAAGAGCCAGACGAGGCCGAACGAGCCAACAGACTCCTCATCTTTGATGGCAAGGCCGACGAATGCACTTACCGTGCAGATGGTCACTCCGAATATCACGCCGAGGATCAGCATCATTATCGCGGGAAGGACACCATTGCTAAACCGGAAGCCCACCAAATATCCAACGCCCAAAATCACCAGGACGGTCACCACAAGCCGGATAGTGTCGGCCAGAAGGCGTCCCAACAGCACCGCCGAGCGTGCCATGGGCATCGCCCGAAAGCGGTCAATTACACCTTTTTGCAGCTGCCTCGCCAACGCGATTGCTGTGCCGAACGAAGCAAAAGCAGCTGACTGGGCGATAATCCCTGGCATGAGAAAGCTGACATACCCGCCTGGCACTTTTACCGGTATTGCACCGCCAAAGACGTAGCGGAACAGAAGAACGAACATGACAGGCTGGATAATTGTGAAGAAGATGAAGGCCGGGTTTCTAACCCAGACCAGCAGATCTCTGCGGGTCAAGGTCACGGTGTCAGCCAGGCCGAGCCTGAGCTGCGTAGATCTTGGAGGGCTTGGAAGATCCAGCGCCAGAAGAGACTGCGTGTTGGCAATAGTCATATATTCTCCTATCAGTGCCGCCGGCCGGCTCTTCGACGGCTTGTCGGCGAGCTGGCTGATGACTCCTCTGCACCATGCCCGGTCAGGGCCAAGAACACATCGTCGAGAGACGGTCTACGAACACCCAATCCTTCGGTCTGTATTTCCAGAGAATCAAGGCGCCGCACGGTCTCGACGAGAGCATGCGAGCCATTTTTACCAACCCAAAGGCTAACCTTTCCACTTTCGTCATCTATGACTAACTCGGACTCGGAAAGCGATTTGACTGCTTCGGCCGCTTCACCAAGGCGGGATCGCTCCACCACCTCAAACTGGACCACATCGCCTCCGACCCTATTTTTCAGCTCCCGGGCTGTGCCGGCGGCGATTACCTTGCCATGATCGATGACGACTATCTCGTCCGCAAGTTCGTCGGCTTCCTCCAAATACTGCGTGGTGAGAAGAAGCGTGGTCCCGACTGAAACCAGCTCCCTCATAACGTCCCACATCCCAAGACGGCTGCGAGGATCAAGGCCTGTTGTGGGTTCGTCTAAAAATAGGACCCTTGGAAGCGCCACTAAGCTAAGCGCCAGGTCTAGCCGTCGCTGCATTCCACCTGAATAGCCCTTCGTGGGACGATCTGCAGCGTCTAGAAGATCGAACCGCTCAAGGAGTTC
>SCQM01000199.1 GCA_004298555.1 Actinomycetota bacterium | reverse complement strand
TGAAGGCCTTAAATATCTGAAAGTTAATAATCTTGAAGGTTCCATTATTTCGGTGAACCAGTATGCGGGCAGGGAAGAGCAGAAATTAGGCTTTCCCACTTCACAGGTGGTTTCCCTGCGCTCCAAAGTCGCAGCTTCAAGCGAGGAGCTGGGCAGATTTCTGGACCAGATTCTGCTGGACACGTTCGTGGTGACGAGCTCGCTGGACAAGGCGATCGAACTGTACCAGATGTTCCCTCAATTTATTTTCGTTACGATGGAGGGCGAGCGATTGGGTGCGGATGGCTTCTGGACAGCGGCAAGACCGATGCAGGGAACGGGACTCGCGCTCGAGAGGACCCTTCGGGAACTGGAAGCAAGGGAAAAGGAATTCTCAATTTCTGGCTCAGAGCTCCAAAATATGCGGGCTATCTATTCCAAGGCAGCTGGAGAACTCGAAAGTCTGCGCCGTGCTTTGGACGGCGTTCGTGAGGAATCGGCACGCCTCGAAACGCTACCGGAGAGGTTGGCTTCGGACATTGGGGTCACGGCGGCCGAGTTGGAGAGGGCGGACAATGAATTGACGGGCCTCAGGGAGCGGGAACGAGATGCCGTCCAGGAGATGGAGAAAATCGAACCGCAGATCAGCGAGAAGAGAGAACTTTTGGAAAGTCTCGAATCGCAGATCGCCGGACTGCAAAATAAGATGAAAGAGCAGTTCTCGAAGAGGAAAGAGCTCGATGCAATCGGCGTCGACCTCGAGCTGAGAGCAGCGAAGCTTGAGCAGGCCAGGATCGCCTTTGATAGGGAGAGGGACTCAATAAGTTCTCGGCTGGCAACTGAAGTCGAGAAACAAAAGTCTTCAGAGATCCAGCTTGCAGATTGGCGGCGAGGGCTGGCCGGACTTGACCACGTGATTGAGCGAAGTGCCAAACTTGAATCCGAGGCATCAAGCGTTGCCAATCAGGTCAAGAACGAGAGGCTACGCCTAATCGACGAAGCCAGGATCAGGTCTCAGCGCCTGAACGAGGCCCGTGTGAGGAGATCCGATCTTGAGTTGGCGCTTGACGGCAAGAGAGAAATTCTTCAGCTGAGCATGGTCCGCAGCTCAGAGACCAAGGTTCGGCTGGAGACCATGGGTGAGCGCATACGCAGAGAGCTTGGGATTGAAACTGATATCGCCAAGAACACCCCAATCCCTGAAGGCATTCCACCGACTCAGGCTGATCATGTTTTGAAGCAGCTTGAAGATGAGATGGCCGCTCTGGGGCCCATAAATGAACTAGCTGAGTTTGAACTTTCGGAATTGACTGAGAAATCGGAGTTCCTTGAGTCGCAGCTTGAGGACATCCGTGCATCGCGCCGCGAACTTGGAAAAGTGATCAGATCTATAGATTTAGAGATGCTCCAAGTTTTCCAGAGCGCGATAGCTGACGTTTCCCGCAACTTTTCGATTCTCTTCGAGCAGCTTTTCAATGGCGGAAGAGGACGCTTGATGGTCCTTGAGGCGGACGATCCATTGCAGTCAGGTATTGAGATTGAGGTAAGCCTGCCCGGGAAGAGCGTTAAACGGATGTCGCTTCTCTCGGGTGGCGAGCGCGCCCTGATTGCACTGGCGTTTTTATTTTCCGTTTTTGAATCGCGGCCCTCGCCGTTCTACATTCTCGACGAAGTTGAGGCTGCACTTGACGACATCAACCTGAACAGATTTCTGAAACTCATTTCATCTTTCGGAAAGACGTCGCAGCTGCTTATCATTTCCCATCAAAAGCGGACCATGGAGGTGGCAGATCTGCTGTATGGCGTCACCATGCAGGAAGGTGGCTCAACCCGGGTTGTATCACAACGGATGTCTGAAGCGTCGGTGAATGCACGCTGAATCGCGGAAAATGGCGCGCATATTCCAGCAGTATCGAGGCACCGGACGATCTTTCGTGAGGCAGGATAGATCCTGATGTCTAGGCTGGCTTAGCGATGATAACTGTGACCATAGTGTTGGCTGTAGCAATAGTGCTGATTGCGTCGACGATCTATTTTGTTTCTAGAAACAGCAGGTCGAAGCTTTCGCCTCCTTCAAATTCCTCCATCGTCACCCAACTGCCGCCAAAGAGCCCTGAGACAGGGATTGCTCCTGGAAAAGCTGAGTCATTTCCAGAGAACCTTGTTCCACCGGCAGATATCAAAAGAGGTCTTGGGCGCGCGAGGCTGGCATTTAGCAGATTGTTTGGCAGCATTCTGGGAAGCAACGGATCCAGCCAGCAGGTGTGGGAGGAGCTGGAGGATGCCCTTCTACTGTCGGACCTTGGCATGGAACTTACGAACAGGGTCTTGGAGGGTGCCAAAGCCTCCTTAGAAAGTACTGGGGAAACTGACGGTTTGGGAATGGCGGAGGCTGTCAAGGCTCAATTGAGGAGCCTTTTTGTGGAGGAGTCCCGAGACCTGGTCTATTCTGAGGAATCTCCCACGGTATGGCTGGTCGTAGGGGTCAACGGCGTTGGAAAAACTACGTCAATTGGTAAGCTTGCAGCCATGGCTGCCTCCGACGACAGGAAGGTAGTTTTGGCAGCTGGAGATACATTTCGAGCTGCTGCGGCAGACCAGCTTCAGATGTGGGCGGAGCGGACAGGAGCCGACATTGTCCGCTCGATACCCGGTGCCGATCCGTCATCCGTCGTCTTTGACTCTATTCAGAGGGCTGCAGCACGCGGCTTTGATCTGGTAATTGCCGACACAGCCGGAAGGCTTCACACCAAGTCGAATCTAATGGATGAATTGAGAAAGCTCAGGCGGACTGCAGAAAGGGAACCCGGGCACCTTACCGAAGTGCTGCTGGTTTTGGATGCTACCACCGGTCAGAATGGGTTGGTTCAGGCAAGGGAGTTTGCCAAGGCAGTCGGGATCACAGGTGTTGTGCTGACGAAGCTTGACGGCTCGGCCAAGGGAGGAATTGCGCTTGCAGCCGAAGCGGAACTGGGTGTTCCAATTAAATTGGTTGGAGTGGGGGAAAAGGTAAGAGATCTGATTGTTTTCTCTCCCGACGAATTTCTGGACGCACTGCTTGATGTGGACAGCCAAGACGATTTATCTAACGAAGACTGAGGTTGCAGTAAATGTTCGATAACCTTACTGATCGCTTTGAAGAGATATTTTCCCGGATCAGGGGGAAGGGACGGCTCAGCGAAGCTGAGGTAGATGCGGTTTTGCGTGAGATTAGGGCAGCCCTAATCGAGGCTGACGTGAATGTTGGAGTGGTGCGCTCTTTCATTGAGCGGGTCAGGGCCAATACAGTAGGCGAAGAGCTCTTTCGCAGCCTTTCACCGGCTCAGCATGTGATCAAAGTCGTAAATGCCGAGCTTACCAACGCTCTGGGCGGGGAAAATCTTAAGATCAGCTATGCAAGCAAACCTCCAACGGTAGTGCTTATGGCCGGCTTGCAAGGCGTCGGCAAGACGACCGCAGCTGCCAAACTCGCCCTTTGGTTCCGCCACCAGGGAAGAAATCCTCTTCTGGTTGCAGCCGACCTGCAACGTCCCGCTGCAGTTGAGCAGCTCAGAGTCTTAGGTGGACAGGCAAGCGTCCCCGTTTTTTCAGTTCCGGGCGACCCGGTTAACACTGCAAGGTCAGGAGTCGAGGAGGCGCGGCGTATCGGCCGGGACGTGGTGATAGTCGATACCGCGGGCCGCCTTTCCATCGACCAGGAGCTTATGGACGAGGTGCGAAAGATCTCCGAATCCATTGCGCCAAATTACACATTTCTCGTAGTAGATGCCATGATTGGACAAGATGCGGTCAACTCCGCCAAGGTTTTCAACGACGCGCTCGCCTTGGATGGAATTATTCTCACAAAGCTCGACGGAGACGCCCGCGGAGGTGCAGCGCTGTCGGTGCGTCAAGTTGTGGGCAAGCCTATCAGTTTCGTTTCCACTGGCGAGAAGCTGGCTGACTTTGACCTGTTTTATCCAGACCGCATGGCAAACCGGATTCTTGGCATGGGAGACGTGCTCAGTCTCATTGAACAGGCTGAAAGGACTCTTGACAAGGAGATTGCCGAGAAAGGCGCCAAGAAGCTCAAAGGGGGGAAATTTGACCTTGAGGATTTCCTGGAGCAGATGCAGCAGATCAAGAAGATGGGACCCCTAAAGGGAGTGCTGTCGATGCTGCCCGGCATGCCAAAAGAAATCAGAAACGCCGATATAGACGAGCGAGAGTTGGTCAAGGTTGAGGCGATAATATCGTCGATGACTAAAGCGGAGAGGACAAATCCCGACATGATTGACGGGTCTCGCCGGCTCAGAATCGCCAATGGGGCTGGAACAACGACGACCGCGGTTGGTACGATGCTCAAGCAGTTCAAGGATATGCAGAAGATGATGCGGTCCATGGGAATGGGCGGACCCTCTCCCACCAAAAAGTCTCCGAATCGATCAAATAGTAAAAAGAAGAAACGCCGATAGCCTAAACTGTTGTCACAATGCGGTTCTGGAGTCAACAGCCCGGCACTGCAGTGATTTAGGGGCAAAGACCTTAGACTATAGCGGCTGATGACTGGTGCCAAATTTGATGAATATGGTGGTTTCGGTCAGATTAGTTTTTAGCAAGAATAAGGAGTAGTGGGTGGCGGTTAAGCTACGTTTAGTTCGGATGGGTAAAAAAAAGCAGCCTACGTATCGAATAATTGCTGCAGATTCCCGTTCGCCAAGGGATGGACGATTTATAGAGATATTGGGCCACTACGACCCAAAGCAGGAACAGTCGAAAATTGTTATTAATAATGAGCGGGCTGTCAGCTGGTTGCGCCAAGGTGCACAGCCAAGCGAAACGGTAGGCAAACTATTGAAAATATCTGGAGCCTGGGATGAGTTCCAGGCCAAGGCGGCTGAGTGATAGCGTGAGTACAACTGAGCCGTTAGATCACAAGGAAACTGAAGAGACTGAGGAAGAACTCGCAGTTTCGGTTCTTAGATATCTAGCATCGCAAGTAGTCGATGATGTTAATGCAATCACAATCAAGAGAGAAACAACCGATGATGGCAAGTTGCACTTGACGTTGCAGGTTGCGGATGAGGACATGGGCAAGGTCATTGGCCGCAAAGGCAGGGTTGCCTACTCAATTCGAACAATTGTGCGGGCAGCAGGTGCCCGGGAAGGCTTTGATGCCTCCGTTGAGATAGTTGAACGGTAAGGACCCAAATGTTGTTATGGCCGAAAAAACTCTCGAAGTCGGCTACATAGTCAAAGCACATGGAATCAAGGGCGAGGTAATTGTCGCCTTGATAACAAACAGGTCCGAAAGGGTTGCCCCCGGGAGCACGCTTGCGTGTGGCGGGCGAGATCTGAAAGTAGCAGCTTCATCGCCGCATCAAGGTCGATGGATAGTCCATTTCGATGGAATCACCTCGCGTACCCTGGCGGAATCTCTGAGAGGCAAGCCCCTTTTTGCTCCGCCGATAGTCGATGACGGTGAGATCTGGGTCGACGAAATTGTCGGGCTTCCAGTAGTAGATCAGTATGAAAACCGGTTGGGAATCGTCGCAGCCCTGGAGGCAAATCCAGCCTCAGATCTGCTCGTTCTTCAAACGGGTGAGGTTATCCCTCTTGTATTCGTCGTAGAAGGCGACATGGATTATCACCATAGCGGCGCAATCCACGTCAATATTCCAGAGGGTCTCCTCGAAAGCGAGACCTAGATGCAAATTGCGGTAATTTCTCTCTTTCGGGAGATGATCGATGGATATCTATCGGTATCGGTGCTTTCAAAGGCACGGGAACGGGGGATATTCAGCGTCGACATCTACGATCCGAGAGACTACACGACTGACGTGCACAGAACAGTGGACGACGCTCCCTTCGGAGGCGGACCTGGAATGGTTATGATGTGCCAGCCGGTTTTCGACCTAGTTGCTGAGTGCAATCCCCCAAAGCCCATGATTGCCCTCTCACCGGGTGGCAGGCGGCTTGATCATAGTCTGGCTGTGGAATTAAGCGCTTTGGATGGTTTCACGCTGCTTTGCGGGCGTTACGAAGGCCTTGACCAGAGGATCATTGATCAGCTCGTGGATTTCGAGGTATCGGTCGGAGACTACGTGCTTGCGGGGGGCGAACTGGCGGCTCTTTCAGTGATAGAGAGCACCGTGCGCCTGGTCCCGGGAGTCTTGGGTAATGCCAAATCGTCTTCCGATGAAAGCTTCGCTGACGGATTGCTGGAGTATCCTCACTACACTAGACCTGCCAGCTTTATGGGTTTGGGCGTACCAGAGGTGCTGGTATCTGGAAACCATGCGCTCATTGCCGAATGGCGCAAGGCAGCCGCTCTTTACCGCACTTTGGTTAATAGACCGGATTTGATCAAAGCCCGTGGCGGCTTGAGTGAAGCAGATGAGCGGATTCTCGCAAAGCACGGTTATTCTTATAAAGTCTCGGAATAATTTTTAGGAGTTCCAGTTACGATGAAGCCAACCGACCTAGTTGACAGGGAAAGTCTCCGCGAAGGCATACCCAAGTTTGGACCCGGTGACACTGTCAAGGTGCACGTTAGGGTGGTAGAGGGCACCAGGGAAAGAATTCAGGTCTTTCAGGGTGTTGTGATCCGCAAGTCCGGTTCGGGACTCCAGGAAACCTTTACAGTTCGCAAGATTTCGTTCAGCGTGGGCGTCGAAAGAATTTTCCCTGTTCACTCTCCGATCATAGCAAAGCTTGAAGTGGTCTCTCGGGGTGACGTGCGCAGGGCAAAATTGTACTATTTAAGAGATCGGGTTGGAAAAGCCGCGAAGATCAAAGAAAAGCGCTAAGAATTATTTAGTGGGTGTTTTTATTTTTACTGATGGGATGGTTGGTGAGAACTCTGGCCACCCCATTGTTCATTTAAAGGTTGGAGAGTACATATGAGCTCAGAAGATCTTGAAAATTATGAAACTGAAATCGAATTGGCCCTCTACCAGGAGTACCGGGCCGTTCTTCCGATGTTTCAGTATGCCGTTGAAACGGAGCGACGGTTTTACCTCACAAACGAGGTGAACATAACCCCGCTTGGAGAAGGGGACAGGTCTTATTTCCAGGTGGAGCTAAAGGATGCCTGGGTTTGGGATATGTACAGGCCAGTTCGCTTTGTTGACAACGTCAAAGTCGTGACTTTTAGAGATGTGAACATAGAGAAACTGCCTGAGCATCAAGAAATTTAAATTCATAGCAGACCGGCTTGACTCGTCCGAACCTGCAACAAGCCAATGCTGGACGATCGCGTATATTTGAAACTTTTGCGCGATGGCATCCACAGCGCTTTAAGATCTGCTGAGGCTGTCTAGCACTCATCGGCGTTATGGGATTTAGTGATTTTTGCGCCGTCTTTTGGATATCGGAACTCGATTTTGTTTCCGTACCCAGCAATAGTTGTGCCAGTGACGCCGCAGATCGGGCGCATCAATGGGAACGAGTACCAGATGCGGAGCACCTTTCTCTATAATGTCGTTGCATTCCGGGCATATATAGGTTTTTGTGGCCTGGTAGCCTTGAATTGCCTTGAGCGATGCAGGGTAGCCGGTAAGTGGGTCGGCTACGAGATCGTCTAAATAGTGCTGGTCGTCCAGTAGAGGATTTACCTGCACCAAGTCGGGATATTTTGCAGGGATATTTTTTGTTCGGTTGCGTTTTTTCATGCGTATGCCCTCACGGCTGCAGCTATCTTTGCGCCATAGCTTTCCGGGGCTCCTCAAATTGATATCTAATATTCAAATACTCAAGGGCAATGCTAGCCCAGCTTCCCGTTCCCTCTGGCAAGGAAGTTCGCAGGAGCTGGCAGTTTTTTGGGGCACCCGTCGTTCCTCCTGGCGGAATAGGGGAGGCCGCGCGGCAGGTTTCTCTTTTAGTTGTCGGATAATGCTGTGCCTGTGAAAAGGTGTGGGTAATATACGATTGTGCAAATGAATCTGGGTCCCTGGAAGTACTGGCTTGGGGGTCTGAAAAATTACTTGGTACTCCCGTTGACTAATTGATTGGCCTCTTCGGCGGAATTCATATTCGTGGAAATGGTTTGACCGGTTTATCTGAGATTGTACCGACGTTCATCGCGGAATGGAGTAAACATGGGTTTCGAAGTTGTGGTTGAGATCCCCAAGGGATCAAAGAATAAATACGAAGTCGATCACGAGAGCGGCCAGGTTTGGCTGGATCGCACGTTGTTCACTCCTATGGGATATCCAACTGACTATGGATTCATTGAAGGAACGCTGGGCGAGGACGGAGATCCACTAGATGCCCTGGTTCTGTTGGAGGTTCCATTGTTTCCCGGCTGCCATTTAAGAGCCAGATCGGTTGGCGCTTTCATTATGAGTGATGAGGCGGGACGTGATGTGAAGCTATTGTGCGTGCCAGAGAAGGATCCCAGGTGGGCCAATATTCAAGATGTAAATGACGTGCCTTCGAATGTGAAAGACGAAATCACCCACTTTTTTTCCCACTACAAAGACCTTGAGCCCGGTAAGAGTGTGACCGTTGAGGGCTGGAAAGACAAGGCAAACGCCGAAATGGAGCTCGCTAATTCGCAAGCCCGTCTGACTGGTCGCGGCCACTGAGGACGGAGGCATTCCGCTCGCCAGAGTCCCAGTGCAAATAAAAAATTGTAGATTTATCCTATGCAAATAGGTGTAAATCGCGGCAGTGGGTAAAATGGTTTAAAACGGCGAGAAAGTGGAAATGACGTGGAAACAGTTCTAAGCGATGCAGAGAAGCTCGATCGTGAGCGGCAACTTGAAGCGCTGATCGAGATGATTCGGCCTGCCGTACAGTCAGATGGTGGAGATCTGGTTCTTGAGTCCGCGGACGTTGAGACCGGCGTTGTGAAAGTCACGTTGGTTGGCTCGTGCTCATCATGTGCGATTTCCGAAACGACGCTCAAGGCAGGCATAGAGAGAATTCTGACCGGAAGACTTTCATGGGTGACTGCCGTTGTAGGCGACGTGGATGAATCCATCGGATACGAAGACTCCTATGCAATGGGGCGCGGTAGCTACGTCCCAAAAATTGACGTTTAGGCAGTAGTCGCAGGCTTCCTGGAGGAGCATCTAGGGCCGAAGTGATTTCCAAAACCCATAGCGGCAGGCTAAGGTCGTATAAGCAATAATCGGCTCGGTTGGCGGGGATCCTAAATCATATGCGGGTTGTGACGAAACTTATACTTACAGTAATATTCGGCGGATTGCTGCTTGGCCTAGGCTCTTTGCTTCTTTTCCCTGCGTTTTCTAATTTGACGCTATTTTCCGAGCCCGGCACACTTTCAACTCCGATCCAGCTGCGCGCTTTAGCCTATCCTTCGAGATTCTATGACTCGCAAGGCAAGCTGCTGTATGTTATGCAGACAAACGGATTTAGGATTCCTGTGACCCTCTCGCAGGTTCCTCAGAATGTGGTCAATGCCGTTCTAGACGTTGAAGACCACACTTTTTATCAGCACGGACCGATAGATCTGAAGTCTATAGCGCGCGCATTCTCGGCCGACGTTTCCGGTGGGACGATTCTCGAGGGCGGTTCTACCATTACCCAGCAACTGGTCAAGAACACGGTCCTTTCTCCACAGCGGACTCTTTCGCGCAAGATCCAGGAAGCGATAGATGCCTATCGCATCGAGGGTCAGATGAGCAAAAACCAGATCCTGGAGGAATATCTCAACACCGTATATTTCGGCGATGGTGCTTACGGGATTGGAGCAGCTGCCAAGACTTACTTCAATCTGAACGTAGATCAGCTAACCACCGCTCAGGCAGCTCTTCTTGCAATATTGATCGAAGATCCTTCTGGCAACGATCCATTTCTCCATCCGCAAAATGCATTGGCGCGAAGGAACACAGCCTTGGACCAGATGGTTCAGTACAACGATCTTGCGCAGTCTCAAGCAGACCGCGATAAGCTCGAGCCGCTGCCTTCCGTATCGTATAGGCCCCCAACAACTGCGCCTTCAGCTTTCGTCCAGGAAGTCATCAACCGGATATTGACGGAACCCAAATATTCCGTTCTAGGCAGCACCCAAAGCCAGCGCTTGCAGGCACTTGATAGTGATGGGCTCAACATTTACACCACCTTGAACTCCAAATATGAGTCTGAGGCTCAGGCGGCAGTCAAAAAGATTGTTCCGGATTCGAAAGGCAAATACACTGCGGCGCTGGTAAGCATGGATCCGGCAAGTGGTGCTGTCGAAGCGCTGGTCTCTGGCAACCCTTCTAAAGGCTACGGCGGCTATGATGTTGCCACTGGTCGCGGCGGAACAGGCAGGCAGGCTGGATCTTCATTCAAGGCGATCGTTCTGGCTGCTCTTCTTCAGCAGGGCTACAGTCCCAATGACATCATTGATGGAACCGGTCCCTGTCAGTTCGTTATCCCGAATGTCAATCCATCGCCTTATATTGTCCACAACGCAGAGCCGGGATATGGACTGATGACCATTACCAAGGCTACAGCGGATTCGGTTAACTGTGCCTACGTCCGTCTTGGGGTAAACCTGGGTGACCAAAACATCGTGAATATGGCTCGCATTATGGGTGTCACCAGCCCCCTTACAGCCGTTCCGTCGTTGGCGATAGGTTCAGAGGATGTCACACCGTTGGAGATGGCAGATGTTTACTCAGTTCTCGCAGACGGTGGAATTAGGCATACTCCGTACTTCACTTCAAAAATTTCAGACTTGCAGGGTAAGACGGTAATTGAGACGAAGGTAAAAGGTACTCGCGTTCTGTCTGCGCAGAATGTGGCAGTCGAAGATCAGGTTCTCCAGGACGTTGTTAAGTATGGGACAGGAACCGCTGCCGCAATTCCTGGGCGCGAGGTTGCGGGGAAAACCGGCACGACCGATAACTTCACCGATGGATGGTTTAATGGTTTCACTCCCCAGCTGGAAACAGCGGTGTGGATGGGCGACCCTGCTGGATCTGTTCCCATGCTGGATGTCGGTGGCATCCCGGTCTATGGTGGTACATATCCAGCAGAAATTTGGCATACCTATATGACCCAGGCACTTGCGGGCCAGCCGGTCCTGACATTTGCGCAGCCCAATCCGGCGCTTGTTCCGCCGGGCAAATTTATCGTGCCAATCGATTCGCCGGGTTCGATCAGTGCACCGACGACTGTAGCGCCTGTAACGACATTGCCGACTGGCGGATCCACTGGCGGATCCACGACCACTTCTTATGCCACAACAACTACAGTTGCTGTGGCTACGACTACTACTATTGTGTCGGTACGGGGTCATGGCTAGGATCTTCTCGCAGATAAAAGGGTGGGTGTGCGGTGAATAGACTTGCTTTGGAACAACTCTTTAAGCTGCAGGAAGTTGACACGAGATTGCATGAGCTGCGAACTAAGCTCGCTTCACTGGTTGAGACTTCCGGGCAAAAGGCCGTCGCGGGTGATGTTCGTGCACTGCTACAGAGTCAGAAGGTCATGAATTCGAAGATGGAAACTCTGGTGAGCCGCAGGGACGAGCTTGACGAGCATTCCAGGGCTCTGATGGCCAAGGTCAAAAATATCAGAGCAAAGGAAATGAGCGGCGCAATTTCACACCGCGATTTTGCAAGCACGGAAGCTGAAATCTCCCATCTTGAAGCCCAGCGGGCAGAGCTCGATGACGCCGAGTTTGAAGTGTTTTCTCAAATCGAACTTCTTGAATCGCAGACCCAAGACCTTGAGCAGAGTCTGAGCCAAAAAAATACCCAGCTCTCGGAACTGAAGCAAATGAATTCGGGTGTCGCGAATGGTCTTAACGCTGAGATTGCCTCCCTCGAGGACCGGCGGTCGGAATTACTTGGTTTGATCGATGTGGACCTGGAGAAGATCTACGAAGAGATACACGCCCGGGTAGGTTCAATGACAATCGCAAGGGTGGAAAATGGCAACTGTCAAGGGTGTCGTCTAAAGCTCTCCTCAGTTGAAATCGAAGGGGTGAAGCGGACGCTCGCCCATGAGTTTTCCCGTCCTCCCACATGTGAACAATGCGGGAGAATCCTTTTTATCTAATGTGTCGAGTTGGCCTGTAGGCGGGGTTCTGTCCGGTAGATGTCTCTACCTGGGTGATCATCCATCTATGCGGCCTACCAGGAGTTCTGTCATTTTCTGACCGGGCGGGCAACCCATGCTCCATTTGGCCTTGCTCCGGGTGGGGTTTGCCGAGCCATAAGAGTCGCCTCTTATGCTGGTGCGCTCTTACCGCACCGTTTCACCATCACCATTTCTGGCTGTCTGCTTTCTGTTGCACTTTCCTGCAGGTCACCCTGACTGGCCGTTAGCCAGCACCCTGCCCTGCGGAGCCCCGACCTTCCTCAGGAGCGTTACTCCCGCGATCACCCAGCCAACTCGACTATTTAACTCTAGATGCATTGCCGATAGCCTCTGCGGGGAGAAATTGTCGCAGCCGCAGGATATGGTTTTGCGTATCTAAAAGTCTTTGATTGGAGTTTACTAGTGAAGATTGCGGCACTTGGAGATGCACACGTTGGGCGATCCAGCTACCCGATAGCTAATGAAGGAATAAACGTGCGCGAACGTGATTTCGAGAGGTCGTTCCTAATGGCGGTGGATCTCCTGCTCAAGCAGAATCCGGATTTGATTTTGTTTCTAGGCGATATATTTGATTTCCCACGGCCGTCGTTCAGATCCTTCAGGACCGTTCAAAAAGGTATTTTTGCCATCAAAGAATCAGGCGTTCCCCTTATTGCAATTAGCGGGAATCACGACACGCCAAGGCTCCGGGGGACCGAGAGTCCATACGGTGCATTGCACGATGTGTTTCCGCAATTTGGATTGATATACAAGCAACAGTATGAGTTTTTCGACTTCGGGAGCGTAAGGGTCCACGGCATTCCGCAGATGATGGATGAGTCGGACACCCGCGAGGCCCATGATCTTGCCGCTGCCAACAAGAGCCTTACAAAGGTGAATCTTGTTATTACTCATCCAAGGCTTAAAGAACTCACGCCGCCCTATGCCGACATAAATGAGATCGAACTTGATGCAGAATGCATAAAGGGCGACTTCGCACTTTTGGGTCATTATCATTTCCACGCCAAGGTCAAGGAAAGCATGTGGTATGCAGGGTCAACAGACACCTTTTCATTTGGAGACCATCCGGAGGCATCAAAAGGTATTGCCCTCTTGGACACCGATTCCGGGAAGTGCTCGCACATACCTCTTGAAGGCCGCAGGCCTCTTTTGGATCTCGGGGCCGTATCTGCTTTGGGGCATGGCCCCAAAGATCTGGAGAGGGCGATAGAAGATCAGTTGAAGGGGACACCGTCGCATGCGGTTGTAAGACTACGCCTCGATGGAGTGGATCCTTTGGCATATCGGATGATAGACCCTGGAGTCATTCGCCAAGTGAGCGACCATCTGTTGTATTTCAAGCTGGAGCCGATTTACCTCTCAGCTGCAATGGAGGTCGAACTTCCTGAGCTTGAATCGATGCCAGCCAAATGGACCCGTTTTGTTGAGTTTCAGGATGCTTCGGAGGAAGTGAAGCTAAAGGTTTCAAAACTGGGAATCGAGTACATAAACAAGGCAATTGAGGCATCGTGAGGATTTATCGGATTACATTGCAGAACTACCGGGTGTTCGAAGAGCAGTTGGACCTAGAACTGCCGTCTGGATTAATTGGAATATATGGCGCCAACGGTGCCGGCAAGTCATATCTGGTTGAATCGATTCCGTGGACTTTGTACGGGAGAACCAGGACCTCGGTCCAGGATGTGCGCACCACCGGAAGCACGGGGGATTGCATCGCGGAGGTTGAGTTTGAGCACGAAGACCATCTTTACAGAGTGCGACGAACGGTATCTGTTCGAGGACTGGTCAAGGCCCGTGCATGGATTGATAATGAGCTTGTATCTGACGGGGTAAAAGAAACCAACCGCTTCATCCATGCCACACTTGGGATGGATGTCGATTCCTTCAGGGCATCAGTATTTGCCGAGCAGAAACAGCTCTCGGCTTTTTCGGAGGCGAGCCCCGCAGACCGTCAGAGGCTGGTGCTGTCACTTTTGGGGATAACTCCGCTTGACAGGGCTCGTGACATGGCTCGGGCGGATGCACGGGCGGAACTTGAACAATTGAAGTTCGCAAGGGCTTCGCTTCCTGAAATCAGCCAGTTTCACGAGGAAAGGAAAGAGTGCTTGCGAGAGCTTGAAGTTGCCAATGGACGGCTAGAAGCCCAGCGGGCGAAAGTTGAGCAGAGCAGGATGCTTTACGAACGTGAATCCGATGAATACGGCCAAATGGAGATCACGAAAATCGAGAGAGACCAGATAGTTGCGGTTGGCAAGGAGAAACGCCACCTTTTTGACGAGCTGACGTTCCAGGTCAAGGTGGCGAATGATTCAATCGCGCGGTTACAGGAGATCGAGACGGAACTTCCAAAAGTTGCTCAAGCTGCCGACGAAGTGGGGGACCTAGAGGCAAAGCTGAGCGAATTGAAGGCATCGGTTGACAAATTGTCCGATAATTTCCGGGCCGATGCCGAACTGAAAAGACTTTTGAAACCATTGGATTGCCAAACAATGGCAGAGCTGGATCAGCTTCGGACAATGGTGGCGGACCAAATAATCCATGCTGCAACTGAACTTGAACCGGTAATTGCGCAGGTCCGTTCCCTAGAGCTTGAGATTGCTTCCATCGGTGCTACATGCGAGTCAGCTGAGAATTCAATGGGGTCACTGTTAAATCTTGGACGCGGTTCACCTTGTCCTACCTGCGGCCAGTTATTGGGAGAAGGATTTGAGGAGCATCTCAGCGAATCGCGCAGAGCTCTAGACGCACAAAGGTCTTTATTGGCCATCAAGCAGAACGTGCTTGACAAGCTTGTGCGGCAGCATGAATTGGCTTCGCGCCAGCACGTGGATTTGGTTCGCAAGAAGGACTCGATAGAACGGATTTTCGTCAGGGCTTCGATGTTGGCGGCAAGTATCGATGAAGGCTTATTGACTACCGACAAAGACAAGTTGAAAATCCAGCTTTCAATAGTCGCAAACGATCTCAAGAAGGCCAAGCAGGACCATACCAGGCATTTTGGCCTGCTTGCTGAAAAGCGTGAGCTAGAAAGGCAAGTGGACGCAAGCGGCAGGGTGTTCGATACTTACCGCAAGGTGGAGCAGGAGCTGCATCAGCTGAAGACGCGGCTTCAGGAGTTGGATTTTGATCCAGAGCGTTTCATCCAGCAAAAGCTGAAAAGAGATAACGCGGCGCGCTGTGCTAAGGAAGCCAGCGAGCATTTCGAGCGCGAGTTGATTCAAAGGCTTCAAATCGAGGCGAAGCTCGAGAAAATTGATGCCCTGATTGCCCAAGCCAGCGAAACCTGCCTTGCTGTTGAAAGGCTGGAAAAGCAGTCGGAAATCACAGCATACGTAGCTGAGTATTTGAACGAATTCCGCCGATCAACCATCTCTGCGCTCGGTCCTCGCCTCGCGAATTCATCCGCAGCTCTATTTAGCGAATTGACTGAATCCGAATACGATCGCCTCGAAGTGGATACTTCTTCGTGGCAGCTCCGAATCTCGGACTTTGGGATTTCGCACGACTTGGGGCGCTTTTCGGGATCTGAAAGGGACCTGGCCAACCTCGCATTTCGAATTGCTATTTCTGAGCAGATTGGCCACAGCTTTGGCCAGCAGGTGGGGCTATTAGTGCTGGATGAAATTTTCGGGCCGTTGGATGATCAGCGCAAGTTTGTCATCCTGGGGGCGCTGGATAGCCTGAAGGCCCGGTTTAACCAGGTCATTGTGGTTACCCATGGTACGGAAATAAAGGAGCAAATTCCAGGGGCGATTGAAGTTCTAACGCTAGGCAGCAGGCGGGCTACGGCAAGAGTTGCCTAGTTCAGCTGCTCAGAGCGCGGTCCAACAGGTCAATTTTTCGCTTTATTCGATGAAGAGGCCCAAATACTGCTACCGTTGCTGTAGTGTTCAATCGACTTACATTTGATCCTGTGGAGACAATAAGCAAGGCGAAGGCGGGCGACAAAGACGCTCTGTCTAGGCTGTGGTCGCTTCTCAACCCTGGGCTTGTAAGATACCTTTCCTCATTGGGATGCAAATTCGCTGAAGACATTGCTTCTGAGAGCTGGATTTCTCTTGCAAACGTGTTGCCGAGATTTCAAGGCGAACTGACATCCTTGCAGGGACTGCTTTTTCAGATAGCCCGGGCGCGATTGTATGATCAATTGCGCAAGGATTACCGGCGCCCGAAGCAAACGTTGACAGTTGTCGATGAGAACACCGTTCGGGAGCAGCTGTATCCTGGACCGGAGTCGATTCTCGATGAGTCATCTTCGCGCACGCTTGAGTGGTTGTCGCAAATTCCAACATCGCAAGCTGAGGTGGTTTCGCTGCGCGTGATTGTCGGCATGTCCCATTTCGAAATATCACAGATCATCGGTAAATCGCAAGGAGCCGTAAGGATTCTTTTCTTCAGGGGACTGGAAAACTTGGAAAAGGTGATAAACGGGGAGAAAAAGCCCAAGTTGCACAAGAAATTCTTCACTTCCGCGTAACAAACGGGCCAGTCGATTCGATGTGTTAGTTGCCTATGGACAACGATGATCGAACTTCGAATGATGCCGGTGATGGTGACGGTTTTTACCATGACGAATTGGATCGGTTCGTAGACAGCCTCACTGAAGGTTTGCTTCCTCGGGGCACCGAGTTTTCTCTCATCGAAAATGCGCTGATCGAAATGTCCGCGTTTTCTGCTCCCGAGGTGGAGGTTGGGGGGTCATCTGTCGTTGAGCGGATGGCGGAGGAAATAGGAGTCTCGGGTCTTGGCGCTGGGAAAAGACGTGCACATATCACTCGTTTGCTAGGAGTGAAAGCGATCATCGCGCTTACGACTGCAGCAGCGTTCACGGGTGCCTCCGCAGCTGCAGCTGCGGGATCCTTGCCCCAGCCTATTCAGAAGGCTTTTTCTGCCGCGGTTTCAAATCTTGGGGTGTCTCTGCCGTCCTCTCCGGTAACAACTCTGTCTGCCTCGCCGGCTTTGCGCCGATCGCAAAGCGATAGTCCATCAGTTTCACAACAGTCCACGACAACGACCGGAGTTACCGATCTTGCGCTTGGTTCGCAAGGAACCATTCCCTCATCTTCCAATACCACTTCGAAGAAAGGTTCAGCCACCCCGAACTGCGCACCATTGATCAGCGAGGCTATAAACGCCCCATTGCTCTCGGCAGTTTTGAGTTCAACTTCGACCACATCCACATCACCATCGACCACCACCTCGACCACGACAACCACAGAACCACCGACCACGACCACTAGCGCCAACAAGTGTGTCCCAGTCACCTCGACCACGACAACCACCTCGACCACCTCGACCACCTCGACCACAACAACCACCTCGACCACGACAACCACAGAACCACCGACCACGACCGAACCACCGACCACGACCACGAATGGCACAATCTCCAGCTCAATTTCAGTCAGTGCTGGATCATAACAATGTTCTAATGTTTCAAGACAGGAAAATGGGATAAGAAAATAGGGGTTACAGATCCTGAAGTCCTCGCCAAGGTATCCCATTTATCAAGGGACTCCGGCTTCTCAGCTGCCGGAGTCCCTTGACGTTAAGATTGATTTGGCCGGGCTGGCTTCTGGTCTATGCCGAGAACGATCAGAGTCTGCGCTGAACCGGGTGGGAGGTGGCCGCCCTTAATTGCTAAATGGGCGCTGTCTTGTCCTCGCGGTGCTGGCCAGTCCTCATCCGCAGCCTGCGGCATCTCCGGTTTATTGCCGAAGTTGAAGCTTCCAAACAGGCATTCTGGTATGCGGTGGGTATGTTCAGGCGCGGTTATCAATCCCTATACTGATCTGTTGGTTCGTTCGCCTGCGAACTGCATTATCTCCAAGGATGCTTCTATGAGATACGGATGGGATGGATCCGCATACAACCGACTTGAATTGCCGCATATGCGTTGGGGCAATGAGCTGCTCTCCAAGCTGGAATTGAGCGGACGCGAAACAATTCTCGAAGTTCGGCTGCGGCACAGGCCGTGATACGGAGAAATTGGCCCAGAAGGTTCCCGGTGGGAGAGTGGTTGCGATAGATTTGTCTGAGTCGATGTTGAGGGTAGCTCGATCAGCACTGGCGGACAGATATTCCAACATCGAATTCCGCCACGGCGACATCACGCGGAATCTGGGAATTCCAAAGAGCTGTGATGTCGTTTTCAGTGTCGCCACTTTGCACTGGGTTGGAAAACATGCAGTAGCATTCGCCAATATTGCCGATGCCATTAAGCCCGGGGGACGCTTTCTTGCAGACTGCGGTGGTAAGGGTAATATCTCCTCCATTTACGAGGCGGTGCAGTCGGTCCTCGGACCATCTGAAGCAGATGGCTTATTTCATTTTGAGGATGTTTCGTCAACTGAAAAAAGGTTGGTAGCTGCTGGCTTCAAAGTTAATGAAGTCTGTTTGGTTTCTGAGCCAGCAGAATTTGATTCTCCGGAGACGTTCAGGTCCTTCATCGCCACAATGATTTTGGGAGCGCATTTGGCCGAAGTGGATAGCGGAGAGAAAAATGCACTCCTTTCGAGGATCATCGACAGGCTTCCCGGCATGGTTGTGGATTATGTCCGCCTGCGCATTGATGCGGTGAAGCTTTAACTGTCTGCCATGAAAGATCATTCCGCAGGAGGCAGCACCTTCGAAGATGACTGAGCTGCCATATCATCCTGGTAGGCCGCTAAATCTGAGGTTAAGGAAGGGTTTGATATCGATAAAATGCGCACTGCCAAAAGGCCGGCATTTTTGGCGTTGTCAATTGCCACGGTTGCAACAGGTACGCCCGCGGGCATCTGCACAATTGACAATAAAGAATCGAGCCCGTCGAGCGTTTTCAGCGCCACAGGGACACCGATGACGGGAATCGTGGTTACCGAGGCGAGCATTCCGGGAAGATGAGCGGCTCCGCCGGCTCCGGCAATTATAACTCTTAAGCCATTTCCATATGCGTTGGATCCATATGCCAGCATCTTCTGCGGAGTTCTGTGTGCTGAGACAACTTTCAATTCATAGTCGATCCCAAAGGAGTCAAGTACCTGAGCTGCAGGGGCCATGACGGGATAGTCTGAATCAGACCCCATGACGATTCCAACGATTGCCGCCATTCAAAGCTCCTAATTTAGCTCATTCCTCAAATGCTTCAAGGCCCGATAAACGATCCACTGTTTGCCGCGCGCGGTTCAGTGCCTCCTCTACTGAGTCGGCCGTCGCAGTTACATGGCCTATCTTACGGCCTTTACGTGCGGATTTTGAATAAAGATGCAAAGAGGTACCCTTGATTTCCAGAGCATTCGGGACATGGGGGGCTATGTTTTGGCTATTTGAATTGGCAATGAGGTTTACGGTTGCAGCGGCTGGAACTCTAAGTGCCGTCGATCCGAGCGGCAATCCAAGTACGGCTCGCAGATGATTCTCAAACTGCGAAGTTACATTTGCCTCTATGGTGATGTGTCCTGTGTTGTGGGGGCGCGGCGCAAGTTCGTTCACCATGAGTTTACCGTCGAGAATGAAGAATTCCACAGCCAGTGCTCCGACGACGTCCAAATCATTGGCCAAGTTTTCTGCGATGCGCTGAGCTTCCTCAGTTATGGCAGCGGGGAAGTCGCCGGGCGAGGTTACTTCTCTGCACATCCCTTCATGCTGAACAGTTTTCACCATTGGATACGTGACGCACTCTCCCGCGGTGGAGCGGACGGCGATTACTGAGCCTTCAGCCTCAAGCTCGAGTTGTGGTTCAACGACAAAAGGCAGATGCGCATTCAGATTGTTGAATACCGTGGTCGTTTCGGCTTCATCAAAAACCGGGAACACCCCTCTGCCGTCGTAACCTCCGGTGGAGGGTTTGACTACTATGGGCCATCCAAAACGGTCGCCAAAGGAGGTGATTTCCGCAACTGTGTTGCAGATCTGAAATGGAGGGAGCGCATGGCCGAGTTGACTGAGCCGCTGCCTTTGGTTTGCTTTATTGGCGGACAGCTCAAGGGTGGCAGCTGTCGGAAGCATGAGGCACCCGCGCTTTTCGAGTTCGCGGACGATGTTTGGCGAAACCAGCTCGTGATCGAAGGTAACGACGTCACATTTTTGGGCGAAGTGGTATATTTCCGGAGGGGTCCAGGATTCAGATGAAGCACGGGTGATATCCCGAAAATATTTCGGAGCGGCCTCGTCTGTGGCTGAGGCGAATAAATGGGCGTCAATTCCGAGTGAGATAGCACTCTGGTAAAGCATCTGGGCTAACTGGCCACCTCCGATAATCCCAACAGTCGGAAGTTTGGTGAGCTTGTTCCAGTCAATCATTTTGGGACCCGAATTGGAGCGATTCTCTGAGTCCTGCGTTCGTTTTTCCTGTTGTATGCTCATTTTCCTCTGGTCTGTAGGCGTGTTCTGGCGGCTAACTAACACTTTAGTCACGCTGATGCTGAAAATCGTATAAAGGCCCGTGACTGAGCCCATATTGGGCTAGAAAATTACTGCACTCAGTTCAGGGACCGAGTTCCGCGCAATGCCAATTGCTTTTGCCCAGCCTTCTCTTGCTTCTGCCAGGGCGTGAGGCTGGAACGCGGTTTGCGGCTCAATCGTTTTTCGGGGCGGAATTAATTCAGCAAGTTCGTTGATATCAGCTATTTCACCCAGCGAAATATGCGCGGCTAAGCCTGCGCCAACAGTCGTCGCCTCGCGGGCCGATGACAGATAGAGGATTTTTTGGGAGAAGTTGGCTAGATGCTGGAGAAATAGCAGATTTTGCGTCATGCCGCCGTCGACGCTTAAATGTTCGAGCGTGGTATCCCCGTCAGCTTCGATGGCCTCGACAAGGTCGGCTCCAATATGCGCAATTCCGCAGAGCACTGCATTGGCGAGTTCGGCTTTTGTGGTGGCATGCGTGATGTTGGTGAATGCGCCTAGCGCTCCGAAATCCCACTCAGGCGTTGCAAGGCCTGTCAGTGCCGGCACAAAGATCTCTTTTGAATCTTGTTTTGATTTTTTTGCGAGTTCTTCCAGATGCATCGGGCTGTCCGCAAGCCCGAGATTGAAGCACGCAAACTCCACCGCTGAACCTGCATGGAGTCCTATGGCCTCCAATCCAAAGGTTATGTCAGTGCCTTGCGAGCGAGCGACTATCGGAAAGGTGCCGTTTGGGAGCCGATTCGTTGAGCTGGGGCCAGTATTTCCAGTAACGATGTCCACCATGGCTCCGGTTCCGAAGGTTGCCTTGGCTTCCCCGGTCCGCGTTATTCCCTGCCCCAGCATTGATGCCTGCTGATCACCGAGTATCGCCAACAATGGCAGCTGTTTGTTGCCTATTACTGCATCACCAAAATAGCTGAAGGATTGCTGGATTTGGGGGAGGCTGCTTTTCAAAATATTGAGTTTCGCCAAGATGATGTCATCGTAGCGGGTCGCATTCGGCTCTACCAAGCCGGACATTGCCGCGTTGGTATGTTCGGTTTTGAAGTTGCCGGTCAGACGATAGGTCAACCACGCATCAATCGTTCCTCCCAGTAGTTCTTTGGAACGCTCCTTATCGAAAAGGTCCATCATGAGAGCAATTTTTGAAGCGCTTTGATTTGGCGATATCGAGATTCCCGGTGCTTTGACGGCTAGGCACATTGGCGCAGTTCTTATATCCTGCCAACTCTGTCCTGGGCAGACTGGCTTCTTCGAGGTTGGGTCGAATACCACGGTGGAGGCGCGCTGATTTGTAATGGCGAGGGCTGAGCAGTCCCTTTGGGCGAGGAGCTGGACGAGAAGACTGACTGAGTTCTGATACAGCTCCTCCGCATCAAATTCCACAAAACCTCTGGTAGGGGAGGCGGTTTTGAATTTGGTGCGAAACTGCGCAGTAATTGAGCCATCAGAACTGACTGCAGATGCGCGAACATTTGAAGTTCCAATGTCAAGTACCGCAACGCTTAGCTCTAGACGCCGTTTGGTCATATCCTGCCTTCTGAGGCAACTGCATGGTGCTGCCGCCTGTTTTAGATAGATACTAGATTGAAGAATAATATGCCGGCAGTCACCACCGCAATTGTGCGGGGTCAACCCAGGAATTGCTATTGCGGCCGGTGACCGCGAAGGGCTAAGTTTGCTTTTGCCGAGCTTTGCTCTGTGGCCGTGTCATAGCTCTGATAACGCTGGTTAGAGAACAATGACTTTCTGTTGCTAATGGATAGTAATTGTAAAATGTTGGTTATAGAATAGAGGTTGATGAGAAGCCCTGAAGAGCTGGTCAAAAATTTTCGAATTCATGGGAGAAAAGTTACTCCGCAACGTGAGAGAATTTTCCAGATTCTCCAGGGAAATGTATCTCATCCAACCGCGGAATCGGTATATGCAGAATTAGTAAGAGAGATGCCAACCGTGTCACTCAAAACGGTATATCAGACGTTGCATGAACTGGTTGACATGGGCGAGATTTCACCTTTGGATCTCGGAACCGGATCGGCCCGGTTCGATCCCAACCAGTTGGCGCACCATCATTTGGTATGCACAAGATGCCACTTGGTCAAGGATCTGTATTTGGATATCGAAGAAATCCAGATACCCGGGGAGCAGTTGCAAGGTTTTGAAGCGGGTGCAGCGGAAATTACCTTCAGAGGTCTTTGCCCAAAGTGCAAGGCTGAGATCTCTGAGCAGTCGGAGTCGGGCTAATCGCCAAGGCCGGCAAAGATCAGGTCGGTAAATTGGTGATTAAAGTGGAATTAGAGAACAAGGAGATAATTATGGCAGTACTCAAGTCTTCCAAGACGGCGGAAAATCTCAAGGCCGCATTTGCTGGAGAGAGTCAGGCGAATCGTCGTTACCTCTACTTCGCCCAGAAGGCTGACATCGAGGGTTACCCGGATATAGCCGCATTGTTCAGATCTGTGGCAGATGGAGAGACCGGACATGCATTTGGTCACTTCGATTTTCTCGCAGATGGTGTGGGAGATCCGGTAACCGGTGTTCCGGTGGGTGGTTCAGAGGATAATTTGAAGTCCGCAATCGAGGGAGAGACGTACGAATATACAGAGATGTATCCTGGATTTGCGCGCACCGCAAGGGACGAAGGTTTTGTAGAGGTGGCCGAGTGGTTTGAGACGCTGGCGCGGGCCGAGAAGAGCCACGCTGGCCGCTTTACCCAAGGCCTAGAGTCTATCTCATAGCTGTTTCATAATCCCGAAACTGGAAGCTCCCACGACTGGCTGTGCATAGTGGTTGCACGGTATCGTGCCGTGCAACCACTGGGTAGCATTTGATGAACTGACAGGTTAGGAGAGGGATGGCTACTGCTTACGAACCAACTCATCCGTCGTACTTCGATGAGGCAGATCTGCGTACAGAACTGACGCGGGTGTTCGATTTATGCCATGGATGCAGACTTTGCCTGCATCTGTGTCCTGCGTTTCCGACCATGTTCAATTCAATTGACGCCAGGGATGGAGACGTTGCGGGTTTGACGACCCGCGAGCAGGACCAGGTAGTCGACGAGTGTTACCAGTGCAAGCTGTGCTATCTCAAATGTCCTTACATACCTCCCCATGAGTGGGAACTGGACTTTCCCCGCCTGATGATGCGGGCTAATGCTGTAAAAGTGCGGAACAATCATCAAACCGTTAGCCAGAAACTTGCAGACCAGCTTCTTAGCCGCACTGATTTGCTTGGTACTGTATCGGTAAAGTTGTCTGGAATTACAAACAAGGCGCTATCCACCAACAGCACCATAGTCAGAAAAACTATGGAGAGAGTGATGGGCATAGCGGCTGAGCGAGTGCTTCCTCCATATGCTAAGCAGCGCTTTTCCGTATGGTATCGGAAGCGCATCAAGCCCTTTGTTGAAAATCGCCGGGCCAAAGCGGCGATTTACCCGACCTGCTTCATCGAATACCAGGATCCGGAAATCGGCAAGGACTTGGTGGCAGTCTTCGAACGGAACGGGATTGAGTGTGCACTTCCTGATGGAGTGAAGTGCTGTGGCGCGCCATGGCTCCACAGTGGAAATGTCGACCAGTTCAAAAAGGTTGCCGAGAAAAACGTGACCGCCTTGGTAAGCCAGGCGAGGCAAGGCAATCCCATAATCGTAGCCCAGCCCACCTGCGCCTACGTCATCAAACGTGATTATCCGCTTTACATAAAGACACAAGAGGCCAGGGACGTTGCTGACGCCACCTACGATTCATCCGAATACCTTATGCAGATGCACAAGAGTGGCGGCGGCATCAGCCTGGAATTCAGCGGTTCTGTGCCCGAGTCGGTCACGTACCATGTTCCGTGCCACATGCAGGCACTTAGCATAGGGTTCAAGAGTCGTGACCTGCTAAAGCTGGCTGGCATTAAAGTGACCGTCGTGAACAAGTGCTCTGGAATCGACGGCACTTGGGGTTACCGGCGAGATAACTATGAGTTGTCAAAAAAGGTGTCCAGCGGGTTGGCAAAAGCTATCGAAAAGAGCACCGGACAGGTCATGGCTGGCGACTGCCACCTGGCGAACACAGCCATAACCGAGGAGACGGGACGCAGGGTGTTTCATCCGATGCAGATTGTTGCTAGGGCATACGGAATTGGCGAGGGTAATGATGACCAAATTGAATCTAAGTGACATAGTAGATTTGCGCGAATACGAGCGCGAGCGTGACGACTTTCGGCGCTCGATAATTGCTCTCAAAGCTCTCCGCCGGATTTCGCTCGGAGATTTGGTATCGGTCGTATTCGAAAACCGGGAAACAGTCAGATTCCAAATTCAGGAAATGGCAAGGGCAGAGAAGATGCTTCGGGACGAGCAGATCGAGACTGAACTTGCCGTTTACAATCCGCTGATTCCTGAAAAAGGCGAACTCAAGGCAACTTTGTTTCTCGAACTCACTTCGACCGAAATGCTCGAGGAATGGCTGCCGAAACTGGTAGGAATTGAAGCTTCGCTCTATTTCGAAATTGGCTCGAGCGATGCCCCCAAGCGAATAGTTTCGAGGCCTGAAAAAGAGCATGAATCACAACTGACCAGGGAGGACATCACAGCTTCGGTCCACTATGTCCAATGGGTTCTTAATGAAGCTGAGCAGGATTTGCTAAAATCTGGCCCAGTCTTCCTGGGAGTAGACCATCCAAAATACCAGGCGAGAGAGCTGCTTTCTAAAGCTACGGTTGAATCGCTTGTTGCTGACTGGGCATAATGGAGACCGATTTCCGGTACATTCTCGAGTCATCGGTCTTTAGTGGAGTATATTAACAGCCCTTGCTCCTACCAGAACCACCGTTACTACCGACACCATTGATTGTACGAGCATCAGAAACTTTGCCATCGGAGTTAGTGGCATAGTATCGGTGGGGCTGAAAGCCAGTGCGTTGGTGAAGGAAACGTAGAGATAGTCAAAATATGTGGGCACCCACTTCGTAATCGTTGTCTCAGGTACTGACATTTGAGGAAATAAAAAGTCAGGATTTCTTCGTAAATTCGAGCACCTCGCATATGGGCCGCCTCGGTCTAGTTCCCAGATCCACAGCGCGAACACCATGACATTGGTGAGCCAAATGGCAGCTGCAGCATAGAGCAGGGTTCGTCCGCTGGTATTACCCCCCCTGACAAGGCGAAAGATGAGCAATGCCAGATTCGAGGCATTCGCAATGTTAACAAGTCCAATGAGTACCAGCGAAAGCCATCTGAAATTGCGGGATTCCCTGGTGATTTTCATCGGATTTGAAATCGCCAAAGGGATTAGCAGGATCAGCTCCAATATGGGCAGGATATATCGTGGCCCAAAGATGAGTCCTTTGGGGAGAAGGATGTAGAGAACTGCGGCCAGAAAAATCGTTATAAGTGCCGGCAGTCTGTGTTCTTGTTCTGACCGGAATCCGAACGCGGGAGTCTCGGGAGGAACTTGGGATTCTGTTGTCATTTTCCCATATTAGAGATACTGGAGGCTCTTTTCTCCAAAGTGGTCAATCGGCCTGATCGACTCTTGGTCAACCGGAACATCGCAATTGATTGCAATTTGCCTGAACAGCGGGGCAGGCGGGCAGTCTCAGGTTGGATGCCCCTCCTGTGGATGATTCTGGCCTGCAGCGTGCTGCAGTGTCGAGTCATCGGTAACGAGTGAGTATCCTCGTATATAGTGAATAAAGAGGATACAACGAATAGCCAAGATTTTCCGGGATGGTCTTATGTCTTATCGCACCTTTTTAGCGGTAAGGACATGGGATACGATTTGTCGCGTCTGGCACTGGTGGAAATACTTTCTGGGGCAACTTCAATGGCTCATGCGGCCGCGTTCGTAGCAGCCCTTAGGACTAAAGGCGAGACTATTGACGAAGTCTCCGGGATGGCGTCGGCAATGCTGGATTTTGCTACCTGCGTTGACGTGGATCCCTATCTGGTGGACACGTGCGGAACTGGCGGCGACAGGGCGATGACGATCAATGTCTCAACAATGGCGGCACTAATTGTCGCAGGGGCCGGGGTAAAAGTATGCAAGCATGGAGGACGGGCGTCTTCCTCCAAGGCCGGTTCTGCGGATGTTCTCGAATCTCTTGGCGTAAAGGTCGACATTGGACCCTCACTCGTGGCCGAATGCATCGAAAAGGCTAATATTGGATTTTGTTTTGCCCCCAAGTTCCATCCCGCAATGGCCAATGTGGCAGCACTCAGACATGAGTTGGGTGTTCCCACCATATTCAATTTTCTCGGCCCGCTGGTGAATCCCGCTCGCGCAAAATATCAAGTGGTGGGAGTGTCTGATCCCGCAATGGCCGAAACAATGATTCACGTTCTCGCCAACCAGGGCTCGGACCGGGCAATGGTTGTATACGGGGAAGACGGTCTGGATGAAATCTCAACCACCGCGGTCACATCCATATTGGAACTTTCCCGAGACGGTGCTGGCAACCCGGTAATCAGTCGATACAAGCTCGATCCGACCGAGTTGGGCATCCCCCGGGCTACTCTCGGCGAACTTCGCGGTGGGGAGGCCAAAGAGAACGCGGTAATAGTTCGTGAAGTGCTAGAAGGAAAACCAGGTCCAAAGGCCGACATCGCGATACTCAATGCTGGTGCAGCGCTCTACATATGCGGTGCTGCACCCTCTTTGGGTGATGGGGTGCAGCTTGCACGGCAATCGATTTCATCAGGTGCAGCTCTTCATGCTCTAGAAGAGCTGATTTCAAACTCACAAAGATAAGCAGCCCGTATTGATTCGCAAAAACAAGGTGTTTGCCCCTTTGCATCGGCCGTGCCTTCGCTTGGCGGACCTCAGAAGCTTTCCAGCCTGAAGGTGCATTCTCGATTGGCAGGGTTGCTGTATTTTGGGGCTCGGGCACAAATATGTTCCATATTGCCGCCACAAAAGTTTTGGCTGCTCGGCTAGTCTCGAAACTGTGAATATGACAAGATATCGTTGTGCGGCATGTGGTAATGTCACCAGATTTGATGTGACGGTTAGCAAGAAGACCAAGTCTTTTTATCATTTCAGTATCGGCGGAGATCTTCGCGTCGAAAGCGAGGAGGTCCTCGAGGAGACCGTTGACGAAGTTACCTGCAGATGGTGTGGTCATTCTAAATCTATCGAAATTATGGAAGGCATAAGTTAATTGGCTATTGGCCTGCTGCTGACACCAGTCCATTCAAGTTATTTTCTTTCCGGGACGGCTGTCCCGCAGTGCGTACCTTATGTATCGGAGTCCGTGCCACTTGCCCCAGGGAAATCGCTGGCAGAGCAATCGCTGCTTGGGTGCCATTAGCCCGAGTTTCTTTGCAGCGGGCGCCTTGTGGAATTATCTGCCGGAACATTGGCAAGCCTCCATAAAGTGGGTGAAGCAATACATTATGATGATTTCCTCAATCCATCGTTATTTGTTTGTCGGCTGGATGACGGAGCTTGGAGTGTGTTGAGGTGATTTTGGTAGATCAGGCAATTTGGCCTCACAGAGGCAAGAGGTGGGCGCACCTGATATCTGACTCGTCATATGAAGAACTTCATCAATTCGCGGAAAATCTCGGACTCACCAGGAATATGTTTCAAAATGATCATTACGACATTCATCGCGAGTTGAGAGAGCGGGCAATTGCTTTGGGGGCGGAGCCAGTTGATTTTCGCGTGCTGGCAAGGGCCCTCAGGCGTGCCGGGCTTAGGGCCCGTTGAGCTAAGTCTCGATTTGGATGAGCATTCGCTGGCAGAACCTGAAAGGTCGGTTAATGCCCAGGCTTTCCTCTGTAAGCTCATGATTTGCAAGCGAGTCCTAGGCTGAAGTCTTAGATGTTTCTGTCAAGCTTGGAGAGGTAATGGTCAAGCACCTGCTCGTAACGAATGATTTTCCGCCGAAGGTCGGCGGAATTCAAAATTATCTATACGAACTTTGGCGCAGACTCGATCCCAACAGCTTTGTGGTCGTCACGACAGCTCATCCAAATTCGGACGGCTTTGACGCCCAGCAGGAATTTGAAATTGTCCGGCTGCCGCATAAGGTTCTGTTGCCAACAGCTGCTTTGGCAAGGAAGATAAGGCAAATCGCCGAAGATCACCAGGCAGCGTTCATAATATGGGATCCTGCATTGCCTGTGGGAATGTTGGCACCCAAGGTAGGGATTGAGTACGGCGTGATTTTACATGGAGCGGAACTGACCATTCCAGCAAGATTGCCGGTAACCTCCCGGCGGCTGCTCAAGATCATGTCTCGGGCTCGGTTCATAATCACAGCGGGCCAATACCCCCGGGCTGAACTGGAAAGGCTCTTTTCGAAATCGAAATGGGAGCTACCCGAAGTCTTTGAAATTCCACCAGGTGTTGATCCAATGCGATTTGAACCGCTGTCCAAGGAAATTCGTGGCCATTACCGCAAATCGCTTGGGATCTCAGAAGACGACTTCCTGGTCTCGTCAGTTTCCAGGCTTGTACCAAGGAAGGGGATGGACACGCTTGTAGAAGCGGTGAGTCTTTTGCAGGACGCTCATCCGGAACTCAAGGTCGTGATTGCGGGCACCGGTAGGGATGAGCGGCGCTTGGAGCATTTGGTCAAAAGAAAGAAGGCCTCCGTGCGTCTGATGGGGAGGGTCGCAGAAGAGGACCTCCCATCCCTCCTTGGTGCCAGTGACGGATTTGCCATGCTGTGCCGAAACAGGTGGGCCGGCCTGGAACAAGAAGGCTTCGGGATTGTTTTCCTGGAAGCAAGTTCATGTGCCGTGCCTGTTGTCGCCGGATATTCCGGCGGGTCAACCGAGGCAGTGACGCATGAGCAGACGGGTTTTGTGGTATATCAGCCCAAATCCTCCAGAAAGGCTGCTGAAGCTATTTCGATGCTGATCAGCAATGCTGACCTTAGAACGGAGATGGGACGGAATGGCAGACGCCGGGCGCTGGAAGAGTTTTCCTACGATCTTCTGAGTGAGAAACTGGGAAAGTGCCTTGCGTCTATAGGCTGAGTATCAGCCGAAACTAATCCCATGCAGACGTGGTGCCTGATTAGGCTAATCTGGCTAATGTCTTGTAGCTCATCATCGTGAGGGAGAGGCTAAATTAAGATTGAACCGAGGTAGAAGGGACTCGAGCTGTGGAAAATGCTCGTGAAAAAATGGTCATAGGAGCCACTCCAGCTCAGTGCTATGAAGTCGCGGCCGCATTTGAAGATTATCCTGCATGGGCTCAAGATATAAAAGAGGTCTTGATAGGAAGCCGTGATGAATCCGGGCGCCCAGTTGAGGTTACTTTCCGGGCTGGAGCTTTTGGACGGACCACCTCATACACCCTGAGATATGACTATACCCAGGCGCCTAAAGTGCTTTCCTGGGTTCAAATTGCCGGTGACATTACCTCACGGCTCGATGGCGTGTACCTCTTCGAATCGGACGACTTGAATCAGACCCAGGTTACCTATGAACTGACCGTCGAATTGGCCGTCCCAATTCCCGGATTTGTCAAGCGGCGGGCCGAGGTGCGCATTGTCCATGCAGCGTTGCGGGATCTTAAGGACAGGGTAGAGTCGGTAAGCCGCGCTAGGTCTGCCGTTCCAAAATAGGGTTTTACGTGGATGGTATCCTTGGGATTGATTTCGGCGGCACCAGTTTAAAGTCTTGTTTAGCCACAGGCAGCCAGTTGAAGCTGTACGACGCGATACCGACTCCTAAAGATATGGCGGCTCTTCGCAAGTCGCTTATGGAAGTATCGAAGCTGGCCAATGATGACCTGCATACAAGTGTCGCTGGAGTTGGAATAGGCCTGCCCGGGCTGGTTGGACAAGACGGCGAGGCGCTTTTTCTCCCCCATTTAAAAGATTTTTCCAGTCTTAATTTTGTGCAGCTCGTTGAGGACATTGTTGGAGCTCCGGCGAGATTGGATAACGATGCAAACTGTGCGGGCGTAGCTGAGTTGAGAGAGATCGGCGCTTGCGCATCCGGTTATGAGGTGGTGATTGGAATTGGAACCGGATTAGGGGCTGCGATTTTTGGTCCCGGCGGAATAGCCAGAGGCTTCTCCGGCTTCTCCGGAGAAGTTGGCCATATATGCATTGAGCGCAATGGACGTTCGTGCGAATGCGGCAGGCGAGGATGTTGGGAACAGTACTGTTCTGGGGGTTCGATTCGATCTGAACTAGATTCCGCGGGATGGGTGGATATCAACATTGAAGAAGTGTTCCGTGAAATGGACGTCAACCCTGATTTCAAAAGTCTGGTTGAGGAGTTCTGTTTCCATCTTGGGTTGGGAATCGCAAATCTTGTTGCCATCCTCGACCTTGAACGAGTGGTCCTGACCGGGGGCTTGGCCAGGAGTTTGGAAGCGGTCCTGCCCAAGGTCAGACGGTATTATTTGGAGCTGGTGGAGGGTGCTGGGGCACGCAGGGAAACCGAGATTCGAGTCGGGAGCCTGTTCGAATTTGCTGGCGCAATCGGTGCAACTTATCTCTGGAATTTAGTCGATGGCTAGTCCGTGTGTATTATGGTGATGTCATGGAATTTCGACGAATAACCGGGTTGCCGCCTTATGTCTTTGCAGAGATCGATTCTCTCAAAGCGCAAGAGAGAAGAGCCGGAAAAGATGTGGTGGATCTGGGATTTGGGAATCCCGATATTCCTTCTCCGGACATCGCCGTCGAAAAGCTGGCCGAGGCTGCGAGAAATCCAAGAAACCACCGATATTCCTCCAGCAAGGGCATACCGAACCTGCGCAAAGCCGTGGCAGATATGTACAAGCGCAAATTTGACGTCGAACTCGACCCTGATACTGAGATCGTCTCCACTATTGGCGCTAAAGAGGGATTTTCTCACTTGATGTGGGTTCTTGTCGGTCCGGGAGACGTTGCCCTGGTTCCGTCGCCTTCATATCCGATCCATATTTGGGGACCCCTTTTTGCTGGCGCGGAGGTTAGGCAGGTCAGGCTGGGACCCACGTCTAGAAACGAGGCACTAGGCGAGGCTCCAAGGCGAGGCAATCCAGACGAATTTCTTTCCAATCTTGTAGAGGCATTCGAGTCATCATGGCCGAGGCCGAGGGTAATAGTAATTTCCTTTCCCCATAATCCCACGACGACAAGTGTCGATTTGGACTGGATGACCAAAATCGTCCAATTTGCCCGCGAGCGCGAGGTGATAGTTGTTCATGACTTCGCCTACTCCGACACAGCCTTTGACGGATATAAACCTCCCTCCGTTTTGCAGGTGCCCGGGGCTAAAGAGGTTGCGGTCGAACTATACACGCTGACCAAGTCGTATTCCATGGCTGGCTGGCGTTCAGCCTTCCTGGTGGGAAACAAAGATATAGTATCCGCTTTGGTCAAACTCAAGAGTTACCTGGATTACGGCACATTCCAGCCGATTCAGATAGCTGCTACCGTGACCCTTAATGAGGCCGACAGTTATCCACCTTTGGTAAACGCCATCTATCAGTCACGTAGGGACGTTCTTTGCGAAGGCTTAACCCGAATTGGCTGGCAGATAGAAAAGCCTCGGGGGACCATGTTCGTCTGGGGCGAAATTCCTGAGCCCTACCAGGACATGCAGTCTCTGGAGTTTGCCAAGTTTCTGGTTACTCAGGCGCAGGTGGCCGTGTCTCCTGGTGTGGGTTTTGGCCCTGGAGGAGAAGGATTCATCCGGTTCGCACTCATTGAAAATGAGCAGAGAATACATCAGGCACTAAGGAATTTGAAGCGGGCGCTACCCAAGCTTTGAAACACTAGTTAACTGAGCCTTAACCAAACAGAGTTTGGGTGAAACGCAGCTGAAACATTCTCACTATAGGATCACATCGTGACTCGATATGTTCTAAGAATTTGGTTGGATGATCGTCCGGGGGCTCTTGGGTCTGTGGCCTCACGTATTGGATCGGTCAAAGGTGACCTTGTTGGAATCGAGATATTGGAGCGCGGTGCGGGACGTGTCATAGACGAATTGATTGTGGACCTTCCTAACGATGAGTTTGTGGACTTAATGGTTCGTGAGGTCCAGGAAGTGGACGGAGTCGATGTTGAGAATGTGAGCGTAGAGCCCAATCCCGACAGAGATTCCCGCCTGGATCCAGTTCTGACTGCCGCCGCTATCGTTGAGCAGGAGAGCAGGTCAGGTTTATTAGAAGAGCTCGTAGACCGGCTGAGTTTCGACTTTACGACCCGTTGGGTGGTTGCCTTCGATATGACGGAAAATGCTGTTATTGCATTCAGGGGTAATGCACCGCTACGCGGCTGGGTCGAGGCATATTTCAGAGGCGTGTCTTCTGGATCCGCTTATGAAAGGACCGAGCCATCAGATATCGCCCTAATGATAATGCCGCAATCGAATGTGGCTGTACTGATGGGAAGACCGGATCGCCCGTTTCGAGACCTCGAGCGGTCCCAACTGGACGCTCTTGCCAGGATAGGCGACGTCATGCTTGAATCATTCACGGATTAGTCCAAGTTTTTCGAGATAGAGATTCCATCGTTTTTCTCGTGATTTAGCACTCATTTTGCTTTTTGACGGTTCAAATGTGAGACGGGATTTATATAGGTCACTCACATTTTCTGGCGAAATGTCTCCGAGCCCAACCGCCGACATCATGGCCGCCCCAAATGCCGAGGACTCTGCGAATAAGGCGGCTTGGCATTGCAGATTGGACTGGTCTGCAATGAGTTGGCACAGAGAATCGAGGTGCGAGAGTCCGCCGTCTATTTTCAGTGATTCAATGCCGTTGTCAAGAGCGGTTTGGACTTGGTTGATTACGCTGGCAATCTGCAGAGCAATGGATTCAAAGCCGGCCTTGGCGATCTGCCCCTTGGAACTCGATGTGTCAAGTCCAGCGAGAACCGCACCATGTCCTTCCTGCCACCAGGGGGATCCTGAACCCGAAAAGAAAGGCAGAAGTGTGACTTGCTCTGAAGTTCTAACCGACTTGGCAAGGGTATCAAGTTCTTCGATATTGTTTGCGATTCCGAGAACGTCTATCAGCCATTCCAAAGTCGAATAGGTCGAGAAGATTGAGCCTTCCAGACAATAGGTGTTTCCTATGCCAGATAGATTCCACGCAATAGAATCTATCAAGCCGGGAGACGAGCAAATTCTATGGCTTCCGGTGTTTGTCATTATGAACGTTCCGGTTCCCAGCGTAGCTTTGCTGTCGCCCAGGTTTATGCAGCTCTGGGCGAACAGCGATGCCTGCTGATCTCCCAGAACTGCGTGGATAGGGGTTCCGCTCCAGCTCCCGAGGTCAGGGTGGCTTATTTCGCCAAACATGGCATTTGATGGCAGCGGAGTTGGCAACAGGTCAATCGGAACTTCGAACAGCGCCGCTAGCTGATCCTCGTATTCATTTGAAGTGATGTTGAGCAAGGATGTTCTCGAGGCGTTAGTGATGTCGGTAAGGGGATTTTCATTTGAGGTGAGGTTGGCAATCAGCCAGCTGTCTACTGTTCCGAGCGCGACCTTTTTAGATTGGGGAGTCCCTAGAGCTGAGACAATATTCGAGTATTTGGTCGCCGAGAAGTATGGATCGAGTGTCAGGCCGGTGATGTCTCTAACAAGGTCTTCGAAGCCTAACTTTCGAAGTTCAGCGCACCGGGTGGCGCCCCGCCGGTCCTGCCATGAAATCGCCATGGATAGTGGAAGCATGGTCTTCTTCTCCCAGGCAACCACCGTTTCGCGCTGGTTTGCAATCCCGATCGCTTTTGGCGGGAGGTCAAGCTGGCGGGCTATATCCTCCAGTGCTTCGATCGAGCACTGCGCTATCTCCGACGGATCCTGCTCTGCCAGGCCGGGTGTGGGGTAATTGATGGGCAGGAGCCTGGAAGACGACGCCAAGAGGCTGCCGTCTTCCGATAAGGCAAGCGCCTTTATCGAGGTTGTGCCGATGTCAAGTCCTACGTAGCTCATTACTTAGCAAATTAGCTGAGATAAAGGCATCGGTGTCAATTTTTCCCGATTTGCATAGATGAACTGAAGTCACTCCATGTTCGGGCCAGACCTATGTCGAGGTCAGTATCGACAGCTAGCCCCAGCAATCTGCTGAGAGAATTGTCCACGCTCACCCTGCGCATTTCACCCTGGTTGGCTGGCGCCTTTTCGACGTGGATGTCTATTCCAGTTGCCTGGGAAACCTTTTTGACCAGAGCGTTAACAGTTATCGAAGAGCCAGACCCGATTATTACCGGTCCTTGGTAGCTGGCCTTGGCGAGTTGAATAAATGCGTTAGCGACATCTTTGACGTATACGTAGTCGCGATACTGTTCTCCGTCGCCGTAGACAGAGAATTTAGAGAGGCCTAGGGCTGTGCGCATCAATCTTGGGATTATTGAGTCTTTTTTGGCCATGCCTTCTCCATATACATTGGTTAGTCTGAGTTGGGCAGCCGATATTCCGTAGCTGGCACCATAGGCATTAGAGAGAACTTCTGCCGCCGCCTTGGTTGAACCATAAGGTGTCAGCGGTCGCATGGGCGTCGATTCAACGATCTTTGCATCGACCAGATTGCCAACAACGGCATTCGTGGATGCGAGAAGTATCCGCTTTGTATCTCCGAGGCGTGCCATCTCAAGCAGGTTTTGAGTTCCAATCACGTTGGTGTCAAATACGCCCTGCGGATCCTTCATTGACTGGAGCACCGAAGTTCTGGCGGCAAGGTGAAAAATCGTATCGAAATTTTGAGGCTGCCTATAGAGCAATGAATTTCGGTCGCTGATATCAGACACCATATGTTTGGCATCGGGATGCGATCTGGGCTGCAAATCCACGACTGTTACGCTTTGCGCACTTTCCAGGGCCATCGCAACCAAATGCGATCCGATAAAGCCGGAACCGCCTGTTACAAGTACATGACCTAAATGCATCCGTCTCCCCAGTGTTGAAATTAGTTGTACGCTACCTCACGTTTTAACCCAGTTGTCCTAGACTCGATGAGTATGGGTTCCCACCTCCAAGAGTTTAGGCATTGGTTTCGCGGTCCGGTTGGGCAACGGGCCATTCGCTATACTCTCGGATCTGGAATAGCTTTTGTCATTTCCCAGGTTGTTTTTATTGCCTCCTATGGTGTTCTGCACCTCTTTGGTGCCAGGGGTTCTTCCATCTTTGCCACCATGGCGGGGGCTGTACCTTCATATTTCATGAACCGCTATTGGGCATGGCAAAAGCGGGGGAGGTCGCATCTTTCCAAAGAGGTCATTCCGTATTTTGTAATGGCTGCGCTTTCCCTGGTGTTTTCGACCTGGTCTGCTGATTTTGCTTCATCCCACAAGGAAATCGTTGGTTCTTCTCACCTTTTTCAGCTCATTTTCGTAGACGGGGCTTACATAGCTTCGTTTGCTGTTCTCTGGTTCGTCAAATACGCTGTTATGGATAAAGTACTGTTTGCAAAGTCAAAGCCTGAATCCGAGAAACTGACGGTCTAACGCTTAGGTTCCCAGCGTGCCCGGCACCATTGTTCTGCGTTGATAAGCGCTGGTCGCGCATTCTATCTGGGTCTAATACAGAACTTTTTTCAAGGAGATCGCGGCTAGCAGGTTTGGTGATCCATCTTTGTCATTGTGATAATGTTCTTTGGGGTTGGAGATGAAGGGAGCGAGCGCCGCTTTGGCGGAGCTGGATCGAAATGGGAAATTGCCACATTACTTTGGCGCTGGGTGAGTATGACCGCACCATTGCGCTGCTTTCGGGGCAGGTGACTCCTCTTGGAGTAGACTTGACGTTACTGCCCATGTCTGATGCTTGGGACCGCCACCAACGGATGATCCGCAATGAGGAGTTTGACGTAGCAGAACTTTCGTTATCCTCCTACCTGATGGCCAGAGAGCGTGGCCAGGGATTGATAGCCTTGCCGATATTCCCCTATAGGATGTTCCGCCATCAGTTTATGCTGGTCAGAAAGAACGCCGGTATCTCCAGTCCGACGGACCTAAAGGGCAAGCGCGTCGGAACTCCGATGTACCAAACCACTACCATGCTATGGGTCCGCGGCATGCTGCAACATGAGTACGGTGTACGGCCAGAAGATATCGAATGGGTGACTGAAAGGGAAGAGCTGGTCGCTTTTGTTCCAAATGGAGTCAGCATCACGGTTGAATCCCAACCTGTTGAAGAGCTCTTTGCACAGGGCAAACTCGATGCGATCATCGTGATAGAGGAGGTCGAGGAGCGCTGGCTGAACGACCCCGAGGTCACGAGATTGTTTCCAAATTTTCCGGAAGTGGAATCGGACTATTACCGCAGAACTGGCATCTATCCGATAATGCATATCGTCGCGGCGAAGAGTGAACTCGTGTCGCAATTTCCGTGGTTGCCGAGAAGCCTGTACGACGCTTTCGCACAATCGCTGGCCTATTCAGATCAGATGGAGCATTTTCCACGCGTGGTCAATTTGGCATGGGCAAACGCTTATTTTGAAGCTGAGAGGAAGATTTTCGGAGGCAACCCGTATGCTTACGGCATCAAAAGGAACCGGATCTCGCTCGAAGCCGCCGTTGCCTACTCCTTTGAGCAGGGGCTTACCGGACACAAGTTCAGTGTCGACGAGATTTTTGCGCCGACTTTGCTCGATACTTGAATGCTCGCAGTCCACTCCTTAAGCTGCCAGTGAGTTGGCTGTCCAGAGATCAATTCAGGGAGCGCTTCCTGAGATACCTAAGTGCGAGAAAGACAGCCAGAACGAAAATCGATGCCAGCGAAATCCAGATGCCGACATAGGCCGATTTTGGGTGATAAAACACAGTGATATTCCATTTTCCCGCAGGCACGGAAATGTTCTGCAGGCCTCCCGCGTTGATAACGGGGAGTTGGAACGTGCGTCCTGTGGCCGCAGAAGAATATCTTGCCTGCCAGCCTGGGGCGTAAGCTTCGGCCCGTGAAATCGTCGTTGCCGCCGGAGAAGCAATACTCAAGCGCAGTGTGCCGTTGAGCGCGGTGGATTGGCTCAGAATCTGAACCTTAGTAGCCGGTGCCTTGATAATTGGCTGAGCTCTGGAGTTGTCGAAAATCGAGATGCTGCCGCTGGTGCCCAAGGGGCGAAAGTGGGGGAAGGTCAGATATGGCTGCAGCTCGCCCGCAAGTGCAAAGTAGCCTTTTGTCGTGCTCACACCCACACCAGCCACAAGCGCCTGCTGCGGATCGGAAATCTGCAAGGGCAGTATTTGCCTTACGACGACGCCTGAAGCCTGTATAACCCGTGGATTTGCTTGCGCGGGAAGCGAGTAGTGCAGTGCACCAGGTACCCTTTCACTGGGGCCGGGAGCGGCCGGTGCCAGTTGAACTATCGAGCCGTCATTTTCGAGGAGGCCCACTTCCTTGATCGTTTCCGGGGAGAAGCGCTGGCCGAGACTCACGTCAACTCCAGTTATAGACATGTTTCTGCCAAACAGTCCGTAGGTGTCAGTCGGTCCGGGCTGCAATGGCGAATGTTGAAAGTTTGGAGATGACTGCGACTGAGGCAGCGTTCCCGGAGCGGCGTCACCGGAAACATAGAAATCCGGAAGAGGAACTGCTGTGGGTGAGCCGTATGGAGATGTGAGATATCGCCAGTTGGTAAGAATTACCTTCGTAGCCAGGGTGTCCACCAGCGGACTTGCCAACAATGGCGGCCAAAGCGTTGCTTGGGCATGGCTGCCTGTTGCATTCTCATATTGAGCCAGCGAGAGCGAGCTGTAACCCTGGATGGAATGATTCCCTGCGGCTATGTTTAGATCGGGCTGTCCGAACCAGTTGAGATCTGAGAAACTGTAAAGGTGTGGGTCGAAAATTGCGAACCTGTAGTCATCTCCGATGAGCGTATGAATATATGCATCCTGCCTGGTGGTCGAGCTGAACTGCGAAAGGAAGCTTGGCGTTCCAAGGCTTCCAAATAAATTGAACACAAACAGGTCCACCAAAACGATTGCGACTATCAGGCTCTTTGCGATATTTCGGGAGAGTTTGGGCGCCTTGAGGTAGACATATCCAGCGATTAGGGCTATCAGGAGCTCAATGGCGAAGATTAAAGCTTCTCTGAGGTTGGTCAGGTGCTGGGGACGATGACCGGCATGAAGGAACCTGGTTACGAAATTTTTGTAACGGAAGAAGCTGCCGTATAGGACCACTATCATTGCCGCTGGCAGGAAGGCTAGCCACCGAATCCACGGTCTCTTACTATCGGAGTTTTGCAAAAGACGGTCGAGCCAAATGCCAAAGAAGGCGAACATTGCCACATCGAGATCCAAGATGTTGCGTCCTTGCAGACGCTGCTGTCCATAGAGCGGCAGGTGATAAAGAAGTGATTCGACGGGAGTGTATGAGCCCAGTGCAAGAACAACGCCAATCACGGCGATAAGCAGATACGGTATAAGCACGCTGTCAAGAGTTCTTTTAACGGCATGGATGATTGTTGTGAACAAAGCGATAATCGGACCGATTGTCGGATAAATGGACACTTCTTCAAAGGTGAATGGGCCGAAGTAGATATGCACTCCTCTGCCGGGACCACCAAAAAGATACGGGGCAAAAAGGGAATAGAAGTATTGCGGGGCAAAGGCACCAAAAGCTACAAAGGCAGTCGTTGGGTTCGCGCGCTGGGATATTTTCTGGTAGGCCAGACCAGGCACCCACTGGGCGGCCGAGATTCCAATGGCCAGCAGTCCTGCGGCCGTCAGCCAAAGCAGCTTTTTGGGCCATTGCGCCTGGTACTTGAGGAGCTTAGCCAACGAAAACACGACGAGCAGGATCAGCTCGTCCAGCATTGCCTCCGGTGCACCAGCGAGGATTACAAGCGCAAAGCAGATAGCTAAATATATTGAGCTTCGCAATCTGGAGTGCTGGCTTGGCTCAATAATTCGGGATGCAAAGAGAAGCAGCCAAGGGGCCATGGAGATGCCGCTGATCATGTCAAGATGGACGCCCTGCGTTATCATGACTCCGGCGAAGGCAAAGGACAAACCGGTTATCCGGGATGAGAATTCCGAAACGCCAGTCTCCTTCATCAAAAGATAAAACCCCAATGAGGCGGCGAAATAGGGTAATCCCTGACTTATGCCCCAAGCCCACGCACTCGGAAGAAATATATACAGCCAGGACGTGGGATAAAACGCGCCTGCGTTGAATCCTGCAAGCAGAGGGGTACCTGACCAGTTAAATTGATTCCAGAGGGGTAGATTGCCATGGCGTTCTATCTGTGCCGCCAGCACCCTTAGGGGATTGAACTGGATTAAATTGTCTCCACTTGCGAGCGGATGGCCGAATATAGCTGGAATGAAGAAGATTACCGTGCACAAAACGGCGAACTGAAGCCAAGCTTTGGAGACAGTCTGTTTGATCAAAATGCGTGCCTTATCGGTCACGCTATGCGCTTTCATTGTCAAAGAGCCTGGAGAGGTACCGGTCACGGATTGCTGTTTGGATTACCGCACGGAAATAGTAGATTCCATACTTCCAGTTGGGCGCTTTCTTTGATACCCCGGCGGTTCTGACCGACATTTTTACGGGATGTTCGTATAGTCTTGCTCCGCTGCAGATGGCGGAGATAAGAATTTCTGACGATTGATACTGACTCTGGCTTAGCCGCACCTTCCCGAGCACCTCGCTTCTATATGCGCGATATCCTGATGAGGTATCGCCAACCCGGGTCCGGGTGATTTGCGAAACCAGGAGGGTAAAGAACTTCACACCTAAATTCCGGATATGGTCCCGGTTTTCGGTTGAGCCAAGACGTCTGGAACCCTGCGCGAAATCAGCATCTCCATTGACTATTGGCGCGACAAGTTCGTTCATGTCGCTTGGATCCCATTGCCCGTCCCCGTCCACCACAACGGCGAATTTATTATTGTTTGCAAGGCAAAACAGATAACCAGCTTTCAGCGCTGCACCCTGCCCTGAGTTTTCGGGCATTTCGAGAACCGCCGCACCGGCGGATTTGGCGATTCGCGAAGTGTTATCGGTCGATCCGTCGTTGATTACCAGTACCCGTGTGTTTAAGCCGCATGCAGTTGCAGGAACCTTTGAGATGACATCTTGAATTGAACCTTCTTCGTTGAAGGCCGGAATAAGCACAAGTATTGTGTCTGGTGGTATTTCCCCCTGTTCGTCAGCAAGTGTTCTAAAGGACTCGGAAAGATTCTGGGGCAGTCCGCTTCGAATCAGATCATTATTGCTGGGGGTTATGTTGAAAAATCTCTGGAGCACAATGCTAATACGCTAACCAATAGGAGAAATGTTTGCTACGCAAAAGTTTTGTTGGAAGTATTCCCAGCTAGTTGGCTCCTTTTGAATTTACGGCGAAAAAGTTGGGCTTCGGTTCTTGACAGGCCCTAACTACAGTGATGAAATTACACATGATGTTGTGTTGAGTCATGCAAAGCTATCAACATATAGTGTTTTTTCCGTGACATTGTCATAGCCAAGGTGTATCATTAACGCCATAAGGGCAGATTGGCGGATTTGGGAAATCGATTGGAATCGGGCTAAATAAAGTTTTTGCGATCACACGGTTGATCTCGTGACTAGCTCGAGTTGTTCTTAAAAATCTTTATTGAGTTTTAATTGATTGTTTATCTGTCGGATGAGATTGATTGGGAAGGTCTTAGATATGGCAATAGCTCCTCAGAGGTCAGGAATTGGACTTAGGCGCTTTTTTACTTCACGGGGTGTTCATCCCTATGACACGGTTGATTGGGAGCGCCGAGATGCCCGGATAACCAATTATCTGGATGGTTCGGTGGCGTTCGAGCAGCTTCAGGTGGAGGTGCCATCCACGTGGAGTGTAAATGCTACCAACATTCTGGCTCAGAAGTATTTTCGCGGCACTTTAGGGACTTCAGAGCGCGAATGGTCTTTGAAGCAGGTTGTTGACAGGGTGGTAGATACCATAACTGCTTGGGGAATCAAGGATGGATACTTCGCCGACGACGAGGAGATCGAGATTTTCTCGGATGAGCTCAAGTATGCAATCATTCATCAGCACGCTGCATTTAACTCTCCGGTTTGGTTCAATATCGGAGTGCAGGGGGTGCCGCAGCAGGCCAGTGCATGTTTTATCCTTGCGGTGGATGATGACATGAATTCAATTTTGAACTGGTATGTCGAAGAAGGAACTATCTTCAAGGGCGGTTCCGGATCGGGCATCAATCTTTCCAAGATCCGTTCCTCTCAGGAGCTTTTGAAGGGTGGCGGTACGGCTTCAGGACCAGTTAGCTTCATGCGTGGCGCCGATGCCTCGGCCGGAACGATCAAGTCTGGAGGGAAAACCAGGCGTGCTGCCAAGATGGTTATCTTGAACGCAGATCATCCAGACATCGAAGAGTTCATTTGGTGCAAGAGTGTCGAGGAGCGCAAGGCGCGTGCGCTGCGTGATGCGGGTTTCGACATGAGCCTGGATGGCAAAGATAGTTTTTCGATACAGTACCAGAATGCTAACAACTCGGTAAGGGTGACCGACGAGTTCATGGAAGCCGTTGTAAACGATCTTGAATGGGAGCTCAAGGCTGTTGTTGACGGCTCCGTCGTGAAGACTCTAAAGGCCCAGGAACTAATGAGGCAGATATCCGAAGCGGCATGGGATTGTGCCGATCCAGGCCTTCAGTACGACACCACAATCAACAAGTGGCACACTGCACCGAATACCGGCCGGATTACTGCTTCGAATCCCTGTTCAGAGTATGTGCACCTTGACAATTCAGCATGTAACCTTGCAAGCCTCAACCTCATCAAATTCCTCAAACCGGATGACTCATTCGATATTGAAGGATTCAAGGTGACGGTTGAAGCGGTATTTACCGCACAGGATATTTTGGTTGGTAACGCAGATTACCCTACGGGGAAGATTGGTGACACATCCCGAAAATTCCGCGAGCTTGGAATTGGCTATGCGAACCTGGGTGCCATGTTGATGGCGCTGGGCCTCCCGTATGACTCTGATGGCGGAAGGGCGGTGGCAGGCTCGGTTACTGCACTTTTGACTGGAACTGCGTATGCCACCTCTGCCAGAATGGCTAGCCGTCTAGGACCATTCGCAGGTTTTTATGATAACCGCGAGCCCATGTTGAATGTGCTGAGGATGCATAGGGATGCTGCTGATAAGATTGACCAGTCTTTGGTGGACCCCGAACTGCTCGATGCAGCCAAGCAGTCCTGGGATGAAGCTATCGAGAATGGATCGACATACGGGGTGCGCAACTCGCAAGCGTCTGTATTGGCTCCAACGGGCACTATTGGGTTGTTGATGGACTGCGACACTACGGGTGTCGAGCCAGATCTTGGTCTTGTGAAATCCAAGAAGCTTGTGGGTGGCGGGACCATGTCGATAGTGAATCAGACCGTTCCGCGGGCTCTGGAAAGGTTGGGTTACAGTGAATCGCAGATTGACTCGATTATTTCGTACGTTGACAGCCACAAGACCATAGTCGATTCTCCGGACCTGGATACCAGTCATTTGCCAGTTTTTGCCTGCTCCATGGGGGATAACACTATTCACTACCGTGGCCATGTCAAAATGATGGCGGCGGTTCAGCCGTTTATCTCTGGTGCAATCTCCAAGACCGTGAACATGCCCGAAGATGCAACGGTCGAAGAGATTGAGCAATTGTTCATCGAAGCGTGGAGATTAGGTGTCAAGGCAGTAGCTATTTACAGGGACAATTGTAAGGTCGCCCAGCCACTGACCACGAAAGGTAAGGAATCCGCCGCTGCCAATGATCCAAAGTCTGAGCTGACTTCCAAGATTGCAGAACTCGAGAATGCCCTTCACTCTCAAACGGTGATCGTAAAGCGTCCCGTTCGTGAGCGCTTGCCGCGTAGGCGCAAGTCCTACACCTTTGCATTTCGCGTCGCAGACTGCGAAGGCTACGTCACCGTCGGACAATATGAAGACGGTCGTCCGGGTGAGGTATTCATGAAGGTTTCCAAGCAGGGATCGACACTTGCCGGAATCATGGATGCATTTTCAATCTCAGTGAGCCTCGGACTCCAGCACGGTGTTCCTCTTTCCACGTATGTCAAGAAGTACACCAACATGAGATTTGAGCCCGCCGGGATGACCGATGATCCTGATCTGCGTATCGCATCTTCGTTGGTCGACTATATCTTTCGTAGGCTGGCCATTGACTACCTGACGCTAGAGGAGCGCACGGAACTGGGCATAGCTACCACAGAAGAGAGGACCCAGCTGACGTTGTTCGCTGGTGATGACGGGGCTTCGGATTATGTGCACTTAGAGCCTCCCGTACAGGCGGCACCTCAAACCTCAGAGATGAAGTTAATACCCGGGCCAACCTCCAAGGATGCTCCGTATTGTTATCAGTGCGGAAATCAGATGCAGCGGGCTGGATCTTGCTACGTGTGCTCTTCATGTGGCACAACCAGCGGCTGCAGTTAGAAAGCCGTATTATTGCATCTAATGCAACATAGTCAGGGTTTTGCATATTGCCCTGACCAGGGTATTTGACCAGAGGGAACGCTCGAGCCAGAATCTCAAGCGTTCCCTTTTGTTGTGCCC
>SCQM01000198.1 GCA_004298555.1 Actinomycetota bacterium | reverse complement strand
TCGCATTGCAGGATCTAGCTTTGCCAACCGGGCTTTGATTTGGGTGATTTGCTCACTTTCAGATCAAGGCTCCACTTGGGATCTACCAATCTAATGCTTGAAGTGGAGGGATGTGTCACTTGGGGAAAGAAATATTGGGAAAATTTTTAAAACTCTGTCCCATATGAAAAAAGGCTTAATCTAGCGCAGGTGATCCCTATCCGACCGGGCTAGCCGAGCCTGCTAAGGGACATCACAAAGAACTGGTTGGATCCGTCACAGTCAGCGGCTTTGAATGATAACTGCGAAGGTCGACTCTGAAACATGATCCTTTGCCTTCCACTGACCTTACTGTGACGCCGCCGTCATGAGCTTTCACAACGGATTCGACGACCGACAAGCCGAGTCCGAATCCGCCGTGCTTAAATCCTCGATTATCGTCAACCCTATAAAAACGCTCGAAGAGATGCTCGAGAGCGTCAGCCTTGATACCAGGTCCATAATCTTCGACTTCAATGACAACTCGATCAAGTTCCGAGCCACTGCCTGGAGCGCTCACCGTCCCGACACGGACGACGATCGCGGTGTCACGTGGAGTGTGCAAGAGAGCGTTATTAACCAAATTGCTGATAGCTTGCCTCAGATTCTCTTCATCACCAAGAGTGTAAACAGGCTGTAGCCAATTTCCATTCTCAGTCATGCCGATCGGCTCCAATCGCACATCGCGTTCTGGCTGGATAACCCGGGCATCCTGGACGCAGTCGGCCACCAGCGCAATCACGTCTACCCGTTCAAACTTGACAGGCCTGCGCTGATCAAGATTCGCCAGGAGCAAAAGTTCTTCGACAAGTCCCGACATTCTCCTGGATTCTTGCAAGATCCTCTTCGCCGACCTTTCCGCCAACTCCCTGTCACCATCGATCTCCTTCTGGAGCAGTTCAGAGTAGCCCATAATCGATGTAAGTGGAGTTCTGAGTTCATGGCCGGCATCTGCAACGAATCTACGCAGCTGCTCCTGTGAACTCTGCGACAGTCGCTCGCTCTCCTGGACTTGCGTGAATGCCTGCTGGATCTTCCCGAGCATCCCGTTGAAAGCAGCCCCAAGCCTGCTTATTTCTGAAGCAGCATGGTCACTATTAATTCTGAGTGAGAGGTTGCCCTGCGCAATTTCATCTGCAGCCTGTTCCATCTCGTCAAGAGGCCGCATGCCAAATCTGACGACAACATAGGTCATGGAAACAAGAGCCAAAAGGACAATTAATCCCACAACGAGATCGAGAAACTTAAGGTGCGAAATAGTGGAATTGTATTCGTCAAGAGAGACCGCACCAAGAACGTGCCCCTCACTATTGGGCAGTGCCGCCAGGCCAGCTCGGAAACCTCCATCTCCGCCGTTTGTCCGAAGGAAAAAATAATCCTTTCCTGACGCTAACGACGTAGCTTTTGCCAGACTTGGGATTGTCGGCTCCTTGATCGAACCAAGCTGGTTGTATCTGACAAAAGCAACAGAGCCGTTGGATCCATACACAACAAGAAGGACGGGGGAAGGCGCCTGAATGCTGGACGCGTTTTGCCTTCCGAGTATTCCGATTTGGCCACTCGAACCAAATTCGATACGTTGCGTGCGTGAAGCAAGACGCTTGGTACTCGCCAGAACGCTGTTTATCTGCTGATCGATTCGAGCAGACAGAAACGACTGCATCCTGACAATACCAATCACATCGGATACAGCAAGACCAACTATCACCAGAATGGAAACGCCAAGGATGATACGGCCCTTCAGAGAAGAGAAAAACAGCGAAAGCAATTTATGATTTGCTCGAAGTCTGATCACTGGCGTCTTCACCTGAAAGGATCTAATCTATCTGGGCAATCTTAGGCTATATCCGATTCCACGGACAGTATGCAGCAACTGCGGCTCCATGAAATCGATCTTCCTGCGCAAAAAACTCACATAAGATTCAACGACACCATCACTCCCGTCAAAGTCATAGCCCCAGACTTTGGAGAGTATTTGTGCCTTGCTCACCACTACGTTTGCATTTTCCATCAGATAAGCCAGAAGGTTAAACTCCGTGGGAGTCAAATCTATTTCGACATCGCCCCGTATTACCTGGTGCATTGATTCATCTAATACTAGATTTCCAAACTGCAGTCGGGTCTTGATATTGACTGCCGAAGTTCCCCGATAGCGTCTCAGCACCGCTTTCACTCTTTCGGCAAGCTCTTCGAGTGAAAATGGCTTAGTAATGTAGTCGTCGGCTCCCAAAGACAATCCGGTGATCTTGTCTTGGGTCTCATTTTTAGCAGTGAGGAACAACACCGGCATGTCCTTTCCCGCTCTGCGCAATCTTTCGATGACCTGAAATCCATCAAGATCGGGCATCATCAAGTCAAGGACCATCAAACCGAATTTGGATGTCGTAGCTTTGAAAAGTGCCTCCTCGCCAGAAGATGCCACCTCAACCTTGTAACCAATAAGTGAAAGTCCCCTTTGGATCAATTCGGTAATTGCGGGATTGTCATCAACCGCAAGAATTAGCTCATTGTCAGACGAAAGGCTCAACGGAGTACCCCGATGTTCAAAATCTTTTTATCCACGCATTGACATATTCAAAAGCAACTATCGCCTTTCAGCGGTACAACTCGTGAACACTCCCAAATCTAGCCGCATATGAACAATTAAATTACGCCAGCTTCCCATAATGTGCCCTGCGAAGCTTCAGCACCAAAGGAACTCTTGTTCGCCTAGCCGGCGCAAGCCAGCTACCCTCGCCCATTCAGCGATAGGAAATTAATCTCGAACCGCCATTGGGCTTCGCAGGCCTTGGAAATTCCAATTCTCGCGGACCTTGATATTGGTATTTGCTCGGCGGCCAAGATTTCCCTCGTATCCAAAAGTTTCCAGGACATTGAACTTAGCAAATCCAGGCCGTCATCAGAAAGTTGTGCGTCAAGTAGCCTGCCTACACGGCCTGGTCCTTCGACAAGTTTCCCGGTACTTTCCATAGGATTGATATTTTCTGGCTGCCCGGAAACCGCAATTCCGGACCTGATCAAGACTGCCTGGCCATCGCCCTGATCGCCTGTGACAATGTTGATGCACCTGTGGATTCCATAGCTTAGGTACACGTATAGAGTTCCACCATCCTCGAACATAGACCTGTTCCTGCGCGACATACCGGCAAAGGCATGCGAAGCAGCGTCGTCCGACCCACCGTAGGCCTCTGCTTCAGTAATAATCAGCCCCTTGTCGCGATTTGCGATCGTCATCCCGAGCACAGCCTGCGCAACATCAACTGACGATTTACGCAGCAATAACCTTGAGGGAGAAGGACATATCCAAGGTTGACCTGAATTTTCAAACAATTGTTTCACGACTCCACAATTCGAGCTTACAATCGCTATTGCCCTTGGCCGATCAGATCCTGACTAGTTCAGCGGCTCCCCGTATCCATAGATCGGGTCACCGTTGTACTCAAGTGAATGGGACGCCAGAAATGGCCCGTTGATAGTCACGCCGAGATATCCCGCATTTCCAGGCCCCGAGTCCCCTTCGATCGTGAGCAAGCTGCCATTTCCCCAAGTTTGTACCACAATCCCCATGTGCACAGACGTCGATGCTGATCCAGGACCAGTACCATAAAATACAAAATCACCAGCCGCAGGTGCCTCAGACGGTGCCAAAATTCTTTGGTTTTGCCCGACCCAGTTATATAAATTGCCAGTAAACCCATATTCCGGTACTGCGATGCCTGCTCTGCTCCAAGCCCAACCTGCAAAGAGTGAACACCATTCCTCGCAGGGTCCGTAAGGATTGCAAAAGCTACCTGGCGAAGTAGTCGGGCCAATTTGTG
>SCQM01000197.1 GCA_004298555.1 Actinomycetota bacterium | reverse complement strand
TCTCCGTTCAGGCGTGACCCGCTCCAACCGCTATGAACCGGAGATCAACGCCACTTATGCCGAAATGGCCGCTCATTATGGAGTTGCTATTCTTCCTGCTCGCGCCTTTAGGCCCCGCGACAAGGCCAAGGCCGAATCTGGGGTGCTTGTCGCGGAGAGATGGATCCTGGCCAGGTTGAGAAACCAACGCTTCAGCTCTGTAGTTGAAGCCAACCTGGCGATCAGAGAGCTGGTGGACTGGATAAACAACCGACCTTTCAAGGTACTGCCGGGATCGCGGCGAAGCGTGTTCGAAGAGATAGAGCGGTCATGTCTCAGGCCGCTACCAGAGACCCGTTACGAGTTCGCCACATGGAAAACTGCCAGGGTGAACATCGACTACCACATCGAGGTGCGCGCCGATCGGCATTTCTACTCAGTCCCTTATCGCCTGGCTAGAGAAAAGGTGGAGATCAGGCTTTCCGCCAGAACGGTTGAGATCTTTTATAAGGCGAAAAGGGTGGCTTCGCATCCAAGGAGCACTGTGAGGTTTGGGTACTCGACAGATCGCTCCCATATGCCGGAGTCGCATCGACGCCACCTCGAGTGGACTCCGCAGCGAATCTTTTCCTGGGCGCAAAATATCGGTCCCAATACCGCCCAGATGGCCCAGGCCGTTATGGAGAGCAGGCCCCATCCCGAACAGGGATACCGGAGCTGTCTCGGCATCATCCGCTTGGAAAAGACCTATGGGACAGATCGCCTGGAGGCTGCATGCAGGCGTGCACTTGCGATCGGTTCCTATTCGTACAGATCGATCGAGTCCATACTCAAGACCGGACTCGACTCTAGGCCGCTGCCCGAATCAGAAAAGGAGCGGAGCCATCCCCACCACAAAAACATAAGGGGACCAAGCTATTACGCCTGAAAGGAGCAAGATGCTGAACAACCAAACAATACAGGGTTTACATTCTCTAAGACTTGGCGCCATGGCGGCTGGTCTTATCTCCCAGCGCCAAAGCGCGGAATACCAGATGCTCGACTTTGAAGAGCGACTTGGCATGTTGGTGGATCAAGAGATCACAGAGCGTGAAAACCGGCGTCTCTCTCGCCTGTTGCGAGCGGCGAAGCTGCGCCATGATGCTGTGGTTTCAGATATCGACTTTTACCACCAGCGAGGGTTGGAGCGTTCCCAGGTTCTCTCTCTGGCCGAAGGATCCTGGATCTCTCACCACCATAATTTGTCCGTGGTCGGTCCCACGGGAACTGGGAAGACCTATCTCGCCTGTGCGCTGGCGCGTGCCGGGATAGAAAAGGGAAACAGTGCCCTGTATCTTCGTGCGCCCAGGATGTTCGAGTTGTTGGAGCTGTCCCGTCTGGACGGCCGTCTCCAATCGCTTCGCGCTTCGTGGTCTCGTATCGAGATCTTGGTGATCGACGACTTTCTGATCAGACCCTTGACAGCTTCATCCGCAGGAGACCTCTTGGAGATAATAGAAGACCGTGCCGGAGCGCGTTCAACCATACTTACCAGCCAGCTTCCAATTTCCAACTGGCACCAGGCGATGGGAGACGAGACCCTAGCCGACTCGATCCTGGACAGACTCACCCAGAACCTGCACCGCATCGAATTGTTCGGAGAGTCCATGAGGAAGGTGAAAAGTCCTGATCGAGTCGATGCAGGTTAACTTGCGGCCGCAGAGTTCAATCCGACGACCAACGAAGACAACAGTGTTGGATACAATCGAGTGTGAGATTACGGAGGTGAGATAAGGGAGACAAACCGCCACACCCGTCGGCCACCAAGATGGACTCCGATCAGAGGTGTACGAAAACCCCGGACTGGGTGTACGGATTCAACGGAATGCTCACCTTCCACAATAATCTCGACAGCGGCAGCTGCCATTTGATTGCTACAATCCTAAATAATTCGTTAGTAAACTAGAACGTATTCCATACCTAGAGCAACCCCAGCTAGCCCTGGCGGGCAAGGTCGGGTCAGTCGGTACGAAACTGATGATATGGCCTAGGCCGAATAATGATAGAAGCTACCAAGCTAGGACGGCGAAGTCCCTACAAAACTTGAATCTATAAAATTATCTACCGGATATCCCTTCAGCTGAGGATATACCGACGCTTCAGCAGACAATGCTTGGCTCAGGCTGGATACATCAATTGCACCATTTGATGACCAGGTATAAGGTGAAGTTGGATGAAGCACTGGTGCTAATTGACATCTTGCGCTTGGGAAATCTAAGTCAGATTCACACATTGAAACTGCCAGGCTCTGGTGGGTTTTAATCCATGCAGTTCCCTCATTTATGGCAGATATGACACCAGCCACAGTAGCTTTGTGTGCCGTGATAAACGATTGGTTCGCTACGGTGACTGCCAACGGGAGCTGAGGTAGCTTATCTGAGGGTACTAGAGGGGGGGGGAAAGACGCCGGCACTGGCGGCACATCCCCTATTGCATTTACGACTCCGGACAGAAATGCAGCTGACATTCCTGCTTCAGAACCGTTTGAAACAAAAACAACCTTAGACGGATCGATATGATAGGCAGCCAATACCTCCTGCCACCATATATAAAAAACTCCTGATAGTGAACTTACTGTGATCTTTTTCCCAACTAACTGAGATACTGAGCTAATATCCTTCTGGACATAGATCTGGAAGCTTGATTGAGAGAGTTGCTGCACCACCTTGACGTCAGTAATCTTCTTTGCGTTACTCGCAGCAAGATCCACACCACCCAATCCCATTTGAACTGAGTTAGATGCGAACGCTGAAGCCACGGTACTTCCTCCCCCAGAAAATGTATCTAAAGTTATTGAAATATTGCGCTTCTTGAAAAATCCCTCGTCCCGAGCGACATAAACCGGGAGATACTCTAGAGACGGAAATGTCAGCGCGAAGGAAACATGCTGTACCGACGGGCTGGTGCTGCTCGCAATAGAAGTAGTACTTGAAATTGATGAACTTGATTTCGAAGATCCGCAGGCAGCTAGGCCAACAGCAAACAACGCTAAAGAAGCTCCGGCAGCACACCTCCTAGACCTAATTCTTTTAATACTTCGAATTTCCCTTCTTGACGACGTAATCATAAATCCCCCTACCTGCCGAATTTGGCACCAAATTGAATGAAAAGAATTATTGGCATGAAAAATGAAGCGAAATCTCTCTAGAAACGAAGCGTCTAAGCTAGCCACATCATGGCCGTTTCAACGAACCTGCACCCTGTAGGTCGAGAAACAAAGTGACATCTCTTCATGATCTACTGCAAATGCCCTCTAACTCATAAATACCGAACAATTACTGCTTTGCTAACATCACAACTGCCCTCTAAATCACATGCCCTCCATTCACCACCTTGAGGTCGATCCACATCCGCAAACACGCCTCAACCTAAGGCCAATCAAGATTATTTCAATTGTCTAACCCCACAGGAAGTCATTTACTGTCGCCACTTGAGTATTAAAATCACAGAAATCGACCTATTTACTATGACTAGGACTAATAATTCCCCTAATCAATAAATGTGCTGACATTAAGTTGTTATGAAATAGATGGCCTAACGACCCAACAGCGACCAAATTAAGATACGAATTACCAAGTAAGGTAGCTTCATAAAAAGCAGCCATTGTTGCTATTCCGAGGTAATGACTTTGCTCGGAAACCTTGGTAAGGTCTCACCAGAAGAATTACACAGATATCTCCATACGCTCTGATAGCTTCTTGAGTCACCAGAGCGAACAGCAGGAGACAACAGCTCGCTTATCTCACCATCCGAGATTGTGCTCCCTCCCCCAAGTAACTTTACTTTGAACGTCATGTCGGCCAACTGCGAAACTCTGACAGCATTAACAGTTGCCTCCTCGACCGTATTGCCAACTGTGACAAGACCATGGCCGCGCAGAAGTACAGCGCTGGCATCATCCAGCACTTCTGCAAGCTCATCACCAAGCTCGTCAGTCCCTATTAAACAACTTGATCTAAACGTGGGAATGCCTTTCGCAGCCAACCGTGCTGAGGTCGGATCATATGCGCCGTATATCGGCTCAAGTGGTATATCACAAATTGTCAGTGCAACCAGATTGGCGGGGTGAACATGCACTACTGAACGCACATCTGAGCGAGCTCGATAGATCGAAGAATGGATAAATACTTCAATTGGCGCAGCAAGTCCTAAAGCTGACTGTGAATTTCCGCTGAAATCACACTCGACAATCTGCTCACTCGAGGTGAAACTCAAACCGACTTCATCTCTTCCGCGACCTCTTACCACAAACCCGGAGTCACTGCTTCTGCAACTGACGTGCCCACTTGGCTCTTTAGTCATGTTGGACTTACCCAATACTCTGCACGCCATTGCAACGGTATCTATCAGTTGTTCTTTCGACCGCTCCTCAAAAGACGCTGCAAGACTCACAGAATCCCCAAATGATCCTTGATCAGCCATTGCGAGAAACTAAACCATTCATGCGACTCTGTACCTTGTTCATTTCTAACGACGCCTCGTACATTTCGCGAATATCAGGGTCCTCGTCTTCATATTCGATCTGCGCGCCTCCTGATTTCACCGTCCTATCTATTCCATACGATCTAAGCAAAGGAAACCTTTGGCTACCCCATCTAAGAGCCAGATATCTTGCGGGTGTAGGCCCAGTATTAAAATGCTGGTGAAACCATAATTCCGGTGGAACAATTACTGAACCAGGTTTCCAATCAAACCTTCGCTTTTCGCTTCCCTCTGGCCACATCAGCGAGTAACCCTCTCCCGAAAGGATGATCACGTGTGCGCCAGGGCCATGTCGGTGTGCTTTCTTATAAGTGCCAGGTTGAAATTCTGAAATATGTGCAGTCAGGGTGCCATTTCCGATTTCCAAAAATGCATTCGAACCGCCCCCACCGCGTTCCGGCCAAGCTTGAAGAGGAAAGCTCACAACATCCGGAATAAAGTTACTCTCCCAGATGCGACCTGGAAGAGCAATCCCACTGCCGTCAAAATGGCTTGGATCACCATTAAATCTATCGGTAAAAATAAAATCATTCGCAAAGACGAAATCGTCGTTGTGGAAAAGATTGATTACCACCGGCGCACTGGTAACCGCACAAAATCTGGCCGATTCACCTCCCTGCAGATTGGTGTGCTTGTACCAAACATTTGGTGGTAATGCAAACACTGCCCCGTGCTTCCATTCAAAAGTGTGTGGTTGAGCCATGCCATCGTTCCAAACCAATGTAGCGCCGTAGCCTTTGAGGATGTAGACAATCTCTTCAAACATATGACGTTGAGGTTTAGTTGTTTGCTGAGGTGCAATCTCACAAACATACGTGACGTAATTTCTCCATCCGAAGCCGGCGCTTCGTCCCCATCGGGGGCAGCGCACAACCTATCTGCGCGCAAGGTCCGGCGTGTCGTG
>SCQM01000196.1 GCA_004298555.1 Actinomycetota bacterium | reverse complement strand
CAGGATTGGCGCGGAAGAAGATGTGATCACGGAACAAGCCCGAATCCTCCGGATATCTGCGATCGATCGGCACTACCTGTAATACTTGACTCCCGTATGGCTGGAGAGCTGTTGGGCCGGCACTACAGGACAATTGAAAAATGGCGCGACCGGGTGAAATACCGGGCGTCCAAATTGGAAAGAAATGGCGTTTCTCGCGAGATTCACTCATCCAGTTCTGCGGGAAGGAAACTCCCTCAAAAACCGAGTGATTGGTGTCAAATCTATTACGACTCCGTAAGTTGACTGGAAATGACTAACCCACCTCTGTACCTCGCGTTTGACTCAGCTGAAGGATGATTCGGATCTAGGATTTTGCTTTGAGGGAACTAATATAGCAGATCTGCTATATTAGTCATGTGTGGGACATCGAGGTATCGGACGAGGTGGCCGAGTGGTACTTGAGCCTTGGCACAAGGGGGCGAGCATTCACAGATCGGGCATTTGACCGCCTAAAGGCGCGGGGTCCAGAACTAACAATGCCTCATAGTAGAGGATTGGGTGATGGTCTCAGGGAACTGAGATTTACCTGCGAAGGGTTGGCCCGGCGGGTGACATATTATTTCGATGTGGACAGAAAGGCTATCTTGTTGACGACGTTTCGCAAGCAGCGAAACAACGAACGACGAGAAGTGGAGCGTGCTCAGAGAGCGAGGATCCGAGATGCTGCGAGAAAGGAGGAAAAGTGAGAAAGCTTGAAGAATTGCAAGCTGCACATCCAGTCAAGGATCAGGCAGAGTATGGCCGAGCATATGCAGATGCTGATTTGGCGGGGCAATTAGCCGAAATTGTTTACCACCTGCGCACAGCTGCGGGGTTGACCCAGAGCGAGCTAGCCAGACGAATGGGAACGACACAGTCCGCTATTGCCCGAGTGGAGAACTGCGGCTCCATACCAACGCTTGAGTTGCTGGATCGAGTTGGACGCGCTGTTGGTACCAAGATCACCCTCGTTGTCGGTGACGAAGCCGTGCATTTTGGTGGAGCTGCTTAGCCTCGTGCTAGCCGAGACATAGGTTGACGAGACGTTTACCTCATGCCCAGAGTGACGCCCTGATCCACATTGAATATTCAGTCGGGCTAACCAGTTGAAAGATCGCGATGTGGGATGGCTAGCTATCGACGCCATTTCCACGGGGTAGGACGCGTTTGACTCTAACATCATTGCCCGCTCCAGCCTTATGGCTCCTTAGTTCGACCTCACAGTGTGACTTGATTAAAGAAACTAAGGCCCGTCAGACACGCATCTGGGATTAGGTCAACCTCGTATCTAGAGCCATACGCGGATTTTCCAACGCCCGACTCTTCACCCGGAGACTTCCCCAAGCCAGGCTCCGGGAAGTCGAATACCAGCGACGATCATGCTGTGCCATCCATTTGAACTATCCATTTCTCCAAGAGATCCAGGCTGGCGGCATCAAAGGTTCCTCCGACATGGCGGATGTTCCACAGGCCGCTTGACCTGATTTGAATACGGGAAGACAACCGGCCAAGCCATTCGGAAGAAGCCGAGAACTGATTTGTCGCCTGGGGTAAGCTGAGAAGAGATATCACATTGCGCTCTATTGTAGTGCGGTCGCCCAAGGGGCTCGGTTCATCCAGTACTCCTATCCAGAGGACTGAAAGACTTCCTATGTATTCGCTTACCGCCTGTTCCACTGACTGTTCGGCATTCCTGACTTCACAGGTGGCATTAGATCCTACTCCCCAGGTTAAAGCAACTGAGTTGTATTGCCTTTCAGCCGCGATGATTGCCACCTAGCTGCTCTCTATCCCGTGATGTGCTACCCCGATGCTGGCTAAGACGCTGCCAAAGTGTGGTGGAAGAACCGTCTGTAATCGCATGAGCACCGACCCTGACCACACGAGGCCGACCGTCGTTCAGATGCTGTGAGGAGTCAAAGAAGAAATATATGCCGCGATCTGGCCATCCGGAATTCTTGGTACACGACGAAAGGGTTCGTGCCCCTTTAGTTTGCCCTTTGAGTCTTTCCATCAAAGACTAGAAGCGTTCAATGCTTTGGTCCATCATCAGATCCTGGTTCATGTGACTCGAAAGAACCTGACTATTTGTTGGTTGAAGTCGACGTGCTCGACTTTCTGAGTATTCTCGCTGAAACTTTCCAACCTGCTCCCATCCAGCTCTTAGCGTTACTATGGGCTCCGGATTCTTTATTCGCCCACCTGCCCGGCCGGTCTGTCAGACGAAGCCGGCTGGGGGCAATTCTTGGGTCAGCATCGCTAAAGGACGGCTGCGGGCGCTCTTTGAGCGCACATCGCCATCTGCGCTTATGCCAGATGATACTGGCATTTCTCCCAAAAGCTGGCAGATCCACCAGTTCGACAATCCTTAGCCCATTTTGGTGGACTGTACCTCCACAGCTCGGACACAGCGGTCGCATGCCACGGCACTCAATGTGAATGCGAAGTGGCTCTCCGGCATTGTCTTCAACTCCAATCAAATTGATACCGGAAAGACCGACAAGGATCTCGGCAATGCGCTTAGAATCTTTTTCCAAAGCGGCTCTCCAAAATGAGTTGGTTCAAATCCCATTCTGGCAGAACCCCTGTGCCCATCTCCAACTGGCCCCAATACCAGAGACCTATTGACCCCTGATCACCGTTAAATCCTAAGTGGCGTTTTACTTTGCATGGTTGTTGAAGCCTCTACAGACTGGATAGTCAAGACATCAATCGGCATTGTTTTTCCGGTAAGGGAACCTAAGTCCACAAGGTCGGAGCACGCATTACAGTCCCGTTTGTGGTCGGGATTCGTCAGGTATTACCGTCTAGCCCTCCAGGCATGAACCGCACTGCTATATTGGCATAACCGATCTATAGATTGGCATTACTGATCTAGAGGAGAAAGTAATGATAAAGGACAATGTAAACCCAGGGACGAAGCGGGCGGCACCAAAAACTAAAAGGGTTCTTTTCGGTATTTTAGGTGCAGTAGCGCCCATCACCTTGACGATTGCTTTTTCTGCTCCTGCCTTTGCAGCAAGTGTACCGGCCAACTTTCCCGGTAACAATGGAACGAGCTGTAACGCATGGCACGGCGCCCCTGGCGGCTTCGGCCCCGACTCGCCGTTTTACACGGTGTCCGGCCCACAAGGTGGCTTAGGGGGCTACACGTTCGGCCAGGCACAGGGAGTTATCACAGGCCAAAATAACTCCAACTACGCTGCCTACTGCAACAAGTAATTTTTACCTTGGCAGTTTGGAATTAGTCCTAAGATGGTTCAATTTCGCCATGGACTCGACTTGAGTTCATGGCGAGTGTATGAACGCGTCAAGCTCAGCTAACAGGCCATGAAGCAATTACAGCCTCAGCGCCCCGGCCCCTGAACCCGAAAGCTGTTTGTGACCGACGCAAACTGTATTTTTTTGCGCTTTCTGTTTTTAAGCGCTCGGGCATTCCCCCCCCGCAGAGCCATCCATCTATTGCTTCCCTGCCCTAAACACGGAAAATCCATGGACGGTCCGAGTCAACTTGGCCGCCGATACCTTGAAAACAACCGTAATTATGCCATGGACCGCGCTTTACCGGCGCTGTACAATACGACAGGCTCGACCCGAGGAATGTGTTCGCCTGGCGTGCTCCAATGGAAAGTATCCAGCAGGTCGATTCATGTACCGCAGGCGAGCGAACATTTATTGACGCGGTCGTGCTTTTCGCGGGGCATGGCGAGCTGATAGTTTTCCAGCAGATGGGCCAGATGAGAATCAAGGAGTGGCGACTTGGCTGAGACCGGATTTCCCAGGAGCTTGGTGCACGGACTCATCACAACAGGAGCTTTGCTGCTGGCTGGATTATTGGTGGGAGTCGTAGCAGTTAGCGGGGGTAGCCCGCAAAACCCGCAGTTGCGGAACCAACCTGGGAAACCTGCT
>SCQM01000195.1 GCA_004298555.1 Actinomycetota bacterium | reverse complement strand
CTCAGGTGACACAAGCCCAGGCAGCTCTTTTGTCCGACGAGGCGAAGCTCGCGAGTGACGAGGGAGGCCCATCAGCCAGTGTGCAGCAGTCCACCCAGGCGCAAATCACATCGGATCAAAATGCGCTCGCAGCCGCAAAGCAGGCACTGATAGATACGCAGGCATCCAACCAAATCACCCTCACCCAGGCTCAAGTGGCCGTGAACCAGGCACAAGGTGCACTCACAGAGGATCAGGCAACACTGTTGCTCGACCAGCAGAGCTTTTCCAATTATCAGAAATTCGTGATTCCCTCTTCAACGGCTACTAACGCCTCGGTAACAGTGGAAGCAAGTGCAGCCGATTACGATCTACCGACCAGCCAAAACACCATAAGCACCGACCAGAGCTTTCTTGCCCCAGATCAGCTCGCTCTGAGCCAGGCGCAATCCACCCTGGCTTCCGGATGCACGGGTTCGTGCGCTTCAGCTGTTCAGAACTGGATAAGCCAGGACAACACGGCAATTTCTTCTCTGCAAAGTGCAATCAGCCAAGCCAACAAAGTGATCGGGGACCTGAATGCTGTTCAAAACGCTGAAAATGCATTGACTGCCACCCAGGTGAAAACTGCACAATCGATTGACTCGGCGCAGCAGGCCATCACTTCGGCGACAACTGCCCTCGCCAACGCGCAAAGTGCGGCTTCAGTTGCCAGCCAGCCAGCAACCACCGCGCAGATTGATTCAGACGAGGCGGCCATCGCATCAGCCAGGGCATCATTGTCAACTTCCGAGCAGGCACTCTCAGAGGCTACGATCACCGCTCCGGTAGATGGCGTAGTTGCACAGGTCAACATCTCTGAGGGAAAGACAGTAGCGGCGACCGCCACCACGGGTGACATCGTGCTCGAGAGCGCAAATTCCTTTGAAGTCTCCGGCCAAGTCAGCGACACTCAGATTGCCGAAGTTCAAATGAATCAAAAGGCCCTGGTAATCCCAGCAGGGCAAACCACGCCTCTAACTGCCACGGTCAATCAAATCACCCCGATGGCAACCACCACCCAGGGTGTGGCCACGTTCCCCGTGAATGTCTTAGTCACCCAGTCGTCACCAGATCTCTTTGCTGGTGCTTCCGCAACCGTCGAGATCATAGTTAAGCAGGTCAATAATGTGCTGTCAGTCCCGACGTCGGCCGTGCACAGTCTTGGAAGCTTGAGCTTTGTGAACGTTCTTGAAAACGGCCAGTCAGTAAGAAAGCTCGTCACCATCGGCGCGTCCAGCGGTATCTTTACAGAAATCACCTCCGGACTTCAGCCAGGCGACAGCATTATCATCGCCAACAGAAATTCCAGACTTCCTTCAGGCTCGACAAACTTCCAAGTCAACAGGGCCGCAGGTCTGGCCGGCGGGTTTGGTGGTGGAGTCCAGACCTTTGTGGGAGGCGGCCGAGGCAACGCTAGAGGCAAAGGTTAAACATGAGTGACTTTTGCATTCAATTTGACATCAAGAAACTGACAGCCAAGATAAGCGGTCAGGGGGAATCCAATTGACAACCCGGGAGTTTGCAAGTCTGGCACCGAACACCAGGACTCCTCTGATCGAGCTCGAGAAGGTGTCAAAAATATACAAAATGGGCGCTGTGGAGGTAAACGCCCTGCAAGAAATCCGCCTTGAAATTTACGACGGCGAATATGTGGCCATCATGGGCCAGTCCGGATCGGGCAAGTCAACCCTGATGCACATACTGGGATGCCTTGATGTACCTACTTCTGGTTCATACAGACTGAGCGGTGTCGATGTTGGCCGGATGAGCGAATCCGAGTTGGCCGAAATCAGAAACCGCAAGATAGGATTCGTATTTCAGCAGTTCCATCTGCTTCCACGGCTGCCAGCATGGAAAAACGTCGAGCTGCCGTTGCTTTACGCTGGCGAAAAGGACCATAAAAGGCGCAGGCAAATGGCCGAGGCCTCATTGGCGTCGGTGGGCCTGACCGAAAGGGTCAATCACCGCCCCACCGAGCTCTCGGGAGGCCAGCAGCAGCGAGTGGCAATCGCAAGGGCACTGGTGACCAATCCTTCGATCATCCTTGCTGACGAGCCGACGGGAAACCTGGCATCGGCTCAGGCAGACGAGATCATGACCATCTTCGAATCGCTGCACCAGCAGGGAAGGACCGTGGTGATCATTACCCACGAGCCAGATATCGCGACAAGAGCGCGGCGCCTGGTTCGCATAAGGGATGGCCAGGTCATAGATGACGAGGCGATGGTCAAATGAACTGGATCGAAACCTTCAAAAGCGCGCTTGACAGCTTGATTGAGAGAAGAACGCGTTCACTGCTGACCATGCTGGGGATACTCATTGGCATAGCGGCGGTCATACTGACGGTTGGCCTGGGCGAAGGGGCGCAAAATAAAGTTACAAATGCGATTTCCTCGCTAGGCACTAACCTGCTCATAATCACGCCCGGCTCGGTGTCGACTGGCGGAGTCCGGGGCGGCCTTGGTTCCTCATCGAGTCTTACCCTGGCAGATGCTAACGCCCTTGGTTCAACCGTCGACTGCCCTGACATCAGTGCGGTTGCACCTGTGATGCAAAGGGCTCTGGTATTGACTGCCGGCTCCTCCAACTGGACTGCTCCGGTCCTTGGCACTTCACCAAGCTATCTGACTATCAGAGATCGCCAGGTCGTAAGTGGCAGCTCGTTTAGCCAAAATGATGTCGCAACTCATTCCGACGTCGCATTGGTCGGATCAACGGTTGCTCAAAACCTGTTTGGAATCGGTTCTCCAGTGGGTCAAACAATGAACCTGGCAGGAGTCCCATTTACGATTGCCGGAGAATTAAATACAGCCGGCGCTTCAGGAAGCACCAGCCAGGACAACACGGTTTTGATACCCATTACGACCGCTGAAGACTTATTCGGAGCCACCGGCCCCTACGCAAACAGCGTTTCCAACATTTTGGTTTCCGCCAAGTCTGCCTCATCAATGGGCGCCGCCTACGAAGAAGCGAACTCATTGCTGCTTCAGCGCCATGGCATCACGAATCCAGCAGCCTCTGATTTCACAATTACACCTCAAACCAGCTTGTTGACGACCGCAACCTCCGTGTCTAAAACTCTCACGGTGTTACTAGTTGGAATCGCGGCGATCGCGCTCCTGGTGGGTGGCATCGGAGTCATGAACATAATGCTGGTTTCGGTTACCGAGCGGATCCGTGAGATAGGTCTGAGAAAAGCGCTTGGCGCTACCCCTGGGGTGATTCTCCGCCAGTTTTTGATCGAGGCAACGGTTTTGGGAATCATGGGGGGAATCTTTGGAGTGGCGGTTGGGGTGGCCGGAGCCTTGGCACTACCCCACTTCGTGTCGCAACCGATAGCCATTTCATCACTTGCAATCGTGGGATCTGTAATCGTGGCGGCTGGAATAGGACTAATCTTCGGAGTATACCCAGCCAGCAGGGCTGCGAGATTGTCGCCCATCGATGCTCTCAGAAGCGAATGATCAAGATAAAACATAAAGAGGAACGTTATGGAAATCATGTCAAATATCAGTGGAGTCTCACGGTTTCCGCATATTAACCGCAAGCGCATGAGATCATTGATCGTGTTGGCCCCAGCCTCCATACTCCTTGCATCCTGCGGATCTTCTACGCTTGCTTCCAACAAAGGCGCAACTACGACCACCGTGAATCTGCAGTCACAAAAGGCATATGCAGCCTGTCTTGCGGCGCATGGATTCACTTTCCCGAAATTCAACGCAAAGAATCCTCCCACGACTGTCCCCCCTTCAGTCCGCGACGCGGCTGTAGCTGCCTGTGCTAATGCAGGTGGAGGAACGCGGTCAGGCGGAATTACCATCTCCAAGACTCAGCGACAGGCTATCCAGGCCTATGCGGCATGTCTTAAAGCTCATGGAGTCACTGTGGCGACTGATGCAACCAGCTCTGGAGGAGGTGCCGGTCGACTCCGCGCGCTCAGACAGCAACCCGGCTCTGCCAGCGCTATTAAGGCATGCGCAAGTCTTAAGCCCAGTTTTGGGCGTGCCCAGACATTCAGCTCTGGAAATTCGACCACTACTACAACCCCCGGATAATGAGCTGATATCCACCCCGGCCAATTTATGATCATTTCAGGTGAGAACCCCGCCACTTTGGGGATTATTTTTACCTCCGCCAAAAACTGGCATTAAAATAGAAACATCCAAAAGGCAGGCAGCTTGCGGCCACGCAGAGTAATCTGTTCCTGGGAAATCTAGAGCACATATGCCGCTCTAAGCGCAAGGAGGCGCCATGCTTGTCCTGACAAGGCGAGTTAACGAAAGTATCGTCATCGGGGACGACATCATCGTCACTGTGCTCGAGATTCAGCGCGATGCAATTCGCTTGGGCATCAAAGCACCTCACGATGTGGAGATAAATCGTGAAGAGATACTTCTTCTCCTGTCGGATAAGCGCAAAGATCCCGCCTCTGTTGCTGCTGAAACCTCCAGAAAGATAAATGGGGGCGACAACGCCTCCCGTCTCATCGGGGAAAATGCCTGAGTCTGAGCCGTTGCGGTCTTGAATTTGCCTGGAGCAATAGACCGTAGCCCCGAGCCAGCGAAAGCAAAGGATTGGCATCACGTTGTGCAGTCCCGCCATTCCTATGCGAGATCACCTTTTCCACGTAATCGAGAGTTGTGTGATCAGTTATACCCGAGAGGCACAACTTGGACCGGTGGTTGTTAACTATGGTGCCGCCATGGCTTCCATAGATGCCTCCGAGCTGGGTAAGGTCCTGGAAAATGGAAACAAGCACGATCCCATACCCTCCGCAGGTCGAGGCAATTTTGTCAAGGTCTGATATCGGAGCAATATTTGCAAGTTCATCTAAAAGAAACAGGATCCTGGGATCGGCACTGCCATTTTGATAAGACATTTCAAATATCTTCCGAAGGAAGATCTCATATATCCCAAAGAACCGCTCGGCCCGGAACAGAGGGGAACATATATATAAAGTATTGGAGCGGCTACGGTCCAGAATTCTCGGGAGATCGATCCCATCATGGCTCAGCAGATCACTTATCGCAGGGTCGTTGAATGGCGCCAGCAGCGAAAGCAAAGTTGCGATAACTGATGAAACCGCACGATTGTCCAAGTGCAACACGGCGTCCAGGGCATTTCTCGCCTCCAACTGGCAAGTATCGCTCAGCACCTCAAAAGCAGCTTCAAAGTCCTGGGACTCGATCCATTCCACGATTCCCAATAAGGACCGGCCCGACTCTTTGCCGGCAAGAAGCAGCGGCGCAAGCATTTTAGAGCCGAGCTGGCTCCAGAAATCAAGTTCTGCACTCTTAGACCTTGTGACTCCGCACAAATGGTCGCTAACCTCCTTTGCGCTGCGAAAGTCGGAAATTAGCGAAAACAGATTCCAGGGACTGCTGCCGGGATCTGAAAGATCGAAAATATGACATTCACCCTGGCGCTGGCGACTCTCGACACTCCTTTGATAAAGGTCTCTCTTGACGCTTGTAACGACAGCGGGACCCCGGAATCCGACAAGCACCGGCAGCGCCAGAGTCATTGTCTTGCCGGAGCGGGTCGGACCGAAGACAAGCAGCGAATCTGTAGCTGGAAGATACCGGCGCCAAAGTGCTGCACGTCCCAGGAGGATTGATCTTGAATCCGCTTCATGGTGAGCCCGGCCTCCAAGCCGGGAAACCAGGAAAGCCATGGAGAAGCCAGCTGCCGACGATTGTCCTTTTCTGGAATTGCGGGGCCTGCTCGATGCGCTCGATTGCATCGTGCTCCAGTAGACCACCGCCAGAACCAATGTGACCGTCAAATAGGTTTTGGCCATGGGACCTCAAGGCTTCATCGCTTGGTCGGTATTGAAAATCAACTCCTCCGAGCCGGTCAAAAGAACATCCACCACAAACGTCCGGCCGGAAACCTTCCAAAGGCACCTTCCTCTGGGTAGTGTTTCTATCAGGGCTACCTCGGATGCCGAAAGGTCTAGCAACCCGCCAAGCGTTCCGGCCGAATTTGGATCAAGATGAAATATGACGAAGGTCTGGGAGTCGCTGATCAGGCCGACTGCCGCCCTTTCACCGATACTCCCAGTCTCTCCGGCCGCCGCCAGATCTTCGCTTCTGTGGACGACGGCGATGTTCGAAATCCCATATCCTCTGGCCAATTTCCAATACGATCTGAAGAAGCCGATGCATCCTGGACTGGCAAGTGCCAGCCAGGCTTCATCGAGCGCGATCAGGTACCTGTTCGACGTTCGCGCCAATTGCCTCGATAGGAGCGCTAGAAACACCGGGATCCCAACTCTCATGGATTCTGGCCTGAGAGCACTGAACAGATCCACATGGAGAAAGCGGCCTGCTGACGGCAGCTGATCTGATGAACCTTTGGGGCCATCGATCACTCCCTGGAGATCACCAAATAAGTAGCGCCGCAGCTCCAGTGCGAGCTGGCCGGCGCGGTGAGAGGCATCAGAGGCAAAAGCCGCAAACTTTAGTGGCGTGGAATCACCCAATTCCATCAGTGCCCGATAGACATCGAACAGATCCAACTCTTGCTGAGTGCTCTCGATTTCTCCAAGACACTCGTCCAGCACAAAGGACTCGAGCGGAGACACCTCGCGCTGCAGTATGGCATTGAAGGTAAGAACCAGGTTGTCCAGCATTCCATAGTGGCTTGGCTTGCCGTCGGGCCCGGCCTGGGCACCGACAACTCCAGAAAGCGGGTTGAGCCCGGTTCCGGGACCTCTCCCAAACGAAAATGTCGAACCTCCAAGTCCTCCAACCAGCGCGCGGTATTCTCCCTTGGGGTCAAGAACGCAGCCGCGGTACCCGATCTCGACGTGGCGGGAGACGAGCGCCTTCACAAACGCGCTCTTGCCATACCCAATCTGTCCAAAAACCACCAGGTTCGGACTCGTGAGAGCTCCGCGCAGATAAAGTTCGAACGGATTGTAGAGGAACGGGCCCGAACTCTTCTCCCGCCCGATCAATACCGATTTACACTCGAGCGATTCGCTGAAAATGCCTGGATAGATTGCCCCAACATTCCTTGAACTGACCCAGTATTCCATTTCGACTCCTTAGCTTGAACTTCCAAACAGCCTCCGGCGGGCGCGCATCTGCCGCCCGTAGGCACATTCGAGCGCCAGGCCACTCTTCTCGGCCTTTGTGACAGCCTCCCGGGCAGCCGAACCCAATCCAGCCAAGTCATCGGCAAAGACGGCGAAATGACCCGTTACGGAAAACATTTCATATCCCAAGTCGAGATCATTCTCCTGAATCTCGAGCGATGATATTGCCCTGGCTTCAGAAGCCCTTGAAAGAAACCCGAACAAGGCGCGAATCCCCGCATCAGCGGTGATCCCTGAACGCTTTGAACGCACTTTCTTCATTGCGATACGGCTGTCGATTGCCTTCAGTTCAAAACTGAGGATCGATTGTTCGGCCAGCGAACTGATGAACGGCACCAGAAAATCGGGCTGTATCTCGCCTGTGGGAAGCTGCGCAACATCAAATAATCTCATCACCCGGTCACCTATTAGAATGTGGCTCCAGCTCGACCGCATGTGTAGAACCTTCCTGGAAGCCGCCACCCGGCATCCGAATCCATATATTTCCGCCAGCATCTTGGAATCGGCTGGCCTGCACCGCAGCCCAAGTCCGGAAACTGACTCGATCAGTTCCTTGCTATTTTTTTCAGCCAGAGAAACATCTGAAAGCTTGACTATCAAGTAGCAGCGCCGCCTTATTGCCTGCTCTTCCAGTTCGCAGTAAAGTTTCTTCAAGTCCTCAGGCCAACCCTTTGCTGTTGCCATGGGATCGCCGGTTTCCTCCGGATCCACCATGTACAAAAACACAAGAGAATCGACCGCATTGGCAAACGCCGACATGGCGCCGAGCATTGAGCCAAATACAGAAGCCCTAGCCATTTGCTCACTCCGGTTGGCATACAGAAAGCTTTCCCCGAAAATCTCGAATGCGGCGGCGCCTCTTTTGCCGTGCCTTTCTTTCAAGACTCCCAGCACACCTTTCTCGCCAACGGCCACATCATGAACTCTGCTGGGTCCAGATCCGATGAACCGATCTGTTTTTTTATCCACCGTGCGCCTTCGCCGCTTATCTGAGATCCTGACGGTCCCGTCGCGATTGCTGGAGACAATGTATGAAGCGGCGGCGGGGGCACCAGGCAGTCCGAATATGTCGCTGCGGTTGTCCTGTTGCTTTTGAAGGTATTTCTCGTGAGCGTGGCCTGCCAGCGCCAAGACCATCACATCGAGGGTCTGTCTTCGATACCCAATCAGAAAGCCAACGCTGGCAAGAACCGATATGGCGACCAATACAAGCAGGCCGCCACTTGCGCCTAGCGCGAAAAGAGCAAGAAAAGCCGCAACCAAACTTAATATCTCACCGATTACCTGAGATCTCCTAAGCCCGAACAGCGACCGCGATCCCGGATGATCGCCGATGCTGAACCCGTGCTGGGCCACAACGTCGTTACCAGCCATGTTCCTCCCTGCGCTTAGCGACTCTGTTTCAGATAGCTGGGGATTGCAGTCGCACTAGCCAAAGGAATCTCAGGCACCGAACTCGTTGCAGGACCACCCACCATGAGCGCACCTTTTCGTGAAATACCCGCCACGGACCTCCTCCCAACCTGGGATATCTGGCTCTGATGATCAAGGTGCGCAAACGGAATAAGGCCAAACAACAGAAACGGGCTGAACGACGCCAGGATTATCATTGAAGCGCCGGCCATGAATTGGCTAAAGTCTCCCAAAGACGTTGAATGGGTAACGAGATCACCTCCCAGGCAAAGAAGAACCACGACCACAAGTTTGGAGAACAGCACTCCGACAGTGACTTCGACATAACGAAAAAGAACGGCTCGAGATGCCCTCAACAGCACGAACAGCACTGCAAAAGGGATGAAGGCTGCAAGTATCATCATCACGCCATCCCGTACCAGCAATTCGAAATATAGAGAGAAAGATCCTACGAGACTTAGAATCCCAGCCAAGGCAATCAGCAGGAATGGAATCGGGTTGGCAGCATCCCCCCTCACGGACACCCACGAGGAGACCGGCACCAAAGATTCCAGCGAAACGTGCGCTGAACCTGCCAGCCAGGTGCACATCGCATCCACGCAAGTCGCGAGAGTCCGAAATGCGAACAGGAACAGACCCGACCCGACAAGCGATACCGGCAGGTAAATCCCAACCAGCCTCAACAGATGGCCGCCAGCACCAGAAATCATCGAACCGAGGACTCCAATCAGCAACAGCGGCAAAACCAGAGCCAGAGCAAGCAGCTCCATCTTCTGGAAGAACTGATAGAACCAAGCCGATGAGACGGGCGCCTGAGAACCACCCAAAACAAGCTGGTCCAGCCGCGAAAACAGCCAGAGTTCAGATCCCTCTATCCCGGATAGGAACCCGTTGGTGAAGAGCGACAAAATCTGCTTTATGACCGTGTTGACAATCGTCTCCATTTAATGCACTCCCTGGCCCAGGTGGAAGAAAAAATTCACCAGGGTCGGAGCTGCACCCACGATCAGAGCGGCTGCCCCAGATATCACCACGGTTCGCCTGCCTGCCATGGCCTGCTGATAGTTTTGGGAATGGGAGCCAAGTGCCCAGCTTGCCGCTCCAATCAACAAGCCGGCAAGAGTGATGATCAATGCCCATCCGCCAATTCCGTTGGTCAATGTCTGAAGGGCGGAACCCCCGGGCAAAAGGGATGGATCAGGCGACAGTGAAACATCGCCAAGACTTGGCGAAAAAAACAAAAGGAACATTTCCACCTCTGATAGACGGGAAATCTATTCATGGGGCGGGAATACAAATACTAATGCAGTGTTTCCAAAAATAAAAGGCTTGTAAACGCCAAGAATACCCCAAGAAATCGGCGAAATAGAAACTTTCCCGCCAATCACCACTACTATGTCGCTTGAAGCGCCATGGAAACCTTTATTTTGATCCTTCTTCTCATCGTCGGGATTGCGATTGGCTTTGCCATCTCCTTGTACTGGTCCAACAGGTTCCATCCATTCCGATGGCATGAGCAGACAAGTGACACGGCCGGGGAGGATCGCCTCCGGCATCCCAGCAGCCTGCCGGAATCGAAGAACTTGACGGAAGATCTTTTATCCCACAACAAGCTTCTGATCCAGGCACTGGATTCGATCCCTCAGGGAATAACCATATGCTCCATTGAAGGCAAGGTCCTGATAAGAAACAAGGTAGCAAGTTTGATTTTTGAAGGTCGGCATCAAAATGCTCTGGCGGCGCGAGCATTTGATGAGCTCCTCACACTCGCAAAAGCGGGCACAATGACCGAACGGTCACTTGAAATATATGGACCTCCAAAGCGCAGCTACACCATCCGCACCGATTCACTGATCTCAGATGGGACAACTATTGGAGTCATAGCGATTCTGGAGGACATTTCCGACAAAAGGCACCTTGATGAGGTTAGGCGCGACTTCGTGTCCAACGTCAGCCACGAGCTGAAGACGCCTATTGGCGCGATGGGACTTCTGGCTGAAACGCTAAGTTCCGAAAATGATCTGGAAATTGCGAAACGCCTCTCCGTAAGAATCCAGAATGAAGCATTCAGACTTGGGCGAATCATAGATGATCTCCTCGATCTGAGCCGAATAGAGTCCGACGATATTCCGGCACCGGAACCGGTGGAAATCGAGAAGATGGTCACCGAGGTAGTGAACCGCATAGGTTCGAGCGCAGAGGTGCGGCACGTAACGATCGAGCAATCCCCAGCTGATTCCCCTTGCTATGTCATAGGCGACAGACGCGAACTCATGAGCGCCGTCTACAACCTCTTGGACAATGCCGTCAAGTACTCGGAAAGCGGATCCAAGGTGCTAGTGGAGTTGAAGACCGACGGTCAGACAGTCGATATCGCAGTAAAAGACCAGGGGATAGGGATTCCCAGCCGGGACCTGGAGCGGATCTTTGAAAGATTCTACAGAGTCGACCAAGCCCGTTCAAGGGCCACCGGCGGGACCGGACTTGGACTTTCGATAGTCAGGCACGTAGCCAACAATCACAACGGAAATGTATTCGTCGAGTCCCGCGAGGGTTCAGGCTCAGTATTCACGCTGCGCCTCCCCCTGGCAGAAGGTGATCAGGAATGACTACTGCTGCGCAGATGACCATATTGGTGGCAGAGGACGAAGAGTCCTTTATCGAAGCGCTTGAGCTGGGTTTGACGCGCGAAGGCTTCGCGGTCAAAGTTGCCAGGGACGGCCAGGAAGCGCTTGATCAGTTTGAAAAGATTCACCCCGATCTGATTCTCCTGGATCTCATGCTTCCAAAGATGTCAGGGATTGACGTATGCAGGACCATAAGGTCCGTCAGCCAAGTGCCCATTATCATGGTCACCGCGAAATCAGCCGAAATAGACACCGTCGTTGGATTGGAAGTCGGAGCTGATGACTATGTGACCAAGCCTTACAGCATGAGAGAGCTTATTGCCAGGATTCGCGCCGTCATGCGGCGGCGCCAGGGTGATGACCCTGGTGCCGGTGGCAAAGACAACGTGATCAGATGTGGCGAAGTCTCGCTTGATCCCGAGAGGCACGAAGTTTCCGTGAGGGATAAGCTCGTCAAGCTTCCGCTTAAAGAGTTCGAACTGCTTGAATTCCTCATGAATAATGCCGGGATGGTCCTGACAAGGGATATCATCATCGACCGGATTTGGGGCCCCTACTACTCCGGAGACACCAAAACCCTCGATGTGCACGTCAAAAGGCTGCGCTCGAAGATTGAAAAGGACCCTTCCGAGCCGGAGCTGATCACTACGATCAGAGGCCTCGGATATCGATTCGAAGACCAAAAACGCTGATGGAACGGATCGAAACGGTAATTCAGGGTCTAAAGGCCTCAGGTGGAAGAATGACCCATGCCAGGCGTGCGGTGCTCCAGGCTTTGGTAGCCGCCAGGGCACACGTGACTGCTGAAGACCTGCTAAACATCGTGCAGATCGATTCGCCAGAAATTCACCTCTCAACGGTGTATCGGACTCTGGACGCGTTGGAAAATCTTGGCGTCGTCGACCACGTCCATCTTGGCCACGGGAGGGCTGTTTACCACCTGACCGACAACGCCCACCAACACATCGTTTGCGAGAAGTGTTCCGCTGTCGAAGAAGTCCCGTCAAAGCTCTTTTTGCAGCTGGAAAAAGAGCTTATGGACAACTACCAGTTCAAGGTCAGGATGAACCACTTCGCCGTCATCGGCACTTGCCGGAAATGCCTTGCTAAGCTCGAGGAATCAAGGGACTCCTAATACCACCAAGCATTCGCCGATCTTTTTAAAGCAGAGCCCGAATTCCCTTGGCTAAAGTTCAGTGCCCGGCTGCGCGGTTCTTGAGGAGATCTCCAATCCCTAAGGCGCCGGTATCTTCTCCAAGTTCCTCATATATGGCCTAAGAACCTCTGGAACGACCACCGAACCGTCGGCCTGGCGGTAAGTCTCAACTATGACTGCCCAAATTCTCGCCCAGGCCAAAGCCGAGCCATTCAGGGTATGGACAAACTCGATTTGACCTGATTCCGCATTTCGGAATCTGATGTTTGCTCGGCGGGCCTGATAGTCTCCGAACCAGCTCACAGAAGAGACCTCCAGCCACAATCCGGTCCCGGGCGAATAGGCCTCCAGGTCAAAAGTCCTCTTGGAAGAGTTGCCGAGGTCTGCGGTGCATAGATCCAAAACACGATAGGTCAATCCCAGCCGCTGAAGGAGATTCTCTGCCCTGCTCAAAAGCTCCTCGTGCATAGCCGACGCCTGTTCCGGAGTGGTATAAGCAAGGATCTCGACCTTGTCGAACTCATGCAGTCGAAGCAGGCCGCGCGTATCCCGTCCCGCCGATCCAGCCTCACGCCTGAAACACGAAGTGAATGCAGTAAGGCGCAACGGCAAATCATCTTCTTGAAGAATTTCATCCTTTGCAAGTGATGTAAGTGGAACTTCGGCAGTTGGAATGGCGTATAGGTCGTCTCTCTCCAGATGATATGCGTCCTCCTCGAACTTCGGCAGATGCCCGGTCGAGACCATTGTGGCGCTTCTTACCAGCGTTGGAGGACGGATCTCTTCAAATGCGTCCGCGTGGGCATCCAGTGCCATCGAGGTTAGAGCCCGCTCGAGAGTCGCTCCAAGACCCCGAAACATCGCAAACATCGATCCTGAGATCTTTGCGGCACGCTCGAGATCCAGAATCCTCAGCTCACTGCCGATTTCCCAGTGCGGCTTTTTCTGGCTTTCGGAATAATCCGGCAGCTCTATATCCGAACCGTTTTGCATCCCCCGTTGGGGAGACCACCATCGGCTGACAACGTTGTCGGCCTCTGAAACGCCTATCGGGGTATCTTCAGAAGGAATATTTGGAATCTTGAGAAGGGCGTCGTGCCGCCGGGCATCAAGCTCAGCGGCCCTTGGCTCCAACATGGAAAGCTCCTCACCAATGGACCGCGACTTTTCCCTGAGCGATTTGGCGGATTCAGCATCGCCTGACCGCATAAGTTTTGCGACCTCTTTGGAGATCGAGTTGATCTCGGCTCTGAGTTCGTCCCGCTTGGTGGACGCCGCTCTGGCCTGGTAATCGGTATCCCAAAGCTCATCGAGCAGACCTGGCTCGACACCTCGGGTTGCCAAGGCCTTCTTGACCTTGTCTAAATCTTCTCGGACTAATCGAATATCTAACATTTCTCTAAATACGGTAGCTTGAATACGTGACAACTATTGAAGTTAACGATCTATATATAGCCTATGGTGAAAAAATTGCTGTTGCGGGCATCTCGCTGCAGGCTCAGTCTGGCGAAGTATTAACCATCCTGGGACCCAACGGCGCCGGGAAAACCTCAACAGTTGAATCGATAGAAGGTTACAGGAAGCCATCCAAGGGTTCAATCAAAGTCCTCGGACTAGATCCTTATGTTGACCTTTCAAAGCTGGCTCCTTCAATAGGAGTCATGCTGCAAAATGGTGGCATCTATCCGAGAATGACTCCCCTGCAGGCTCTTCAGCTTTTTCACGGGTATTACAAGAATCCACTGGAGATCGAATATCTCATTAAATTGACCAACCTCGAAGGTGCCCTCAAGACTTCCTACAGACAGCTTTCCGGAGGGGAGAAGCAGCGTCTCTCACTTGCACTGGCAATCATTGGCAGGCCCAAGGTGGTCTTTCTCGACGAACCGACTGCCGGCATAGATCCCGAAGGACGCCTCGCAGTTCGTGAAGTGATAAGGAATCTCAAGTCCCAGGGCGTTTGCGTTCTGCTCACCACTCACGAACTCGACGAAGCTCAGCGGCTGTCGGATCGAATAATAATCCTCGACCACGGAAAAATCGTGGCCGAAGGCAGCCCGGAAGATCTCATGACTGCTGCTCACGGCGACAACATCCGCTTCAGCGCCCCAATCGGGCTAAACCTGGCCGAACTGGCGTCAACGCTCGATGCAGAGGTCATCGAAGAAAGAGCCGGAGAATACCTCGTGTCCACTGCCGCCACGCCAGAACGGATTGCAAGATTAACGTCATTCCTCGCAAACAGGAACATAGCCATCGGTGACATCAGGGCAGGAAGGTCTTCACTGGAGGACGTCTTTTTCGCGCTGACAGGCAAGGAAATAGAACCGGAAGAAAGTCCCAATAACAGACGCAGAAGCAGGAGACGCCGATGAAACCATACATGACCCAGGCAAAAACCGAGATCAAGCTGGCCCTGACTCAAGGTGAGTCTCTTTTGGTGACGATCGGAATCCCGGTAATAGTGCTTATAGGGCTTTCGCTGACCAAGGCGCTGCCGCTGCCCAAGACCGCACATTCAGCTACTGACTTCCTGGTTCCAGGGACGATGACATTGGCGATAATGGCGACCGGAATGGTGTCGACGTCTATAGCGACAGGGGTCGAGCGGTCCTACGGCGTCCTCAAGAGGCTGGGTACTACTCCACTTGGCCGGCCGGCACTGCTTATGGCCAAGATCACTTCAATCCTCGTTTTAGAAATCATCCAATTGGCGGTTCTGGCAATCATAGGCGTCCTGCTTGGCTGGCATCCGGTCGGCAACGCCATATTTTTCGTCATTTCAGCAGTTTTGGCCACTGCCGCCTTCGCGGGCATCGGACTCTTCATGGCCGGCACAATGAAGTCAGAAGTCATAATTGGAGCAGCCAACGGCATCTATCTGATCCTTCTGTTCATTGGAGGAATCATCATGCCGATTTCATCCCTTCCGGGGGCGCTGGAATCGTTCGCGCGGCTGCTGCCCGCCGCTGCGCTGTCCGAGGCTTTATACCATTCCGTTGGGATCGGAGGAGGCGTTCCCTTATGGGCCTGGCTGAACCTGATTATCTGGGCAATTGCCGCTCCCCTTATTGCCTCCAAAACTTTCAAGTGGGAGCAGTAAGACTGCCCCATATAGGAAGCCGACGGCGTCTAGCATAGACACGGTGCCATTACTGCGTTCGCAAAAGCTGAGTATCTCACCTGAGGCGTTCAGAAAGTTAGTCCTGTTCGCCCTAATCGGATTATCGGTCATCATCGTTACCGGCGGAGCTGTCAGGCTGACCGGATCTGGTCTGGGCTGCCCCGACTGGCCAACATGCCAGGGACAGCAATTTGTCGCCCAGGTTTCCTTTCATCCGATGGTTGAGTTCATAAACAGGGTCATCACTATTTTGATGACGGTGGCGGTGATTATTGCCGTAGCAGCGTCATTTCTGCGCAAGCCATTCAGAAAAGATCTGGCATGGCTCTCTGTCGGCATGATCATTGGCCTGATTGCTCAGATCATCCTGGGTGGAATAACGGTAATCGAAAAGCTGGCTCCGCCGTACGTAATGGCGCATTTCCTGCTCTCGCTGACCATCGTTCTCGATGCGCTGGTGCTATACAAACGATCAATCACGTCTGCCAAAAAACCAGTTCCAACGGTCTCCAGAGAGACCATCTGGCTGGGAAGGCTGATGATCGTCGTACTTGCAGCTGTGCTAATGATTGGCACCGCGGTAACCGGCAGCGGACCCCATTCCGGCAGCCCCATATCTCCCAGGCTCGGATTTCCACTTAGAGCGGTGGCACAGCTTCATGCCGATGCAGTCCTTCTGCTGGTCGGACTGACGCTGGCCTCACTGTTCCTGCTGTCGGCCATCAGGGCCCCGGAAAAGGTTCAACAGCGGGGGCGGACCCTGCTCTGGGCAATGGCTGGCCAAGCGGCGCTTGGGTACATTCAGTACTTTTCGAAGCTGCCCGTTATCCTCGTGGGATTCCATATAGCTGGCGCCACACTAGTTTGGATACTAATGATCTGGCACTATCTCGGTTTCTTTGTGAGGCCTGCCGTAGAAAGCCCTTCGCTCGTCGCTGGTGACGATATGAAGTCAAACCTCGCCAGCACCTAGCCTAGGATAAGAAAGATGACAGGAAGCTCGCAAACCACTCCGGTCATTGAGAAGATCGATCTGCCATCAGACATAATGGAGGATGACAGACTTTGGAAGGTTATCGTTTGGAACGATCCGATTAACCTGATGACCTATGTCACCTGGGTTCTACAAAGACTTTTTGGGTATTCGCGCGAAAAGGCCCACGCTCTGATGATGGAGGTGCACACCCAAGGCAAAGCAGTGGTTGCCTCCGGCGAAAGAGAAAAGGTTGAACTCGACGCATACCGGCTGCATGAGTACGGCTTGTGGGCCACGATAGAACAGGACTGAATTTGTCGGACAAAGAGATCGAAAAGATTGGACATGACAGATTCAAAATCGATCTGCACCCGCAGGTGCGCCAACTTCTGGTCGACATGAAAGATGTGGCTTTGAACCACGTCGAGGAGAATTCGCCAGCTACCCGGCGAATCTTCCCGGTCGCCTATCGGAATTCCCCCGAAATGGAGATGGACTTCAGCCAACTGACGAGAGAACCTCTCATGCGCCACCATCGCGAGACTCTTTCAATCTTCGAAAATACCCTGTCTAAATCAGAAATAACCGAAGATGAGGCACTCGCATGGTTGAATGCCCTTAACGACATGCGTCTGATTCTTGGAACCGCACTTGACATCGACGAAGACAGGGCGGTGCCGGATGAAAACGACCCAAACTACGAGGGCTATGTGGTTTATGATTTGCTTACATATTTGCAGGGCGTACTAATCGAAGAGATCCAGAGTTGAACCGAACCATTGATACGTCTTTGATCCTGCCAGTTCTTAAGGGATATACGAGACGGAGCCAGTACCGAATTAGTTAGAGATCCTCGAGAGGCTTAAGGATATAACCACGATGAGCCAAGTTTCGAAAAGAGTTATAGCTGTCGGATTCACAAGTCACTCCACCGCTGCAAATTTGCTTTGTCAAGCATTATCTGGATCCGCGGAGATCAGCTTCCTTGAATCCGCACCTTCCCATGACGAAATCGGTAAAGGGGAAACAATAATTCTTGGAAGGGACTTCGACTTTGAATCAGAAAGCAGCTTCGAAGCAATAAGCAGAGCTGTGCACAATGGTTCAAACCTCGTGATAGTCGGTCCACCGGGAGCGGGTTTCCCTCCGGCCTGGCAGAGGCTGTCGGGGGTTACACCGTTTGAGGCCAAGCATGAGGGCGAGTGGTTCTTCAAGGTTCTAGGCTCGTCCCGTCTGACTCAGCGATTGCCAGGCGAATTTGCCGGAGTTGGTGCTCTGACCCTTCTCAAAGTGCACGACGATTGCGAACCGCTGCTTGCCACCAGTGTGGCGTTCCGGGATCATCCAACGGCAGCAGTCAAGACTTTTTCCTCGTCGGCCGTGTGCACCATCGGCCTCAACCCAGCGTCTGCACGTATCTCGGAAGACCTGGCGCTCGTCATCAGAAGAGCTGCCGGCACTAGCTCCAGAAATTACTCCAAAAACTCTGCCGAGACTCTTGGGGTTGGAATCGTTGGCTACGGCACACATGGTGGAATGGGCTATTACCACGGCAAAGCCGTCTCGGAGACCGCTGGACTCAATCTGGTTGCGGTTGTGGATAACGACGCCAATCGGCGCAAAGCGGCAGAACAGGAATTCCCAGATGTGCATGCCTATCGAACGCTTGAGGAGCTGGCCGAAGACGGTGACGTCGACATAGCCATTGTTGCAACTCCACCGATAAGCCATGCCGAAATTTCATTGGCTCTCCTGGGAGCCGGCAAACACGTTATAAGCGAAAAGCCAATGTGCCTCACCACGAACGAGGCTAAGGCGCTGATCACCAAAGCCAAGGCGGAAGATCTAATGCTGAGCGTAAATCAGAATCGGAGATGGGATCGCGACTTTCGTGCAATCGCCAAGGCTGCATCAGCCGGGAAGCTCGGCAAACTTTTCAATATCGAAACCTTCGTTGGCGGATTCGAGCACCCGTGCCGTGCATGGCACTCTGAAGAATCGGTTTCAGGCGGCGCGGTTTTTGATTGGGGATCCCACCACATCGACCAGATTGTCCAGCTCTACGGAAGCAATCCGGTGATGGTTAGCGCTACCCAGCACAAGCGTGTCTGGCACGATGTCACCAACGTCGATCAAATCCGGGTTCACATGCTTTGGCACGACGGACGCGAAGCGGAATTTTTTCAGAGTGATATAGCAGCTCTCAGAAAGCCAAAATACTTTATCCAGGGAACATCTGGAACTCTAATTGGGATCTATCGGCCAATCGTTGAAGAAACTGTCAGCTTGCCCTTCGGATACGAAGCACGCGAATACCATCATGCCGAAGCCCCAGCCACATTGAAACTGTCAAGATACGAGAGTGATTGCGGGCTTATCGAAGAATCGCTTCCGTTGGCCAAGGCACAGCACCTGGCGTTTCACAGAAACGTCGCTGATCACCTTCTGCTTGGAGAGCCCCTGGCCGTGGAACCCGAGTCAGTCGCCGGAGTTATCGCGATTCTGCAGGCTGCCCAGATCTCAGGCACGACTGGCTCGCATTACGTGTCCTTAAGTGAGGTTTAATGGTAAAGAGCAAGCATGGCTCCAATAACACTGAAAAAGTTCGAATAGGTGTCATCGGCGCCAGCTCTTTCGTAGCCCAGGTGGCGGTAATCCCGGCCATTCTGGAATCACGCAAGGCGAAACTCGTGGCCATGGCGTCAAGAAGCAATGCAAAGAAACTGAGCCACCGCCATGGCGTTGACCTGTATGACAATTATGAAGATCTGATGCGCGCGGAGAATGTGGATGCCGTTTACATACCGATTCCCAATTCCCTCCATGCCGAAGCCGTGAACTTTGCACTTTCGAATCATAAGCATGTCTTGTGCGAGAAGCCATTGGCGATGTCAGAACAGCAAGCAAAAGAGCTCATAGCATCCGCGGCCTCAAACCAGCGAATTCTCATGGAAGCTTACATGACTCACTACCATCCCCGAGACCAGGAACTGATGAAAGTGGTATCGGCAAGGGACGCCGTGCGTGTCCGCAACATCTATGCAGGATTTACGGGAAGCCTCGACAGAAAAGAGGACTTTCGATGGAAGCCGGAAATGGGCGGGGGCTCACTCCGCGATGTGGGGATCTACCTTATTTCGCCAATACTCCAGGCGGCCGGAGGCCTTCCATATTCGGTGGTCGGTAGCGCTAGTTACGCCGCGACAGGCGTGGATGAGAGTTTTACCGGACTTTTGAACTTCAAGGACGGAATGACGGCAACAATTTTCTCCTCGTTCGTTTCAGGAGAAGGCCAGTATCTGCGCTTCACGTTTGAAAAAGGCAGGATCAGTCTCACAAACGCATTCACTCCAACCCTCAGGGACAATCTTTTTGAGGTAAGCGACCAGTCCGGGAAAATGCAAAGTTTCAAAACCAAGCCGGCTAACAGCTATCTGGAGATGATCAACCACTTTTGCGATCTTATAAATGGCCGCAGTACCCCATCGAGGCCACTTTCGGCCTCAGTCGAAACCCAGAGGGTAATTGACCACTTGCTAATCTCAGCTCAGAACGAAAAGATCGAATATCTGGAATAGGCGGGATCCGGACCCAACCAATTTGCATTTCGGGAAATACCGGATGGGCATTGGAGGTTCTAATTAGCATGAGCACAGCGTCCATAAAAGTCAGTGGTGACTGCAAAGTGGCGGTGGACATTCTAGACGGCGAACAGCAGGGGTTTTTGCTGGTCCACGGTTTGGCATCCAATGCCCGTCTCTGGGACGGAGTCGCAGAGGAACTAAACGGACGCGGACATCAAGTTGCCATAATCGATCAGCGGGGCCATGGGCGATCAGACAAGCCTGATTCGGGTTACGATTTCTCGACCATATCGCAGGACTTGGCAATTGTGGTCGGCTATCTCAAGGAGTCGGCGGGATTTTACAATCCTGTGGCAGTGGGACAGTCGTGGGGAGGAGCAGTCGTGGAATCGTTCGCTGCCGCACATCCGAGTCTCGTCAAGGGCGTGGCGGTGATTGACGGGGGCATGACATCGCTTTCCGAAAAGTTCCCCGAATGGTCAGAGTGCAAGACACTGTTAGCTCCGCCAAACTTGCTCGGGATACCCTGGGAGCACTTTGAGTCACTGATCAGGTCAACCCACCCTGACTGGCCTGAGACGGGGATTCAGGGAGTCCTCGCCAACATGGAAAAACTTCCCGATGGCACCTTCAGGCCCTGGCTGAGCCGGGAGCACCATCTGGAAATATTATGGCACCTTTGGCAACACGATCCATATGACACTTGCGCCAAGTTGCAGGTCCCAATCCTGTTTGTACCGGCAGGGGGCGACCCACTGAGGGACCTGGAAAAAAAAGCAGGTCTGGAAAAGTTGTCAAAGCTGGCGCGGAAATCGAAAACCGTGTGGTTCGATCCCGCCGACCATGATATTCACGCCCAATATCCGAAACAGCTCTCGGATCTGTTGCGCACCGAATTAGTGACAGGAATCTTCTCATGACAGAATCCCCGAGGGTCCTTGCAATCATGGGCTCTGGCGAGACCTCACCTACAATGGTCAAAACCCATCGTGAAAATATCGCAAGGTTTGAGGGCAAAAAACCCCTCTGCGTGATACTTGACACGCCGTTCGGATTCCAAAGCAATGCGGATGAAATCGGCGCAAAGGCGATCGAATATTTCAGAGTATCAGTGAATGTCGAAGCTGAAATAGCTTCGTTCAGATCGTCCAAGATCGACCCGTTAGAACAGGAAAAATTCTTCTCGAAGCTTCAGAAGGCAGATTACATCTTCGCTGGGCCTGGAAGTCCGACCTTCGCTCTGCGGCAGTGGGCAAATACGCCAGTTCCCCAGATCCTCATTAACAAGCTGGTAAAGGGCCCAGGTGTGATAACTTTCTCAAGCGCGGCCGCACTGACGCTTGGCAGCCGCACGGTCCCTGTTTACGAAATCTACAAGGTCGGCGACGATCCGGACTGGATCCATGGACTCGATATCCTTGGAAGATTTGGAATCAAGGGTGCTGTCATTCCACACTTCAACAACGCCGAAGGCGGCAGCCATGATACCCGCTTCTCCTATCTTGGCGAAGAGCGGCTCGAGTCGATGGAAGCCAGGTTGAAACCCGACGAATCGGTCTTCGGCATCGACGAACATACTGCCATTGTGATTGATCTGGATGCCGAAAAGGTTTCGGTCGCCGGAAACGGAACGTTCAACATCCGCAATCAGGGACGCCAGGCAACATTCGAGGCTGGCATGGATCTGCCTCTTAGCGCGCTAGTCAACCCCGAGGCCCTGTTTCGCGCCACGGGCCCGTCTCAGGTTCCAAAGAAGGCAACTCAAATCACTGAAGGGGGAGAGAGCGATCATCCTACTTCCCACGGAGGCATGTCCCCGCTACTCGCCACTGTGGAGGAGCTTCAGGCTTCATTCGATGACGCGGTGCTCAGCAAAGACATGGACGCAGCCACGAAAGCTGCCCTGTCGCTCCATACCGAAATCGGCCAATGGCAAAACGAGACGTTCCAATCCGATGAAATGGAGCAAGCCAATTCGGCACTTCGAGCCATGATTGTCAGGCTCGGCGAATTGGCGGTGATGGGCATCGTCGATCCCCAGGAGATCTTCGGACCATTCGTTGATCTCGTACTGCGACTGAGGATGACAGCAAGGGAACACAAGCGCTGGGATGAGTCGGATCAGATCAGAGACGAACTTGCCAAGCTGGGCATAGAAGTCAGAGATATAAGTGGCGGCTCTGAGTGGATTTCAATCGGAAACAAGTAGCACACCGATTAGGATCTTCTCTCGCTGCTTATTGCCCCCATCGTCTAGCGGCCTAGGACGTCGCCCTTTCACGGCGGTAACACGGGTTCAAATCCCGTTGGGGGTGCCAGAATTGCTTCTGGAGTAGCTATGCTTTTGGTTCTACCCGGGCTGCTTTTAGCCCACTGGGACCTGTGGTGCAGCTTGGAGTGCACGTCGGCCTGTCAAGCCGAAGGTCGCGGGTTCAAATCCCGTCAGGTCCGCAAACGGTAAAACCGTTGGGGGTCGAGTAGCTCAGTTGGTAGAGCGCGCGCCTGAAAAGCGTGAGGTCACCGGATCGACGCCGGTCTCGACCACTTATCACAGGCCCGTGCTGCATGGGCCTTTTCGTATCCCGCTCAGGCGAACAATTCGAGAGCGGGCGCAATCGACGGTGCGGAGCCGCTGCAATCTCAAATGATCCAGTTTTTCATGATGATTTGTCTCCGGTGCACCCGTTTAACGCAGCTAATACGGTACGTTATTAATCCCACTAGAAAAATTTCATTGAATGATGAATTTGACTTCTGCTAACGTAGCAAATACTTCCTGAGAAGTAATATCACTGCATGATCCTAACTTGAGGTGGTGGTTCCAATGGGTAAGCATTACAGTCGACTAACCGAGCCCCTCGTGCGTGAATCCGGCAAATTGCGCATCGCTACTTGGGATGAAGCTCTCGATGCCGCCGCCCAGGGTTTTCAGAAGGCCATTGATCAAGGCGCAACCAACTCGTTTGGAATGTTTAGCTGCTCCAAGGCTACTAATGAACTCAATTTCATCGCGCAAAAGTTTGCCCGCTCAGTTATCGGGAGCAACAATATCGACAGCTGCAACCGTACCTGACACGCTCCCAGCGTCGCCGGTCTGGCGACAGTCTTTGGAGCAGGTGGAGGAACAAGCTCATACGTGGAGGCAGAAGAGGCTGACGTAATAATTCTCTGGGGTTCGAATGCAAGAGAGGCCCACCCAATCTATTTTCATCACGTTCTCAAGGCAATTCATAACGGCGCTCGGCTTTTCGTGGTTGACCCAAGGAAAACGGCGTCGGCCCAGTGGGCTGATACCTGGCTAGGGCTGGATGTTGGAACCGACATTGCACTGGCAAACACGATTGCCCGTGAGATAATCCATGCCGGACTCGCAAATGTCGACTTCATAAATCGAGCCACTTCCGGCTTCGACGAGTATGCAAACTCAGTCGAGCCATTTACCCTCGAAGAGGGCGAGAGGCTCACATCGGTCCCAGCCGCACTGATCCGCAGCCTGGCACACAAATATGCCAAAGCAGACCGTGCACAGTTGTGCTGGACACTTGGAATCACCGAACATCACAACGGCACAGACAATGTTTTTGCACTAATTAATCTTGCTCTGCTGACAGGTCACGTCGGAAAGTTCGGATCAGGCATAGTGCCACTCAGAGGGCAGAACAATGTCCAGGGGGGCGGCGATATGGGAGCGCTTCCCAACAAGCTCCCAGGATTCCAGGATATTGAAACCGACATCCAAGCCCGACTGAGGTTTGAAACAAAATGGGGCACGAACATCCCTGCCAAAAGAGGATGGCACCTGTCGCAGATGTTTGACGCAATGGAACGTGGAGAGCTTCGCTCACTCTACGTGATTGGAGAAAATCCTGCCCAATCAGAGGCGAATGTCAGCCATGCGGTCAAACTATTGGAAGGACTCGAGCATTTGGTCGTGCAGGACATCTTCCTCACAAAAACCGCCGAGCTGGCAACAGTTGTACTGCCGGCGTCAGCCAACTGGGTTGAATCTGAGGGAACCGTGACCTCCAGTGAGAGGCGCGTCCAAAGAGTGCGAAAGGCGCTGGATCCCCCAGGCAATGCCAGAGACGACATCGGGATCGTATGTGACATAGCACGGAGGCTCGGCCATGACTGGGGGAACCCTACAGCCGAGGAGGTTTGGGACGAGCTGCGGAGTCTTTCTCCAATACACGCTGGAATGAGCTACAAGCGGCTCGAGGAGCTGGGCGGGATCCAGTGGCCGTGCCGGGATGAAAACGATCCAGGTTCGCTCTTCCTGCATGGGAGACTGTGGGCGGAGCCCGTCGAAGGACCCCTTGCTCCTTTCACTCCGGTCGAGTTCGTGCCTGCGATTGATACCCTGAGCGAGGAATTCCCGATTCGGCTCACCACGGGGAGAAGGCTCGATTCATTCAACACAGGAGTACAGTCGGGCGGTTTCACCTCTCCACTGCGCAAGCCGGAAACGCTGAATCTTTCCCCTGAAGACATGGAAAAGTACGGGCTTGTCAGCGGTGAGATAGTCTCTATATCTTCCAGGCGCGGAACCATCCAGGCTCCGGTGCTGCTGGATCAGACTCTCCGGCCGGGACTTGCTTTCATGACGTTCCACTTCCCTGACGAAGTCGACACGAATGCTTTGACGATCGATGCCTGGGATCCCAAATCCGGAACTTCAGAATTCAAGGCCACAGCAATCAGGATCGACAAGATCATGAAACCCGCAAGCGAGACAAAGTCAAATGCAAAAGCGGAGGCAATGGCTTAATGGATCTGAAAACGTCAGGGAAACCAGCTTCGATAGAAGAAATCGAAGCTATTGAAAGCATCATTTCCAAGTTGAGGACGACCGGCAGCGAGATTGACACCAATGGGAAATCTTCTG
>SCQM01000194.1 GCA_004298555.1 Actinomycetota bacterium | reverse complement strand
CTTCGAGATCCAAGGTGGAGGGGGCGAACAGGCTCTCGATCGCTGGACGCTCATCGATTATCGATTGGCTCATCGCGTGGTCGAGGAGGGTTTCAATTGTGGCCCGATTTCGTCCAATTCCGTACGGCAGGGGATCCGTGCCAGTAATTTCAAAGACTTTGGAATACATTTTGTCGGTGGAATTGGGATTTTCGATGCTTCCTTTCCGCAGCCTATCCACATAAAGCTGTTTTGATTTCGCGAATGCGCCAAATAAGTCAGCCCCAAGATCGGGATACTTGTCTAGAAGTTCGTTTTTTACGACCACGAGGTGATTTATTGGGTAGAGCCCCCGGCTTCTAAGCGCCTCATATGCAGCATCGTCCGGGTCAGGTATAAGGGGCGCAATCTCCGGGCTGACTATCTCCGTGCCGACCACCGCATCGATTTCGCCGGCGACGAGCATTTCCTCGAGGGTTTTCCCAGGCTCCATCGGGACCACGTTGGAAGGGGGACGGTATTCGGCAACGTGCTCGTCGCCGGACAGTACCCAGGTGACTTTGCTCAGATCGACGCCGAATTCGTCCTGGAGGATTCCTCTCGCCCAAACTCCAGTGGTCACCGTATACCCGCGGTTGACGCCTAGGCACCGGCCTTCAATATCTTTCGGCGAGCGAATTCCTGATTTTGTGTTGTAGACGATTGCATTGTGGTGGAATCCCCTGACGAGGAAGACCGGCAGGGCCGTAAATGCTTTGCCGTAGGACTTGGCGCAAATGTATGTGGTAATAGCCATCTCACATACGTCCCATTCGAGTCCACGAACCATTCGTCGAAATGCCTGAACCAATACTGGCACTTCTTCGAACTCGAGTTCGAACCCGTCCGGCTTGATGATGCCGTTTTTTAGGGCCTCGTTGTTGCCCTGCGTCCGGCTTACAGCGGTAAGGTGCACTTTTTCCATGACTTTCTGTCCTTCGTTGATATTTATCGACGGGTATTACAGAGTGATGAAGCGAATATTACAAATGCGATACCGGGGACATTCCCAATGTGATAATACGGATATTAGCAATGTAACGGGACTGATATTGCCAGTGTGGTACAGCCCGAGAGGCTGACACTGGAAGGCTCACTAGGCTGTCACGTCAACGAAAAGTATACTGGCGACATAAAGCATACAGCAAGGATAGGCGATGAATAAGAACGTTTTGGCGGCGGTCAGAACCGGACCTGGTACGACTGAGCTTCGAGAATTTCCGATGCCTGATATCCCTGAAGGCAGCGCTCTGATGAAGGTTGAAGTTGCAGGCATATGCGGTACTGACGTAAAACTATATGCAAAGCCGGCCATCCCGGGTCCCGTAATCATGGGTCATGAAAACATTGGAATTGTAACCAATGCGACACGGGAATTCACGGAGAGAAAAGGCGTCAAAAATGGCGACCGTATTTTCGTGGAGCACTATGTCGGCTGCTTCAACTGTCAATGGTGCCACATCGGCGAATATCGCCACTGCGAGAATACCGACTGGAGGACGAATCCAGATGCACGCCGTTACGGCTACACCTCGGCTGAGAACCAGTACAACCTTTGGGGCGGATTTGCCGAGTACATGTATCTGCCATGGAATGCCGTGATTCACAAGGTGCCAGATAATGTGTCGGCTGAGTTGGCGGGAATTGTCACCCCGATGTCAAATGGTATCCAGTGGGCACTAATTGATGGAGGAGTTGGGTACAATTCGACCGTATTGATTCAGGGGCCGGGCCAGCAGGGACTTTCCCAGGCGGTGGCTTGCAAGCAGGCGGGAGCTTCACTGGTGATCGTAACGGGTACCACCAGGGACAAGGCTCGACTTGAACTCGCCAAAATTCTGGGCGCCGATGCGGTTATCGATGTCCAGACCGAGGATGCCCTTGGCCGCATTATGGAGATTACCCATGGCAAAGGGGTCGACGTAGTTCTTGACTGCACTTCGGGCGCGGGTACGACGCCGATACTCCTTGGAATCGACGCGCTGAAGCGCAGAGAAGGGACGCTCCTGGTGCAAGGGGAGCTCGCCGCCTTCCCGGATTTCCCCCTCAAAAAGCTTACCGAGAAGGCGATAACCATAAAGAGTGCCCGCGGGCACAGCTATATGGCTTGTGAACTGGCACTTGCCCAGCTTGCCTCGGACCGCTTTCCGCTGAATCTTCTCACTACCCACCGATTTGGCCTCGCAGAGGTGGACCGGGCTATCAAGGCTGTTGGGGGCGGAGAGCCGGATGTCATCCATGTCTCTTTGATGCCCTGGCTGGGCAAGGAGGGTTCAGAATAATGGCGGTGGTTTATAAAAATGTTCGTCGCGCCGAATCCTCAGTCGTCGACGGTCTTGGTGGCCTAGGAGTAGCGACGATCCATGAAGCTCAGGATCGGACAGGATTGCTCGCCTCAAATATAAATCCAATTTTTAGAGGAAGGCGCATCTCGGGCAGTGCGATTACAGTGAGCGTGGCGCCGTGCGATAACTGGATGATCCACGTAGCGCTTGAATGGTGCCATGATGGCGACATTCTGGTCGTGGCGCCAACCTCGCCATCTGATGCCGGCTTTTTCGGCGAACTTCTTGCCACCTCAGCTCGTGCTCGAGGTGTGCGCGGGCTTGTTATCGATGGGGGATGCCGGGACGTGGCGGAACTTGAGGCCATGGACTTCCCGGTCTGGTCCAAATGCATTTCAGCCACCGGCACCGTCAAGGAGACCCTTGGTTCCGTCAATGTGCCTATCGTGTGCGCCGGGCAGTTGGTGCAACCGGGCGACGTGGTTGTTGGCGATGACGACGGAGTGGTCATTGTCCCCCGAAGAAACGCCCCCAAGGTGCTGGAAGCCTCTATAGCGCGGGAGGAGAAAGAAGCGGTTTCGCGTGCCCGCTATCAAAAAGGAGAGTTGGGCCTCGATTTCCACGGAATGCGCGATCGTCTGCTTAAAGAAGGATTGACATATATCGATGAGCTGGCCGCCGAGTGAGCTATTTGTTCCGCCCGCTAGGCGTTAGTAGATAGGGTTCAAATGATCATTGACTGCCATGGCCATTACACGACTGCGCCGCCTGCCCATCAGGCGTTTCGTGACGCGCAGCTTGCACGGCTTGCTAATCCGAGTTTGGCCGAGCCTGTACCTGCGGATATAAGTGATGACGAGATTCGGGAAAGCATCGAGGACAACCAGCTAAGAGTATTGCTGGAACGCGGGAGCGACTTGATGATTTTCTCTCCCAAGGCCTCTGCAATGGCGCACCACGTGGTCGATCCCGGCATCGCGATGGCGTGGGCGCGTGCGAACAACGACCTAATATACAGAGTCGCAATGATGTTCCCGGATAATTTTGCGTCAGTCTGCCAACTGCCGCAGACTCCAAACGGGTCCCTTGACAACTCAGTTGCTGAGCTTCGCCGCTGCGTCGAAGAGCTTGGATTTGTGGGCTGCAATCTCAACCCTGATCCGTCGGGTGGATTCTGGACCTCCAAACCTCTAACCGACGAGTACTGGTACCCCCTTTACGAGGTCATGGTTGAACTCGACGTACCGGCGATGATCCACGTATCTGGCTCTTGCAACGAGAACTTTCATGCACTTGGTGCGCATTATCTTAATGCGGATACCACCGCGTTTATGCAGTTCATCGAGGGGGACCTGTTTTCCCGTTTCCCTTCGCTACGCTTTGTGATCCCTCACGGGGGCGGGGCCGTCCCGTACCACTGGGGCCGGTACCTAGGGCTTGCCGAGAGGCTGAAGAGGCCCAAGCTTGATGGCCACATAATGCAAAATGTATTCTTCGACACGTGTGTTTATCATCAGGCTGGCATTGATCTTCTAACCCGGGTCATCAGCCTGGACAACGTCCTGTTTGCCTCGGAGATGCTCGGAGCGGTTCCCAATGTCAGGGATCCGGAAACCGGTCATTTTTGGGACGACACGAAGAGATATATCGACGGCGCGAATCTCACCGAGGAAGAGGCCCGGCGCGTGTTCGAGTTGAATGTGCGGCGCGTTTATCCGCGCCTCGATGCTCAGCTCAAAGCTAAGGGGCGGTAGCAGTCGGTAACGGCTCTTGCGATTCTGACCAGATCTATTGCCTAGTGTGCTCCGGCGCACTAAGGTAGCAGGTAGACGCTACTAAATTTCAGGCTATGCCAGATAAGTGTCTTCAAATACCGAGGACCGTGAGTCTGGCCTGATTGCTTGTTTGGTTGACATATTCGGGATCTATTTTGGGGATGTAGCAGCAAGCATTTGCTTGCTGAATTGACAGGTCTGACCGCGAACGAAATGGTAGAATGATTCGGTAGTTGTGGCATCCACAAGATCAATCTGACTTAGATGATTCATGCGAATCGGTTGGCGAAAGGAATTAAGAATGCTTAGACAGGAAATTAATGAGCTTCTGACTAAAACCGGCCCCGGGACAGAAATGGGCGATATGTTCAGGCAGTACTGGATTCCTGCCCTTCTTTCCGAGGAGCTGCCGGAAAATGATTGTCCTCAGGTTCGTGTGAAGATTCTTTCGGAAAGGATGATTGCTTTTCGCGATTCCCAAGGCCGCTATGGGTTGATAGATGAATTCTGTGCCCATCGTGGAGTATCCCTTTGGTTTGGAAGGAACGAGGATAACGGCCTTCGGTGCGCCTATCACGGATGGAAATATGATGTCACCGGTCAGTGCGTTGAAGTGCCGTCGGAGGCGTCAAACAGCCGGTTTTGCGCCAATGTTAAACTCAAGTCATATCCGCTGGTCAAAGTGGGCGACATACTCTGGACCTACATGGGGGACCCGGCTAAGACTCCGCCACTGCCTGAGTACGAATTCGCGCTAGTGCCCCCTTCGCAGACATTTACTTCAAAGCGCCTTCAAGAGTCGAACTGGCTGCAAGCGCTAGAGGGGGGAATTGATTCCAGCCATGTCTCCTTCCTCCATTCCAGCGGATTGCAGAGCGACCCGCTTTTCATGGGAGCTGAAGGCAACAAATATAACCTGGGCGATTACAAGCCGTATTTTGAAGTCGCAGATGCCCCGGGAGGGCTTTTCATAGGCGCCCGCAGAAATGCTGAGGAGGATTCGTACTATTGGCGCATCACTCCGTGGCTAATGCCCAGCTTCACAATGGTGCCTCCCAGGGGAGACCACCCGATGCACGGCCACTTTTGGATTCCAATCGATGATGAGAACTGCTGGGTCTACACGTTCGACTATCAGCCGGTAAGGGACCTTACGGAGGCCGAGCGGCAGGCAATGAAGGACGGCTACGGGGTGCACAGCGAAAATATTCCTGGCACCTACCTGCCTGTCAGAAACAAGAGCAATGACTACCTGATGGATCGTGAGGCTCAAAAGCGCGGCGAGACTTTCTCCGGCGTCGCTGGCATTGCGATCCAGGATGCCTCGCTCCAAGAGAGCATGGGGCCAATCGTGGATCGTACAAAAGAGCGGCTCGCCACTACGGATGCTGGAATTATCAAAGCGCGTGCGAAACTGCGCAAAGCTGCACTGGCGCTTAGGGACGAAGGCAAAATTCCCGAGGGCGTTGATCCGGCTCACCACCGGGTACGCTCGGCTGCCGTGGTTCTGCCCAGAAACCAGTCCTTTATCGAGTCTGTGTCGGATAAGTTGAGGGCGCAGCCTGGAGTGCGACAGGCTTCGGTCTGATATGCCGGTCTGGTCGGGTCCCGGCACTGCCGCCCATGCATCGTCGGCAGCTGAACTGCGCTATCGGATGAATTATCCATTGGCACCTTCCCGCGGGGTGCGGGTGGTTGCACTTGACTCAGGCGCAGAGGCTGTCGTTCGCCAGGTGTCGAAGTCGGGCTGGAACAAAGCGAGATTCTATGTCGCTGAGACTAATTTGAACACTCAGGGTATTCAGGGCGCTCCGGTTGAGGTTGTATTGCATGGTTTCGACGGAGCTGTTGCATCGCTGAATGACGAGCTTGAAGATGTTGATTCGACAATAATGGTTGCAACCAGTGATTTCGGATCTGAGGCCGCCGCAACGATCGGTGCAGCCTGCTCGGTGCGTGGAATAATGACCGCAGGGCTTGTTCTTGGTGAGGATACTGAGAATACCGTGTCTGCCTTGCGTCCATATGCCCAGGTTCTTCTAGTCCCCGCGGATGACGCTGATCTCGAAGCAATCCTCACAGCCATGCGGGCCAAATGATAAATCCAAAGCGACTCGATCTCGAAAGGATTAGTGGATGGATCCAAAAGTAACTGTCCCCAGGCTTCAGGAGATGAAGCGCAATGGGCAGAAGATTGTTGGCGTGGTGGCTTGGGACTACCAGATTGCCCGGATTGTTGATCAAGCCGGGGTTGATCTTGTCTCGGTAGGGGATACCGTTGGCGTCAATCTTTGGGGCCAGTCGCATCCTCTTGAAATCACCATGGACCAATTGCTGGTGGTGTGTCAGGCTGTCCGCCGGGGTGTGAAGAGGGCGCTTGTTAGTTGTGATTTTCCTTTCGGTCCGCTTCAGCAAGGAACCAAGAGCGCAGTGAAGGCAGCTATCAGGCTGGCCAAGGAGGCAGGTGCCGATCTGGTGAAACTGGATGGCGCTGCAGACTTTCCTGATGCGATAACGGCGATAGACCGCGCAGGCATACCAGTGATCGCCCAGTTTGGCATCACGCCTCAGACGGCGCTGCGTTACGGAGTTGCATACAGTGCGACTCCCTCCAAGGATTCTCAGATTCCTCCCGAAATGACAGAGGCATTCATCGATGAGGCGAGGCGGCTTGAAGCCGCAGGTGCGGCCATGCTCAATTTCACGAATTCCGGGCCCATTGTAGGAGCAGCGGTTGCCAAGGCCGTGTCAATCCCGGTGCTGGGAGGATTCGGGGGTGGACCCTGGCTGGACGGACGAATCCGGATGGTGACTGCCGCCATCGGGTACAGCGCAAATGGCATTGAAAAGGAGCCGGAGGACGCATATGTGAATGTGGCCAAGCTCACTCTCGATGCGATAAGCGCATATTCACAGGACGTTCGTGCTGGCAGACAGATTAAGGGTGGCATTCCGGTCTAGCGGCTACGGCTGATTTTTGACCTGTCGCCGCGTAGTCATTAAGCGAAATTGCAAGGGTGAGCAGGCTTGCATCTTTTATGCCGCAAGTTCCCGGGCGAACGAATGCTGTTAAACGACCTGAGATGAGTCCCAGGTCAAAAAGTGCAACAATCTCAAGTATGGCCGAAGTTTGAGAGCTACACTCCTACGAGAATCTCTGGTTACGAGAGACGGGGCTTGGCAGCGTTTCGGTTCAGATAATGAAGTTATGTGATAGTAGCCAAATAATTGTTTAAATATCGGCCGTATACCGTGACGCTGCCTAATTCAAGGGGGGTGTCGCTATGTCAAAGTGGCGAACTTGGCCTGGCAAATATGGCTATCGGCTGCGCGCAGGTGTTCCAGTTCTTGTTGGCGCAATATTACTGGCTTCCTGTGGCTCTTCCACGGGATCCTCCGCTTCCACAAGCACCACCCAAGCGGGTAGCACAACCTCAGAGGCGAAATCACCGTATGTGTTCCATGCCGTGCTGTCTTTAACCGGTTCTGGTGCAACGCTTGGAAGCATTGCGAAACAGGCACTTACGGCGTTTGCCAACAACATCAATTCGCAAGGGGGAATTGACGGGCATTCGGTGAGTCTGGACATAGTCGATAACCAAAGCAGCCCTTCAACTGCTGTCGCCACGGCGACGTCGTGGATACATTCCGGGGTGCCGTTTTTTCTAAATGGCAGCATTAGCCCGGTGGACAATGCGGTCGACGCCCTGGCAGGGTCCCAGGGTCCGTTAATTTACGACTTGTCGCCTGTCGCAAACCCGAAAAGTGGCAGCTATGTATTTGCTACGGGAATCTCGGCAACATACCTTGAAGGAGCGATAGCCAACTTCATGAAGGCGAGCGGTTATACAAGAATCGCAATCATGAACTCTTTGGACACAAGTGGCCTCGCTGGATACAATGATCTGGAAGATGCACTGAAAGCTCCCAGCGCTGCAGGAATTTCCGTAGTCTCGCATCAAACGTATGAGCCGTCATCACTAAGCGTCACCGCGCAGATGTCAGTAATCAAGGCTGCAAATCCGCAGGCTCTGTTCGTTTCTACGACTGGGACTCCATTTGGCACGGTATTGAAGGCCATGCATTCCCTGGGAATGGAGAATATTCCTACTTTTGCGACGTCAGGAAATGCACTTCAATCTGAGCTGAGCGCCTTTACTTCGATTCTTCCTACTCACCTCTATCTTCCGCTCGGGCCGCTTTATTTCTCTCCAAGTTCGTTGCCAGCTGCCATGCGGCCGTTTATGACCAGTTTTGATTCTGTTATCTCAGCTGCAGGTGGCCAGCCCAACACTGGCTGGGGTCTTCCGGTTGACGCTTTTCTTCTGCTTGTCCGTGCACTTCGCTCCATTGGCGTCAATGCGACTGCGTCGCAGCTCAAGGACTACTTGCAGTCGCAAGTGCACAATGTTCCGGAGTCGTTCGGGCTATACAACATATCGGAAGCCGACCACGTCGGCACCGATGGCAACGACGTATGGATGGGTCAGTGGAATGGGAAATCTTTCACGGTAGTCTCAGGCGCCGACGGTGAATCGCCAATTGGCAAGAGCTAGGCAAGAACATTAGGAGGCATGCATGGAACGTGATTTTGCGCAGCAGTGGATGCAAGACTGGCTGATACGCAGCAGCGGCACCTCAGTCAATGCAGAAAGCGGCAGACGACGCTATCCTGAAGCTGCAAAGTCGGAAGTCATGCTGCCAAAGGTTCTCGGTTCGTTGGGAATGCGCCAGAAGAAATTGGCAGAAGCTGCAGCCGTTGCCGGACACCGGCAGACGGCCCTCAAGATTTATGAGCTATCGTTGAGGAGCTTGATTGAGGCCCAGCACAATATCTTTTCCGACGTGCCGCTCAAGAAGAATCTGATGAGCATGGCTCAGGAATGCATGGATGCGATAATTGGACTGGCCGGGCACACGATAGAGCGTTTGACGATTCCATTTCATGGTCAAACCCTGCCCGCCTTTTATCACTACCGCAACGAGAGCGATCCCCTTTTGGTTTATATACCGGGCATGGATGGGACGAAGGAAACATCTTCTATCGGGCCGTTGGCCTCTCCATTCCTGTCGCGTGGTTTTCGGGTGATTGCAATGGATGGACCTGGCCAGGGGGAGGCCCGGACCCTCAATGGCGTTCTGTTGCGTACCGATAACTACGTTTCTGCGCTTCGAGCTGTTCTGGACCATTTGCAGAGCCTTGGCCGGTGGAGCGGGGACGGAGTTTGGGTGATTGGCAGTAGTTTGGGCACGCGCTGGGCCCTAGAATTCGCCGCATCTGACAACCGTGTAAAAGGGCTGGCACTCTTGCACGCTGCCTTCGGGGATTTGGGGCCATTGATGTTTTCGGCGCCTCCCCGGTTCCACAAGGTTCTCGGTTATATGACTGATCTGAACGGCGAAGCTCTTGACAAGTTCATCCAGGAAAGCAGGCTTGAAGCGTCTATGAAGGTGGATTGTCCTACGCTCGTTTGCATCGGCGAGTTCGACCCTCTCACAACGCTCGCTGAGGCCAGAGTTCTTTACCGTGACAATTTGGCCGGTTCAAAGGAGCTTCTGGTGTTTGAAGATGCGTTCCATGGCAGTGATGGCCTGGATTGTCTTGGTGGCATGAATGGCACAGACCTGGCAGCGGACTGGATACTGGACAGGTGTCTCGGCAAACCCGTCGTCTCCGGAGAATTCCTGGTGGGGAAGGACTCGCTAGGTCCATATAGCAGACAGCCTTTGACTATGTGGCAGACTTCGCGCGAGAATCTTTAATCGTGTATGTTTCCGCCTAGAAGTCGGAGGAATCTGCTCTAGCGCGAAGATGTCTCGGTGGATTTCCAGAGGCGGAGTGATGATAGAGTTCGCTCAGGCATTTTGGATTCACTGCGGGAAATGCAATAAGGCCAGCAGCGGCGTGAGATATCCCTTGGATTGCACCAGTCGCAAAAGGGGGCGATATTTGGCAGATTGATCTGTCGGTCAGGATCACTCCTTGATCAGGCAATCTTGGTATTCACCGCCAGGAAATGGAAACTTGGAAAGTCATGCAACTGGCGCAGTGGACCTGGAGCCACATCTTTCAGCGATCAGCGGAGTCGGCAGATACGGCTTGCATGGGTGCCCACCCTTCCGGTATCTCCTCCAGGATTCTCGCTACCCGACGGAGGAACGACCGCACAGTAGCAGAAGCAATGCGCGACAGCAGTGTTTCATCCAGGACTTGGCCGGCTCGGCCAAGCGGGGGCCGATAGCGTCCAGTGAGAGCAAGCTCCGAGCGTTCCGGGTCCACCGCCGAGAGTCGCAACTTACCTTCGAGATGCGGAAACAGTCCAGTCGGCCCTGTTGCCTCCCATGCGAACGGGATAACCAAGGCTTCATCGGTGCCCTCCGGCTCACCCAAGTGCACCGCTACAATTTTGCCGAGCCAGGCTGCGCCACTTGGACCGACGCGCACCCGGATGGCCTCGCCCTCGGCCGAAGCAGCTTCGACCTGGGGAGCGAGCCAAGAGCCGCCCGACCTCAGCTTCGCCGCTACCCTTGAGGCCGCAAGCTCGACCTGAACCGAGTCGGCAACGGACATTGTAACTACCATTCCCCGATGAGCATCCGTCGGGATCGGGTATGTCCCAGCTATGATTGCCCGGGAGCGCTGGGCAATTTCGGCGAGGCTAGTTGCCGCCAACTCTTTTCTAAGGGCGGCAGTTGCCGGGCCCCAGGTTTCGTGGAGGGGGCAGACTTCATCCCACTGGCATGGGCCTTCCCCGAGCGTACAGGTCTCAGGAATAAGCGTCCCTTCGCCTGCTTCGACAACCTCGAGCAAACTCATTTCATCGGGAGACCGGGAAAGACGGTAACCCCCGTCCTTGCCTGAGGAGGAGACCGCCAGTTTAGCCTGGACCAGATTACCGAGAATTTGGGACACAAAGGTACGGGGAATCCCCATTTCCGAAGAGACCTGGTGCCTCTTGGTCGGAAGACCCGAGTCGTAATTAGAGGCAAGGCAGATTGCCGCACGCACTACGTAGTCGCCCCGCTTTGACAGTGTCAAATTCACACTATAAGTATAGCCACGTACTTTATGATAGGTCTAATGCAACACGTTGATCGACTTAGTTCCGGCACCATGCACACTTAACGGGCAGGTCAGCGACGATAAACAATTTGTGCGGGGCGGCACATGCGAAACGAATGGGATTCGGAAGACTCACCAAATCTTTGGCCAGCTGTCAACCTGCCGGATGGCATAGCGTGTTTGCGGGACTCATTTTCCGAACTCATACTCCGTGGACGCGGCTGCGGTAGCAACGTCCGTGGGGTAGGTGCGCAAAGCCCACAGCAGGACTATTCCGCTTGCGAGAAAAGGGACCAGCATAACGGCAAAGGTGGAACGAAGGCCAATCGCATCGGAAAGGGTCCCGAAGGCAAGAGGAGCCAATGCCTGTGCCGCGGTCCGGAAAAGAGAGCGGACACCCTCTGCGCGACCCCATAGCAAAGGTGGCATGATATCGAGGCGTGCCGCATCGATCGGCGGATTCTGAGCGGTAACGGCGAAACCTGCCACGATTATATATGGAAGAGCAGTCATGGCGCTGTGTGTTACAAATGCCGGTACGAATAGAACAGTCGTAAGTATTGCCGCGACTGCAGCAACTAAAAGACGCCCTCCGAGGCGGCCGCGCTTGATCAGATTGTCGCCGAGGCGTCCACCCACAAGGACGCCGAGGAGGGCTCCTCCACCAATGATCAACATCAGCAGGTTGCCCAATAATTGTTCGACATGATACTGACCTTTGACGAACTCTAATCCGAAGGTCTCCACCCCCGTCAGGAAGAAGTAGCTGCATATTCCAGAAATTATTAAAAACACGTTGGTTCGTATTTTCAGCACATAACGAATCATTGCAAAGACATTCATGTGGCGAGGGTCTGTCCTAAGCACCGAGTCGGGGTCTGCCTGTATCCCGAGCCGGTCTGCCAATTCCTGCGCATCGGTAGGCCTGGTGCCTGCACCAGGCCCGGCTCCATCGCTGGCGTTTGGCTGCTGCTGATGCTGCTCATTTGCGAGGTTCGGATCGTTGGGCTGCTCGTGGATTCCAGGTCTGCCAGAAAACGGGTTCTTCTTTGTTGACCCTATGTCGAAGTCCATCTGGTCCCCGGCCATACGCTGATGCATTTTGATCTCTCGCCTTCCGACGATCCGCAAGGCCCCGGGCTGCATATGACTGGCACCGCCGCGAGCCGGTTCGGGCAGATGGACGAGTGCCCAGGCAAGCGGAATAGTTGGGAGTGCGAGAATGGCGAAGGCGGCGCGCCACGATATATCAGCCAAATCTCCGCTGATTATGAAACCGATACCTGCTCCGAGAAGCTCGCCGGCAAGCACATAGCCGTAGATCTTTCCTCTCTCGCCCGCAGGAAAATAGTCACCAATAAGGGATGCAACCCCAGGGCCGGAAACAGCCGTTATGGCACCTAGGACCAGCCTCGCGATCATCAGCTGCCCAAAGCTGGTCGAAAACGCGCTGAGAAACATGACGACGCCCCATAGCGTAACCGTTATTGAGATCAGCGCAACGCGATGCGCACGGTCGACGAGGATTCCGAAAGGAATGCTGAACACAGCAGCTACGATTGCTGTTCCGGCTACCAGCAAGCCAATATCAGTGTTTGAGATATGGAGACCTTGGCGCAGTTGAGTAGCAGAAGCTCCGACTGTGGCGATGTCGGCACTGTTCAGCGCGAGGACGCCCGCCAAGAGAAGGATGACGCGCGTTCGGGCCGGTCCTCCGAAAAGCAGTCGCAGGGAGTGCCAACCGCTTTTTGCGGCATGAGCCAGGCCTGCCTGCGCTGAAGCTCTCAGACTTGGTCGATTACGTACCTCGTGGTTTATTGGCGCGGAATCAGCCACATCTTCCTACTTACTGAGCCATGCTGGTTTTCAATTGGAGACTTTTTAGGTTGGCACAGAAGACCATCGGGGCCTCCGCTAAACGAGCATAGTAGGCCTCTTTGAGTTGTTATGGCGGCAATCGAGAGTGCCGGAACTAGTGTGCGGCCCCGGTTCTCGGAGTGCTATCTGGAAATCAATTGTCCAGGACGATGATGTCAGACGGCTCAACCCAAATGAATACGTTGTCAGCTTCAGCTCTTCGTATTCGCATCGAAGCTTCGGACCTGATCCTAAGTTCGGATTCTCCCGTCCTGACAATATGGTCTATGCGATCACCCAGGAAAGCTGTCGCTGTCAATTTTCCTTCGAATCCATTCACCGGCCTCTCGGACGGGGCCATAGTGCTGATGCGCATCTGTTCAGGCCGGAGGCAAACGATAACGCGTGATCCTTTCCCCCGGGCCGGCTGACCGGCGGCGTGGATTACTCCGATTCCTGTGTCGATCAGGATTTCACTTCCATGTAAATCTGTCACTACGCCCTCTAAAAAATTCGCTCCGCCCAAGAAATCTGCGACATACCGAGACGAGGGGCCTCCATAGATTTCGCGTGGTGCTCCTACCTGTACGATCTTACCGGCATCCATGATTGCAATCCGGGAAGAAAGACTGAGGGCCTCACCCTGGTCATGGGTGACATATACAGCGGTGACCCCCGTCTCTCTTTGCAGCCTTTTCAGTTCCATCCGCATGTTCTCGCGGAGCTTTGCGTCAAGATTCGAGAGTGGTTCGTCCAGGAGGATTATGGGCGGTTCCGTCACGAGCGCTCTTGCCAAAGCCAGCCTTTGTTGCTGGCCTCCCGACAACTGGGTGGCTGGGTGGTTCATATGCGCGAGAAGTCCGACCGTCTCAAGTATTTGCTCCACCCGATTCTTGATGACTTTGGCGGGCGGGCGGGCGCTGCGCGGAAGGACTTCAAACGGGAATGCCACATTCTTATATACGGTCATGTGGGGCCAAATCGCGTATGACTGAAACACCATCGAGATTCCCCGCCGGTGGACGGGTACATTAATTCCCAGCTCGCTGTCAAAAAGGACTTTTTCTCTGAGACGAACGCTTCCTGAATTTGGACGCTCAAGTCCAGCAATCGATCGCAGAGTTGTAGTCTTTCCACATCCTGATGGCCCCAGCAGGGTGAAAAGCTCGCCTTGCTCCACCTCGAATGAGACTCCATCGATGCCGCCGGTCTTGCTCCTGCTGTCCGAGGTGGAATCTGGCCGGTTAGATCCCTTTGTGGTGCCTGCCGAAAAGTGAGTGATTAAATCCTTAACCCAAAGCACTGCTTCCATCCCTCCACTGAGATATCAAACCGTTCATCCTGCCTTCATGACTCTTGCAATTTACTACCGCGCTAGCGTGACGCGAAACATCAAGCTGACCAATCGCCGGCCATCTTTTCGTCACCAAGCATTGCCACATCAACTACGAACGCCCCGCCGCCATCGAAACCCACCATGACCGGATTCAAATCCATGCTGGTGACCCAGGCACCGTCTTGAACCACCGCGTCACTGACCTGTGAGACCAGCCGTGACAGTGCCCCGATGTCTGACGGCCTGCCACCGCGCGCACCTTGGAGTACCGGCCATATCTTCAGCTTTGCGAGAGAATTGATTACTTCTTCGGGCGAAACCGGGGGTAGAAGCCATATTGTATCCCTCAGGATCTCCGTATAGATGCCGCCCGAACCTATCATCAAAAGAGGGCCCCAAGTTGGATCCCTCTTCATTCCGAGGATGATCTCAACTCCTGAAGATATCATTTTCTGAACTTCGAAATGCAGCGCATCCCCTGCCGCGCCCGATGCCCCGGAAAGACGCTCGAACATATTCACGCAGGCCCTCGCGACTGAGTCTCCATCAGCCAGATCCAGCGCCACACCGCCCATATCAGACTTGTGGAGCAATGCCGGCATCACAGCTTTGACAACTACTGGGAAGCCAAGCCGAGCTGCAAGCACGGCCGCATCCTCAGGATTGTCTGCGATGCCGCTTGGAACATAGGGGATCGCCTCGCTTGACAGCCAGCTCCGTGCTTGCGCGAGTGACAGGGCCACAGACCTTTCATCTGCCGAGCTGGCTTCAGCTGGAATCGCCTTTGGGCTCTGGACGTCAATGGAAAGTGAATCAAGCCAGGTGCTGAATGTAGCCATTGCTTTCACCGCGTTTCGATAGCTCATCACGAAAGTGACGTCGAGGTCCCTGAACAGATCCCACCACGAAATGTCGAAGCGCTCGTATGCCCTCGACAGCACGACTGGGACCACACCGAGAGTGCGGATCAACTCAACTATCTCCCGATACAGCGAGATGTGCGACTGCGACGGTTTGACTGCCATATTTAGCCTCACCGCCAGGACGTCGACAGCATTGTCGCCGGCAAGCGTCCTGAGGCTTTGCCAAAACACCTCGGGACGGGTGGTGCGGGTATTCTGAAGATCCAATGGGTTGCCGATCAAAGCGGCTTTCTTGATTCCGTCGCGCAGGGAGGCCAGGGTGTCAGCACCAAGCGGTACCAGCTCGAGGCCTTCCTGATCGGCAATATCACAGATTAGGCTCGTCTCTCCGCCTGAGATAGTTGCAAATGCGAATCCCAATTTCCGGGGAGTGCCGCTGCCAGCCACGCCTTCTTTTGTCAGCCCGTCGAACAGCGTGACAGTCTCCACTAAGTCATCGATGTCAAAGACCTCGAAAACCCCAGTTCGATCGAAGACAGCTTTCCATCCTTGGTTGGGACTTGAAAGACGGCCGGTATGCGCAAGCGAATTGAGCTGGCCACGCTGCGAGGCCCCTATCTTGAGCGCCACGACGGGTTTGCGGTTCCTCCGAGCGGCCTCTAGCGCCTCGGCAAATTCTCTGGGCCTGTCGATGCTCTCCACCACTAGCGCTATCACCCTGGTCTCTGGGTCTTCGCCAAAGTGCCTGACCATCTCCGGCAGGCCGATCACTGCGGCATTGCCGATGGAAACGCAAGCCTGAACCCCGATCTGGCGATCGCCAAGCATTCCCATAATGACGTTGAGCATTCCGCTCGACTGCGCGACCACGGATATCCCCCCTTGCCTGAGAGGAGTTTGGAGGGTTCCCGCACACCACATGCCTGCACTTGAAGACGGGCGCACGTAGCCGAGCGTATTCGGGCCAAGCAGCGCAATCCCGTGCTTGAGGGCAAGGTTGCCGAGTTCAACCTGATCCAATCGTCCCTCTTCACCCTCGTCTGCGTACCCATCGGCAATCACCAGAGCCGCGCCAATACCCATCTTCCCAGCCGTCTCTATCGCGCCTTTGACATGTTCGTGGCCGATCAGAATAGCCACGACGTCAGGAGTCTCAGGAAGGCTCTCCAATGTGTCGAAGCATCGAATGCCGGAAATCGTCTCGTACTTGGGGTTGATGGGGAAGATGTTGGAGCCTGCGAATCCATGCCGGCGCAGATTGGCGATCAGGCTTTGAGAGTAATGACGGCCCTCCGACGCACCTACGATCGCAATCCTTCCTGGTGAAAAGAGCTTATCCAAATTCAGGGTTACCTCACGACCAGTCATATTTACCTATCCTTATACCGTCATCCACTCTCATCGGTCAGAAAGCAGGGGAAACCGATACACCGTATCCTGGCCCTGCTGGAAGGCCTATCTTGCCTGCTTCGATGACGAGTCCTGTTACGGGATCGCCTTCGAGCCGTTCGAATTCCGCAAGTTCCGCGGGCTCGACCAGATCCGGAATGACAACCGCCAGCTGAAGCGCAGCAGCACTTAGGAGCCTGCTGCCAACATGGGCACCAATTCGGACCTGCAGTCCTGCATCTGAACACATCTGAACCACTTGAATAGCTTTGTCGATCCCGCCGAGCTTTGGAATCTTGATGCTGACTCCGTGTACAGCTTTCATGCGTATCAGTTCAGCAACTCGCTCGACCGAATTGGCGGCCTCATCCGCCTCGATTGGGATAGGACTCCGTTCGCGAAGGTATCTCATTCCTTCGATGTCATCCTGTGGGACCGGCTGCTCAAACACCTCGATTCTGAACTGGGCGATTCGCTTTGAGATCGATAACGCTCCCTCCGCGCTATAGCTTTGATTGGCGTCTACGGTCAGGTTGACTTCCGATCCAACTGCCGCGCGTATAGCCGATACCCTTTCGAAATCAAGATCAGAGTCCTTGTTATCCAGCTTTATCTTCAAGTCGCGGTAGCCCTCGTTTACATGCGAGGAGGCGATGCGAGCCATCTCTTCGGGAGCCTTCAAAGACAGAATCCGGGTGACCCTTACCGAGTTTCTTTCCAGCCCTCCCAAAAGCTCATGCGCGGCAACCTGCCTGGAACGGGCAACCAGATCAAGCAAGGCCATCTGAATTAGGGCCCGGGAAGGCCCTTTGAGGGTCTCCACATGAGAGCCCGCATTGCCGCCCGCTGAAACCACATGCGGAAGCACCTTTTCCAATGCGTCCTTCATCTCCGCCAGCCTGTAACCCAGATGCTGGATCTCTCCCACGGAAGCCGAGCCGACATCTCCATTTTTTGCCGAAAGTTCGAGGAGAAATCCCGGACTGGCTGGATTTGCTGCCAGTGCAAATCGCCATGTCGGGTCGCTCTTGGGCAGCTCGAGCTGCCTGATCCTGAAACCGGACAGCGGGGGTGCCTCGGCAAGCAGCCCTCCCGGCGAGACGTCTTCGTTTCCCAGTGGCATTTCTATTTTCCTTCTTTCGATCCATAACAGGCGCGAACTGCGGCAGACACGCGGCTGGTCAGTCGGGCATTGGTTCTGTTCATGATGCGTCTCCCATGGGGACAGGGACGGGCGAAACGCGCTGAAATCCGATGAAGCGAAAGGCCAGCAGCCCCACCAGTGCGCTCACTATAAAGATCAGCGCTCCAAGTGCGCTGACTACCGTCAGGTCACCGTTTACCAGCTGGTCGAGCAGCAAAGTAGAGAGCAGAGGCGTGGCTGCTGTCACCAGGATTGACGCCATAGCCAGCTCCCTGAATGAAGTGAAGAACACATAAAGGGAGGTGCCCGTGACAGAACTCTTCACCAGGGGCAAGACGATCTTGAACAGAATGTGACGCCCTGAGGCCCCGGATATCCGCGCTGCCTCCTCCAGCTCGCCGGAGATCCCAATCAGGGCTGGCCTCACATACCGGATGCCATAAGGTACGAACATCGCGACGAACGCGAGCCCGATCGCCAGGAGGGTTCCGAAGAGCGGCACCGGCGAGTACAGATAAAAGAGCAGGAATCCAAAGCCCATAACGATTCCGGGTATGACAAGCGGAATATTCGCCATGAAATTCACCAGCCTTGCAAGAGTCCCCTTGCCCCGCACGGAGACCCACGATGCGAGCAGAGTAAGCAAAGCCGTTGCTATGGCTGCCAAGAGCGCAACCTCGACGGTGTCCCGTATAGCTGTCATGAAACCCGAGGTGTGCAGCAAGGTTGCGTAGTTGCTGAGCGTGAAGCTGCCCGCTCCTATCGAGGCTCCAATGCGCTTTTGAAACGACGCCAACACCACGTAGAAACATGGAAGCAGGAAGAATGCGAGAATGATCAAATTCAGTATCGTCGGAAGCCATCTGAACCGCCCCAGTCTCGTCGTGCGGTCGACGGTGCCACGCCCCGATATAACCTCGAAACGCTTTGTGCCTTTGGTAAATCTTGTCTCAATCATAAGAAGGACTATGAGGCCGGCCACCAGCACGACGCCAAAGGCGGCTGCGGTCGAGTAATCGGGAATTATCGAAGAATGTATCGACTGGTAAATCTCCGCCGTGAAGATACTGGTGCGGGCGGGAGTCCCGAGCAGAACGGGAACCTCGAAGCTTTGAATTGCCCTGATTGCAATGAGAATCACGGCACTCAGCAGCACCGGCTTGAGCAATGGGATGGTGACCTTTCTCATTACCGTGATTCCTCTGCCTCCGTGAACCTGCGCCGCCTCTTCAAAGGAGGCATTGAATGATCTGAGGGGGCCTATAAGGAGGAAGAACACCACAGGCACATTGAGCAGCCCCTCCATCACTATCATCCCGGGCAATGTCTCGATGTTGAAAGCCAAGTGGAGTCCTGTCAAGTGCCTCAGCCAAAGGTCGCCCACGCCGCTTCCATTCCCGAAAAGGATGATCCATCCGATTATGTTGACCAGTCCTGGAACGGCAAAGCCTAGAAATGCAACGACATAGCCGAGCCATCGCATTGCCGAATCGGTCCTTATCGTCGACCACGCGATGATGGAACCGATTACGAGCGTGACAATGGTGCTACCAAGCGCAAATTCGAGAGTTTGGACTACTGTTGCACTCAGACCATTCTCGATCATCGAACGGTATCCGTTTAAAGAAAAGTGCGTGCCAAGGGAGATCCCCGATACGAAGCTCTTCCAAAACATCAGAAAGAGCGGAGGAATCGTGAGGTAGACAAGAACAAGCAGTACTACCACTGCCAGCACTGCCTCCGTCCCGTGCACCTGTTTCACGCCTGCGCGTAGCCGCTGCATCAAACCATTCAAGCTAACTGCCCCCAACTCGGTAATCGATTGTGTGACTGTCTAGACCTCCCATCGGCACGACCGTACATCAGAAAGATGATCTTCCATTCGCCGGACACTTGGAGCAAGCTTCCGGGGCAAGATGATGGGAATTTGCCAATTGGTCCTAAAGAGTCAGGCGGGACAGGTCCAATCCTGGTTCCCACCTGACTCGGGTACTAACTCGCAGGCCTATCCAAAGTCCTTTTTCAGCAAGGCCTCCCATGATTTCAGTTGAGTGGCGTACTCCTGTGCCGTAGTAGCTCCCTGGGTAGGCACCCAGGACTTGAACGGAACCGAGACATTTGGAGAGCCGTAATGCAAAGTCTGAAATAGCTGCTGTGCAGTTGGCCCGGTTTCAAAATCGGCAAAAAGCGCAGCCGCGGCAGGATCTTGAACGCTCTTGAGTACTCCAACCTGGCCAACATTGGCTATCACGGGCTCCAGCGGAATCCACTTGACCGGGGCACCCTTTGCCGCGTTCTCCAGGAAATGATCCTGGAAGACTGAGAACGAAGCACCATACTGTCCCGACGCCACCAAACCTGCAGTTGCGGCTCCCGAAAGGGAGACGACCGCTGGCTTGTTCTGTTGGCCGAGCTGCTGGAGAAAAGCTTCTCCCTGAGTCTGTCCCATCGCGTGGAGCACAGATCCAATCCAGTCGTATCCGGTTGAACTGGCCTCGGTCACCAGCTGGCCTTTGAGTGCTGGATTTGTCAGGTCCGACAAGCTCTTGGGTACATCGGCCGCTGGAATCTTGTTCGTGTTGTACCCAAAGGACAACCACGAGATTCTGTCGGTGACCAGAAGGTAGTTGGAGCCCGACTTGGTTACGTACTCGGCAGGCATTTTGGCAGTCGGATCGGCATATGGCAAGAGAAGTCCTGCGGCTCGAAGCTCCAATGCGCCGGGGCTTGTAACTTCGAACACATCGGCTGCAGGCTTGCCGGCCTGCTCCTCGGAAATGGCCTGAGGTATCAATGTATTCTCGTCTGCACGATTTACCGTCACGTGAATATAGGGATACTGCTTTTCAAAGGCAGTCGTCAGCTGTGTCACAACCGGACCAGCGAGCGAAGTCATGAAATTCAGCTTTCCCTCTTGCTTAGCCGCAGCTTCAAGTACAGATGTAGCATCTGAACCTTGATAGGTGAGCAAGGCGTCACCCGTTGGAGTCTTGGATGCTGCCGTGGTAGCGCTTGAGTTTGTGCTTGAGCTGCCACAAGCGGTCAGCAACAAACCCAGTGCTGCGAGCCCAACGGAAGTTGGTTTCACATATTTCCTAAGTGGATGAATGTTACGCATGAATCACATTCCTTTCAGTGAGTATGGCTTCGGCCAACCCATTAGTTAGAAGAATTCGTGGCTGTTAGGACCGCTGAGGCGCATGGCCAATACGAAGACATGCGTCTCCCAAATATCAGCGCCAAGGAATGGTGAACCAGGTCGTTTACTGACAAAATGCCCCCCCGCTGATCTAAGATCATCCCGTATCAACAATAACTCAACCTCATGTGGAGATTGTGGCAATTATCCCCTTCACCGACTGCCACGCTCGATGGACCTGGTTTTGTTGTTTGCTTATAGGTACCTTGGCTACCTCCAGACAGCTATTAGAACCGATCTTTCCGATCAACAGGTTTATCCTGCAAGCGCGTAGACCCTGAACGGTTCTCATCTCTCATATCAAGTTCACATCTCTCATATCAAAACGTCCGCAGCTCCTTTCTTACCTTTAATTTTCACACCGGGAAATCTTGCCGAGTCCAACCGATTCGCGCAAAGTGCCGCTTTTCACGTGGAGGTCAAAATCAGGCTGCTGTGACAAACGGTGTTGCCCCCATGGCCGCTGGCAACAGCAACCTCGGCATTTCCAACCTGGCGATCCGGACCATAATCATGGCGAATCTGACGGGCAGCTTCTACAACCTGCAGCATCCCCTCTGCATGCCCCTCGGACAGCTGCCCTCCGGCAGTATTGGTGGGCAATGCTCCTCCAAGGCGGAGCGCGCCTGACTCAGCGAATGGGCCACCCTCTCCCTTTTGGCAGAACCCATAGTCCTCGAGCTGAACAAGCGCCATGTAGGTGAAGCAATCGTAGACCTCGAAAACGTCGATATCGCTCGGTCCGAGGCCTGCCATGGAATAGGCCTTTTTCGAGCTTTGAATCGCAGCCGTGCTCGTCATATTCTCATCGTGGAACCACCCAGAGGTATTGTTGTGCGTACCGAAGCCACTGATGCGGACCGGCTCTTTTCGAAGATCTCTGGCTCTTTCAAGCGAGGTCACTATGACCGCGCCAGCTGCATCCGTCCGCAAGCTGCAGTCGTATAAATTGAACGGCTCGACTATCGGTCTTCCCGCCCGGTACTCATCTAAAGTCAGCTCCCTTGCGTGCATCTGGGCGAGTGGATTGCGCCTTGCGTGCTCGCGAAATGCTATAGCGATTGCGCCAAGTTGATCCTTTGTCGTGCCATAGAGGTCCATATGGCGGCGGGCACCAAATGCATGCATCGCTGGAGCTCCGAAGAGGCCGAATGACTCGCTGCTGTAGCTGTCCCGGGCATGTTGGCTCTGGGCAGCCCCGCTAGCTCGTTGGCTCATCCGCGCCTCTTCTGAGTGGTGTGTGCGTGACCAGGCGTCCCTCGCGTAGCCGCAGAGCACGGTGTTGCACAACCCTGCCTCGATGGCGGACACGGCCAAGATGATCGAGAGTATCTGGCTGGCACCGCCATTGTCCAGCGTCGTGCTGAAACCGACATCGAGTCCCAGAAGCTGCCCGACTTGCTGGTGAAAGCCGTACATATCGTCCGGGCCGCGGCAGATGATTCCATCAATGCCGATTTTTTCAAGGCCGGCGTCATCCATGGCGGAGACTGCCGCTTCCACCATCAGGCTCAACGCCGTGGAGCCAGGGACTTCGCCCAGCCGGCTCTGGCCAACGCCGACAATTGCGTAGCGGTCTCTAAGTTCAGCGTTCATAAAAGCACCATCCAGAATCGTCGCGTCACTTCTTTGGGAGCCTTTCCCTGGAGGCAACTCCTTCGGTGATCAGCTCTTCAATTTCCTTTGGCGAGCAGCCGATCATCTCGAGCACCTCATCAGTATGTTGTCCGAGGAGCGGGGGAGCGAGCTCCCACCTAATGGGAGTCCCGGAAAGCGCGATTCCCGGCCCCGACAGCTCGACCTTTCCCATCACCGGATGTTCCAGTGAGCACCTCATTCCAAGCGCTTTGATCTGGTCGTCGTCAAACACTTCTCTGAGGTCATTCAGCGGCGCACATGGGACATCAACGGCCTCCAGCTCTTTCAGCCATTCATCTCTGTTCTTCTTTGCGAACGCCATCTTTACCTCAGGCACCAGTTCGTCATAGTTCACCCGCCGGGACGCCTGATCTTTGTATCTGGGATCATCGATCCACTCGGGGTGCCCGGCGACGGTTGCGAATCCCTGCCAGAATTTGGTGGGTGACGAAAGGTGCACCACAAATGGCTTGTTGTCCTTGGCGACCAGGGTCCACACGCCTGCCGACCTGGCACGCCTGTCATAGGTTGGCACTTCGTTATTTGCGAAGTAGTTGGCGATGTTCTCGCTCTGGAAGGAGACAGCCGCCTGGAGCAACGAAGTTTCCACCTTCTGGCCTTTTCCCGTCTGCATACTCGACACCAGGGCTGCAAGGATCCCATAAACCGCGTAAATCCCCGCCAAATGGTCTGCGAGAGAAATCCCGACCGGCTCGGGCGAGTTGAGGTCGGTCAATACGCTAAGCAGGCCGCTCATGGCTTGGCCGACCGTGTCATAGCCTGGCCGGTTTCGATATGGTCCGGTGGAGCCGAAGCCGCTTATTGAGCAATAGACAATCCTGGGATTCCTTGCGGACACAGTCTCGTAGCCCCAACCCCAGCGGTCTGTCTGGCCGACCCGGAAGTTCTCGATCAGCACGTCGGCCTCATCTAGCAGCTTCAACAGGTATTCTTTTCCGCGGTCGCTAGCAACGTCAAGCGCAAGGCTCATCTTGTTTCGGTTTAGGGAGCAAAAATTAGGGCTGTATCCGCCGGAGTGGCCCCAACCGCGAAACGGATCGCCGCCTTCAGGATTCTCTACCTTTATCACCTGCGCACCCAGATCAGCGAGCATGACGGAGGTCATGGGCGCGGACACGTACCGACCGACTTCAACCACTCGAACTCCAGATAATGCCCCCATCCCGCCGCTACTCCTCCGCGCCGGTCACTTTGCATCCACCAGTTCAAAAAGGGGCAGCATCAGCTCGTTGCCCTGGCGCTCGAAGCGCACCTTTACTGGCGCGCCGCATTTGAGGGAGTCATCCTCCCCTAGGGCGACAAGCCTGCTCACCATCCGTGGACCCTCGCTCAGCTCAACCACGGCAACCACGTATGGCAGCAACGACGCGAACGCCTTGTGGTAGAGGCGCTTAAAAGTGACGAATGAAAAGACGGTGCCCAGCCCCGAGACGGGCTCCCAGGAGTGATCCATACTTGCACAGTTTGGGCAGATGACGCTTGGAGGAAAACGGAATTGCGAGCATGAAGCACATCGCTGCAAGCTGAGCACGCCTTTTTCACATGACTCCCAGAACGGGCGCGTCTCCTCGGTAATTTGAGGCAAAGGTGGCAGTAGCGCCTCTTCGCTTGCATCTTCGATTTTCAAATCAACCAACCCCCTTTCAAATTCCCGCTCATCCCTTTCCCCTCCACAGGATGGCATATGCTCAGCTAAGAGCTGGGCATGGGAAACAGAACGTCCATCATCTTCTCTTTGTGATAGTTGGGATCCCCAAGAAACTGGTAAAGAGTGCGTGAAGTCACAGTGTGGGGAACCAACGGATGGTCAAGTGATGTTCCCGGGCCGGCAAACACCATGTTCGCATAGTTGCAGACCTGGTAGTACGCCTCGCTCGCGAGTGCTTTTGCCTCATGAACTGCGGCAGTGTAGGTGCGCCCGCTGTCAACTTTCCAGAGCGCCTCATAGGTCAGCCACCGCGCGGCGTCCATGTGGTTCGTCAGTTCGACGACATGATCCTGCACCCGCTGGAACCGGCCGATTGGCTGGCCAAAAACTACGCGCTCGCTCGTATATTCGACCGTCATCTCGAATACTCGCTGGCAGGCACCTACCTTGTAGGCCGAAAGGATCGGCAGGGTAACCTCCAGCGCAACCTCTGCGTCGTGCCAGCAGCTCGGTGAGCGCGAGATCACGTCATCGTCGCCAACTTCGACTTGGTCGAACTCGACATCATACAGAGAGCTCAGGAACCCCTCATGAGGGACAATCCGAACTCCTTCGAGGCGGAGATCCACCGCGAGAAAGATGGTGCCCTGCGCCGACCGGGCCGTGCAGAGGAGCCGGTCCGCAGCGGGCGCATCGTGGACGAATCTCTTCCTCCCAGTCAGCAGCAACCCTTTGCCTGCATCTTTCGAAACAAGCTCGATGTCGTTCTCGGTGAACCCGCGAGGCGAGTCGCTGAGGCCGACCGCCCAAACTATGGATCCGTTGCACGTCGGAGGAATTAACCTTGATTGCTGCTCCTGGCTCGCCAATTGAGTGAGCAAGCGGGGAGCCAGGATTGACGACGCGAACAGAGGGCCGGGAACCGGTGCTCTGCCGAGCTGTTCAAAGACGATGCCTGCGTCCATTGTCCCAAAGCCGCCGCCACCCAGCGACTCAGGCACGCACATGCCGATCCACCCGGTGTTGGCCGCCTGGCGGTACAGCTCGGGCTGGAATGTCTCGTTTGCCTGGAACCAGCGGGGAACTTCTGTCTCCGGCGCCCGCTGCTGCACAAACCTTGCCACGACATCACGAAGTATCAGCTGCTCTTCAGAGAATCTAAGATCCATACTTTTCTCTCCATTTGCGATATATATACAGCAAGCCTGTTCCAACCGGCGAACTAGCCGGCGCTTCAAATAGTTAGGGGCGCCGACTCTCTTTGCCTTCTCCCGAGCCCAAGCCGTCTTGCGAACTGCAGACGATCTGTGTCAAGGGTTCCACCTCCGTGTAGCGTTGCGGGGCCGCGCCGGCTTATGTAATCGAAATCTGTGGCTTCGTCCACGTTCAGATCTTTGAGCAACCCCGAGTAGCCTAAGATTTGCTGGAACCGTTGGGAGTTCGAGAGTCCGATCATTCGGCGGAGATAGCGGGCCTGAACCCCTCCGTAGGGAACGGGGTCGCGCTGGAGCCGGAACCACAGGTTCCTGGTTTGAAGCATCTTTAGGACATGGCCGTCGATTATTGCATCGGCAAGAATCCGCCTGACATCTGGTTGGTCGATGAGCCGCCCCATACTGTCGCCGTTGTCTTTGCAGTACTCGATGAGTCTGTCCACGGCGGGATCGCCACTGACGCTTCCCCCGCCATCATGTTCAAGTTCGAGGTGGGTGGTGCTTACACGCCAGCCGTTATTTTCGCCGCCTACAAGATCCTCGACGGGAACGTGAACATCGTCAAAAAACACGATGTTCTTCATACCCATGATCATCGGCAATGGCTGGATCGTGACGCCGGGCGTGTGCGCATCCACATAGATCCAGCTCACATTTTCGTGCCGTTCACCGCCCGGGTTCGTATTGACGATCGTCCAGAGGTAGTCGGGATAGTGAGTGGAGCCAACCATCACCTTCTGGCCGTTGATAATGTACTCGTCACCAACCCGCTTTGCCACGGTTGTCAAAGTGGCAAGGTCCGATCCGCCTTGGGGCTCGGTCATGACTTGCCAACAAATCACTTCACCCTTGCATAGTGGAGGAAGAATGCGCCTTTTCTGTTCCTCATTGCCCCACTGGTTGACCACAGGTACGACTATGCGCGCGAGAGTATAAAAGACCTGTGTGAGGCTCAGATCGTGCCTGGCGATCTCTCCCTCGAGAACGAATTGATGATCCACATCCAGGCCGCCTCCGCCATACTCGACCGGAATAGTTGGAAACATCCAACCCTTCTCACCCAATTTCCTGGCTAGGTCCCTCCTGAATGCGTATTCGGCCTCATTTCCCCTGGTTGACCATTGTGTTGACCATTTGAGGTCGCCTCGCCCCGCCATTGCGGTATCGAGCCATTCCCGCACCTCCTGGCGAAAGAGCGCTTGTTCAGGCGTGTCTGCCTCTTGATCAAAATTCACGGTGCAAGCCCCCCTTTTCAGTGCGATCCTGAAGGCGAAGGTCTCTCTAGGCACCTTCCGATCGCTATCGTGAAACCCCTTTTACGCCTCCTGCAGCCTTGCTTCGACTACTGCGATCCAGCGCGCCTTGGCCGTTATGCGAGCACACCATTCAAGGCTCAGCACGAGAGTAGCCGGAAAAAATGGGAGTTATATTCGTCGCCTAAACGGAGATTTCCCCTCCTGTGCTCCCCCCGCAGATCTGATGCAAGCGCTCAAACTATCCAAGAATGCGTTTGTCGTACAATAATTCATGCTCATTATGAAATCCAATGACAATTCTGGCAAGATTCATACGCAAACTGTATGATTCTATTGTGAGAGACCATGAGCTGGTTTGGTTCATCAAACTTGCCGAAACGCAACATGTGACCTGGACCGCGGACGAAATGGATATCACGCAGCCGACGTTGTCCCGTGCAATCTCCAGGTTGGAAAATGAGCTGGGCGTCTCGCTGTTCTCAAGGGTGGGCCGCAGGCTCGAACTAAATGAATACGGGAAGCTCTTTTATAAATATGCGCGCTCAGCTGTCACGGAGCTTGAGATAGGAAAACAGCAGGTGGCGGAATTGGCGAGCCTCGCTGCGCAGCACATAAGAATGGGCACTTTGCACGGGCTAGTACCTATCTTGATCCAGGCTCTGGTGGAGCCGTTTCATACCAGGTCCCCAGCTACCACCTTTTACTTCCGCCTGGGTTCGCCACGGGATATTCTCGATGAACTTGAGCTCGGACATCTCGATTTCATTCTGACAACCACAAAGCCAGACAAAAATGAAAAGAACTGGATCAGAGTTGCCAAACAGGTTTTTTATCTCGCCGTCGGTCCCGGGCATGCACTTGCTGATAAGACCAAGGCATATCTTTCTGAAGTGGCTTCTGATGATTTCATCGTTATGCGCTCGGGTACTGCCATGCGAAATCTAACGACGAGTCTTTGCCATCAGGCCGGATTCACTCCGAACATTGTATTGGAGTCCAACGAGATCGCTGCGATTCGCAGTCTCGTGGCGTATGGCATTGGAGTGGCGATCATACCGAAGGCATACACCACTAGAGAGCCGGAGAACGTGACGTATCTCGATATCCGTGATGACGGGATTCGCAACTTCAGAGACATAGACCTTGTTTGGAAATCCAGCGGGTCGCGTATTCCAATGCTGAACACATTCCTGGACTTTGCCTTGGAAACCTTCGGCGATGAAACGCGGCCCGATTTGCGATAGCAGGCGCCGGTGCAGATCGATGACATTTCGCGGCACTGCAGCACCTGGTTTATCGGTTCCTATTTTCCTGGGCTATACCAGTTAGCATGCACCTCTCTTGACATTCCTGTTCCGTTAGTCCGGAAACCTCTCATCGAGAGAATCATTTGGAGCAACGATGTACGCTGGGATCAATGGTGGACTTTGCTGTCCCGCGCCGTCAATGTAGAGATCGGGGTGGCGTCGACCTTGGGAATGGGCAATCAAGGTCTCACTGAAGTCCGAACGGAGAGAGGCAGAGCCGCAGGACAAAGTTAGCGTTTATCATGCGGGCGGGATATCCTCGAGCTTGTAGCGGCTCTTTTTCTGGCCGAACGATCACCGAGCCCCATTCTCAAAAAGCTAAACAGCGCAAGTGTGCGAAAACGCGATGAGGATGGACAACTGAAGTTGAAGAGGATTGGAAGAAGCGAAAGGAGATCATGCGATGGCTCTGAGTGACTATCTTCGTGGGGAAATTCTCGAAGAAGCCGAACTCGGTTACATTTCCCGCGAGGAGAGAGACCGCCAGCTTGCGGCGTTGGAGACATCCGAGCTCGCAGGGGATACCGGGTCTGGTGAAGTTGCCGCCATGGTTGAGCGAAGTTCAAGCGGTGAAAACCAGAACTCAATTGCCGACGATTACCATGACATCTCTGTGGCCAGAGTAACTGCGAAGAGCAGCGAATCAGATGTTTTAGCCTATCTGTCGAAGCCGAGAGAGGGCCGGGGACTCCCCGGCATAGTGGTAATACACGAAAACAAGGGTCTCACGCCGCACATCGAGGACGTCACGCGAAGATTTGCCCGCGAAGGCTTTGCAGCAATAGCACCTGACCTGTTGTCGCGTCGGGGTGGAACCTCCAATTTTGCCAGCCCCTCAGATGCCACTTCCGCACTCAGATCGATTCGGGGAAATGAGCTGGACGAGGACCTCATGGCTGTGGTGTCTCTGCTGGCTGGGGACGCCTCTGTTCAGCAGGAAAGAATTGGCGTCGTGGGTTTCTGTTTCGGAGGAGGGATGGCCTGGCGGCTTGCTACCAGAGACCCGAGAATTAGGGCCGCTGTACCGTTTTATGGAGTGAATCCCAACCTTAAGTATGTTCCAAATATCCAAGCAAAGGTTCTCGCCATATACGGGGAGCTCGACCAGAGAATTAACGCTGGGATCAACGAGATATCAGAGGCGATGGAGTTCAACAAGAAGACGTTTGAGAAGGTGATCTATGCCGGTGCTCAGCACGGATTCCATAACGACACCAATCCAGACAGGTACCATCCCGTTGCGGCACGCGAGGCATGGCTGCGAACACTCGAATGGTTGCGGGTCTGGCTTGCAGATGATTAAAGGTTTTCGCTGCTTTTGCTCGCGCTATCCCTTCCAAAGCTTGCTGCGGCCAGCCTTGCTGTCAAATTCCAACCCATAGGCCAAATTCGCGTAGTGATGCGACAACTGCACTAATTGAAGGAATCAGTCCTGACATAGATTTGCAGTGGCTGCTGCCGGCGCGGGCTTTGACCAGGGGAGCTGGAATTCATGCTGGGCGCATGTCTGCAAACCCATGGCGCCGAACAGCTCAATGGACCGCCGAGTGCGCTTTGTTCGTCTCCGAAGACGATGAGGTCGTGATCGGCATTCGGGTCGAAATGTCATTGAAATTGGGACGGCTTTAGGACCTGGCCTGGATGAGGTTGGGGAGAGCATGCAGTTGCAGATGTCCATGTCGGCACCTATAATCACGGTGAAACAGCCACGTTTGAATGGCTGGAGCATCAAGGAGGTTTCTTCAGTGGCCCAGACTGAGACGGAGTGGCTAAACTCATTGGCAGCTGCATTGGGTATCGAGCCCCCCACGGCGGAAGAGCGCGATGCCATATTATCGCTGGCTGCCACGGCAGCCCATGTCTCAGAGCGCACTGCTGCTCCAATTAGCTGCTGGTTAGTGGCGAGAGCTGGGCTTGGAGCTGCTGAGGGAAAAGCGCTTGCTGACAAGCTTGCTGGTGGTGGCGCATAATTCTGATAGCCGGGGCGTATTTCGAGTACTGAATTTCTATTGTGAGATTATCTAAAGGCCACTAACTGGACTCGACATGAACAGTTGTAGATGACTGCGATTCTGTCGTGCTTAAATTCACTAGCGTGGCTTTCAAGCATCCTGAAGTTTAAGTGCATTCCATTGCATTCGTACGCCCAGTACGAAGACTCTCCACTTTGCTGGTTTGTCAAGCCGCAGTGACTGTTTCGTATTAAGGGTCCGAGGCAGTCGCCTCATTGCAGAAAGCATGATTTTGCGCGCAGCCAGGAACCACGATAAACAAAGTTGTGATCCATTTCGCCGGCTCATCAGTACCGAGGAGAGCTTGAAAAAAGTTTTGAGCGATAGCTTTCAGTGGATGTTGGCGGTGCGCGGCTGTCTTGCGCACGATTGATGACCGCCGTATTTCTCCAACGCTGTTCCGAAGTCAGGGGTACTGCGGAAAGAAGATTTGTGGTCTTGCACACTGGTATTTGCACATGGCTGGCAAATTGCTCCGTTGCCGCGTGAGGCGTTGAATTATAACGGGGTCGCGAGATGTCCTGAATTGTCTCAAGCGATTATAGATTCATCGCAGCGTGATGCGCTTTACCACCCAGAGTAAAGCCGTCAGTAGCGACAGTGACAGTAATAGCTAGATGTGAAAAAGAATGGTAACTAACATTTCATTACCACAACTCCAATGTCATAATTAAAAAAAATGGGATCAACGTTACCGTACTAGTGCTGCACTGCCGCTTGCGGTTCTGATGTATCGAGTGCACCAAACGTTGCTGTTCAAGGAAGGTAAATCAGTTATATGAGGAGTATGTCATTAGTTCGTCGCACGCTTGCAGCGGTGCTTACTATGGCTCTAGGGTTTAGTGTCCTGTGGGCCATGCCAGCATCTGCCAATACCTCGAGTCCGCAAGGCATCGTTATCGACAACTTCACGTCCGGGAGTGGAGCGTGGTCGGCATGCGGATATTCAACATTCGAGTATTACCAGAGTTCAACTATTGCTGGCGGCGCGCGTGAGTTGGAGATGCGCGATGGAGGCAGCTGTTATTTCGGGCCTTACCCGGCGCAGATGGCAATCAACGCCACGCAGGGTACAGCCCAGTGGTTCGGAAATCATGCCTACTCTCCGGAGCAGGTCTTCGCCTACGGCACGGAAATAGGGACCTATGGTACACCGTGGAGCCCAAGTCCTAACAAGGGCAAAGGTGTTCCCCTTAACCTTGCTCTCAACTTGGGAGATGCAATTACTATCAATATGGTTGAAGTGCAGAATCCGTTTCTTGCGATTCGCCTCCGTGACGGGAATGGGAACACCTTCACGACCAGCACTTCGAAACTGGCGGCGGGGACCAATGTCTTTCCGTTGAGCAGTTTTCCAGGTCTAACAGCAGCGGCCGCGGCCAATATTGACGGAATAAGCTTTATGGGAAGCAGCAATTCAACTCCGGGTGACATCGTCTCCCAATTTGCGATC